>JBCCZL010000170.1:0-16691 GCA_039187775.1 Myxococcota bacterium
CGAAAGATGAACCCGTCGAAGTGACGCGAAATTGACGGACACAGACGAGAGGTTCGTGATGCTCCGACGACGCACCGCCGTGACCGTACGACTTTCACCGACCAAAGAGCTGCTCCGACTGCGTCGTAGGACTTGCGGCAACGTGGCGTGCTGACCGATCTCGTGGTCTGAGCGGACCTTCGGAAACCCTTTGGCTTCGTCGTCGTTTCGAGTCACGCTCGGGACTCCGAGGACACGCCATGCCGCAGCAATATGACGCGATCATTATTGGCGCCGGTCAGGCCGGGCCCCCTCTCGCAGAGCGCCTTGGCAAGGCCGGTCGAAAGACCGCCATCATCGAGCGCCACCTGCTTGGCGGAACCTGCGTCAACGTCGGCTGCATTCCTACGAAGACTCTCGTAGGCTCGGCGCGAGTGGCGCATCTCGCCCGGCGCGCGGCGGACTTCGGGGTGAGTACCGGCTCCGTCGCCGTGGACATGAAGAAGGTCAAAGCGCGCAAGGACGAAGTCGCGGGCGCATCCAATGCGGGGGTCACGAAATGGATCGACGGGATGGAGAATGTGACCCTCCATCGCGGCCACGCACGATTCACCGGTCCCCACACGCTCGATGTCGACGGCGTCGAGCTCACCGGCGATCAGATCTTTATCGATGTAGGCGCGCGCGCCCGGGTTCCGGACTTTCCCGGCCTTGGCGACATCGAGTACCTGACGAACTCCGGCATGATGGAGATCGACTTCCTTCCTGAACATCTACTCATCGTCGGCGGAAGCTATATCGGCATCGAGTTCGCCCAGATCTACCGTCGCTTCGGCGCCAAGGTCACGGTGGTCGAAATGAAGGACCGAATCTTGTCGAGGGAAGACGACGACGTGTCGGACGCGATTCAGGAGTTCCTTGAAGACGAGGGCATCACCGTTCGACTCGAGACGACATGCATCGGATTCGAAAAGGGACCGCACGGTGTGCGGATGAACATCGACTGCGAGGATGACTCCACGCCGATCGACGGAAGCCACGTCCTTCTCGCGGTGGGGCGGGTCGCCAACACCCACGACCTCGGCCTCGACGCAGCGGGGATCGAAACCGACGAACGAGGCCTCATCGTCGTAGACGACCAGCTCCGGACCAATGTCGAAGGTGTGTTTGCGCTCGGCGAAGTGAACGGTCGCGGCGGCTTTACGCACACCTCGTACCACGACTTTGAAGTCGCCGCAGCGAACCTCCTCGACGATGACCCTCGACGAGTGAGCGACCGGATCCCCTGCTACGGGCTTTTCGTCGATCCACCGCTCGGACGGATCGGCATGACCGAACGACAGGTGCGAGAGTCCGGCCGCAACGCTCTCATCGGCACGCGGCCGATGACTCGAGTCGGCCGGGCCAAAGAGTTCGGCGAGACGAAGGGCTTCATGAAGATCTTGGTCGATGCGGATACTGAAGAGATTCTGGGTGCGTCGATCTTGGGCCTGAGCGGCGACGAAGCGATCCACTGCCTCCTCGACGTGATGTACGCCAAGCGGCCATACACCACCGTGTCGCGCGCGGTGCACATTCACCCGACGGTGGCTGAGCTCATTCCCACCGTGCTGCAAAGCCTCCATCCGCTCTGAGTCCGACCCGCGTTCCGCGCGCTGTCTCGACCGCCCGGTTTTGCGACTCGGCGATTGGCCTTCTTCTTGCGGTCTCCCGAATCGAACGCCGCCTCCAATGACGGCGGCCACGATAAAGGAGCGATAACTTATGACAATTCTCTTGAACTCGACGAACTCGAACCGGTGGACTCGCGGACACCTCATGCTCGCCATCCTGGTCGTCGGATGTACATCGTTGTTTGCCTGCGGGCCGACCCCGCTACGCACCGGCCCGGACCCGGTACCCCGGGAGGAATGGTGCGATGTGGTTTCGGCGCGCATGTGCAGTGCGATGACCGACCAATGCTTCAATGGGATGAGCGAAGTGGAAGACGGATGCCTCGGGGGTGACCGAATCGAAAACTGCCTGGCCGGGCGGTCGGGCGACGAACCGAGTGGACGAAGCTACGACGACCTCAACCGCTGCGTGACGTTGATCGATAGCTTGTCCTGCGGAGAACTCGGCAGCGGAACCGGAGGAATGATGGTCGGCGCGGGACCCCTCGCCGAACACTGTCAGCTCGATCGCTGAAGAAACGCTCGGAGCGGTTCGCGAGCGGTGCGTCTTGGGGCCCGGGCCACCATGGGAATGCCCGGGCCCCCGCCCTGAAGTCGTCACCCCAAGTTCGACGCGACGGAAGAGATCCCGTCGATCATGAACTGCACGCCGATCACCAGAACCACGAGGCCCATGATCTTCGTGACGAGCGCCACCCCCGCGGGGCCGAGGCGACGTAGCAACGTCGGCGTAAAGAGAAGAATGAGGGTCGTCAACGCCATCGCCAGGAAGAGCGCGACCCCAAACATGACGAGCTGCGTCGAGCCCTCCGCTTGCCCCACCAGCACCATTACCGTCGTCATGGCCCCCGGTCCTCCGATCAGCGGAATCCCGATGGGAACCACGCTGGGATCCTCATGGGTTTTCGCCTTGGCACCGTGCGGACGAATCGTCCCGAGCATCGAAAGCCCTAGGAACGCGAGGAGGACGCCGCCGGCGATCCGAAACGCCTCGATCGTCACGCCGAAGAGACTCAAGAGGTAGCTTCCTCCGGCGGCAAAGAGCACGAGCGCAATCGTCGCGCTCAGCCCTGCGCGGAGCGCAGCCCGGCGGCGCCGTCTTGGATCGGTTCCTTCGGTCATCGATGCAAAGATCGGCGCCACCCCGAGCGGATCCAGCACGGTGAAGAGAGACGAAAAGCAGAGCACGCCAAACGCTTCAGGACTCACGGGAACCTCCTATTCGGAAGACGCGGGATCATCGATGGGAACCGGGGCCTCATACTTCGCAGTGGAGAGCACGAACGTGGTCTTCAATCGGCTGATCGCTTCGATCGGCGTTAGATGCTCGAGAAGCAACGCCTCCATCGCCGCGACGTCCGATACGACCACCTTAAGGAGAAAGTCCTCCTCGCCGGCGATGTGGTGCACCTCCAGCACGCTCGGCATGGCGGTCGCACCCTCGACAAACCGGTCGTGGCTTTGCCGAGAGTGGTCCCGAAGGGTGACGTGAATGAACGCCATCGTGGCGCGCCCCACCGCTTTGGGGTTGACCAATCCCCGGTACCCAGTGAGCACCCCGCGGTCGTGAAGCTTGTCCACCCGCTGCCGGAGCGGCGTGGTGGTGAGCCCCACGCGCTGCGCGAGCGCCGAAAAGCTCATCCGGCCATCCTCCTGCAAGTGGCGTAGAATTTGTCGGTCGATCGAGTCGAGCGGCGGCGGAGCCATAGCGGGAAGCTAGCCAGTGTTTAGACCCAGTCAAACGCTATTTTGCAGCTGTTTCCGCTGAAAATCTTTTCCTGAAAAGCGAATTACGCTAACCGCTTTGACACGTGGCTTTCGATTGGAGTTTTCGCCGAAAGCCGTCACAACCGTGGGCCAAGAGAGCCCTCGGCCAATGAGGGCACCTCTGAACCACGCGCCAGCGTCACCCGTGCCCGTCGGAACACAGCCCCGCCATCGCCGAAAGGAACGGCCAGGACGCCCCAGCCTGGAGGACGTTTCTCCGCCGCCCAGCGCAAAACGCGAACTTCGGAGCTGGCTCGCGCGAGAACAGGTCGAGCACGCGCTTGGGCGACCTGCCGATGACATTCTTCCGTTCGCCCCCGGCTGGATGCTCCGCGTCTTGGAACCGGAGCTCGATGGCAAGACGATCGAAGATCTCCTGCCCGGCAAAGGACTCCGCCTTCGGGCAAGCGAGCTTCGGGACCGACTTCAGGATGTCGTCCAGTCGTTCCTCCACTATGCCGCGTATCGTCGACGTCTGAACGACTGGCGGCGGGATGCGTGGCAGGTCGATCCGGAAGAGCCCGCGATGGGAGAGCTCCGGGCGACCCTGCTGCGAGCCCGCGAAGAGATCGCCGACGAGCCGAACCTCCCCCAGTGGCACGGCAACCTATTCGAGGATCCGCCCGCCTATCGCCTTCAGGCACAAGACCAGAGCGTGGAACTCTCGCTGGGCAACTGGGAGCAAGGGGAGCTCCCGGTCACCGTCGAGGATGTCGAGGACCCGACCCCCCACGCTCGATGGATCCTCGAGGAGCTCCTCGACGTGATCGCGGATCCCCACGACTACGAACACGACATGCTTCGGGAGCTCCTCGCGGTGCCGATGTGGAGCCGGTTGGTTCGGCAGATCGACACCGCGGTCCCCCCGCCAGAGCCGGAGGTACCCGCCGAACGCAGCCGAATCGGCTGGCGCATCGCCCTCGCGACATTCGAAGTGGAGCCGGTGTTCCAGAAGCTTGGCCGTCGAGGTCGGTGGACCAAAGGCCAGCGCCGGTCCGCCCGATGGATCCTTGAAAAGGCGGGTGCCGCGGCGACCACTCCGGACCGCTACATCGCCGCCGAAATCGTCGCGGGAGAGTTTGGACGGGCCGAGTTCCACCTCGATGATGCGCGACCGGGTCCCCACCTGTGGCCGGTTCTCGAACAGCTCGCAAGCCATCCCCTCGTGTACGTCGACGATGGAATCGTCCCTACGAGAATTCGCTTCGAACAGCTCAGCCTCGCGCTTCGCCAGCTTGGTTCGGGATATGGAATCCGGGTGAGCTTCGGTGGCAGGCTCCTCACTCCCAAAGAAGCCAAAGAAAGCTATCGCGGTTCATCGGTGCTTTGGCATCACGACACCGAGCAAGCCCTCCTTGGCGTCAAGGTCCTTAGCGAGGCGGAAAAGGCGCTCCTCGACGTCCTCGTCGGCTATGAGCTTCACGTGCCCCGCTCGGCGCTCGATCGGCTTGTCGCGAGCATCGTTCAGGCGCTCCCCACGATCGCGATCGAGCTCCCCGAGTCCTACGCGGGAAACTCGGCGGCCGCGGACGGTCAGCTGGTCCTTCGCGTGGTACCGCGTCCGACGGAAGGGGCCGAAGTCGCGATCGGGGTGCGTCCCACCGATCGCTCGGAGCTGCTTACTCCGGGCATGCCCCCCCGAAGCGTGGTTGCGCTCGACGACGGAGTGCCGACGGCCTACGCGCGGGACCTCGACCAGGAGACCGTCAACGCGGAAGCCCTCGCCGCGCAGCTCGGCATCGGCGCACCGTTTGGGACCGCAGCCAAGCATGTGGTGCCGAGCAACGACCAGCTCCTCGAGCTCCTGGAACGCGCCCAGGGCCACGCGCGAATCGAATGGCCCGAAGGTGAGACCGCTCGAGAAGTGGTCGGCGCGGTCGGCGACGTCCAGCTTCGGGTGACGCGCCTCGAAACCTGGCTCGGGGTCGAAGGGACGGCGCGCATCGGAGATGGCAAGCGCAAGGCGGAAGTCCGCCTCAAGGACCTTCTCCAAGTCCGTCGATCGGGAGGCCGCTTCATCGCGCTGGGCCAGGGCCGCTACGCGCGCATCACCGACGACCTTCGCCAACGCCTCGACGCGGCGCTGCCCGCGGTGTTCGAGGATGGCAAAAACCTTGGGGTCGGCCTGGCAAACGCCCGCGAGCTCCTTGCCCTGTCGCAGGACCAGCGCGCGATCGACGGACGAAAACACATCGAAGAGCTTCTCGCCCGGCGAACCGAGAGCGAAGCGCTGACCATCGCTCCGCCGAGCGGGCTTCAGGCCGAGCTCCGCGACTATCAGCAGACGGGCTATCAGTGGCTGGGGCGATTATCGGCGTGGGGCCTTGGCGGGATCCTTGCGGACGACATGGGCCTCGGCAAAACCCTTCAGGCCCTCGCACTTCTGCTTCGTCGCGCCGAGCAGGGCCCAGCGCTGGTAGTGGCGCCGACGTCGGTGGTCGACAACTGGTGTAGCGAGACCGAGCGATTTGCGCCGGCACTCACGCCGCAGGTGTATCGCGGGAAAGGCCGCGAATCGCTCCTTGAAGAGATCGGCAATCACACATTGCTGGTCACGAGTTACGACATTGTGCTGCGCGATGGCGAGCGACTCGCGGAGCAGCGCTTTGCCACGTTGGTGCTCGACGAGGCCCAGGCGATCAAAAATCCCGCATCGAAGCGCGCGGGCGCGGTGCACGGACTGACCGCCGACTTTCGCGTCGCGCTGACCGGCACCCCGATCGAAAACCGCATCAGCGAACTCTGGTCGATCTTTCACGCGGTTCAGCCGGGGCTTCTCGGGAGCTGGCGACACTTTCGTGAGATCTACGCAAAGCCGATCGAGCGCGACAGCGACCCGCATGCGCTCACCCAGCTTCGATCTCGGATCGAACCGTTCGTGCTTCGACGGACCAAGGCCGAAGTCGCGCCGGAGCTTCCCCAGCGAACCGAAGTTACGCATCGAATTCAGCTCTCCCGCGAAGAGCGAGCGCTCTACGACAGCGCGAGACGGGAAGCGATCCAGGCGCTCGGGGATGTCCGGGCGGGGGAACCAGGTTCACGGATTCAGGTGCTCGCCGAACTGACCAAACTCCGACAGCTCGCGTGCCATCCGCGCCTTGTCGATCCCAACTCGGGCATCGAATCGACTAAACTGACGCATGTCCGCGAACTGAGCCGAGACCTTCTGGTCTCGCATCATCGCTCGTTGATCTTCTCGCAGTTCACTCGGCACCTTGCGCTGGTGCGCGAGGCCTTCGATGCCGACGAGGTGCCGTACCTCTATCTCGACGGCAGCACGCCGGCGGCGCGGCGAAAGCGACTGGTGGCGGCATTTCAAGCCAAGGAAGCGCCGTTCTTTTTGATTTCCCTCAAGGCCGGCGGCACCGGCCTCAACCTTACGGCCGCCGACTACGTGATTCACCTCGACCCGTGGTGGAACCCCGCGGTCGAAGATCAGGCTTCGGATCGGGCCCACCGCATCGGCCAGACGCAGCCGGTGACCGTGGTGCGACTCGTATCCGAAGGCACGATCGAAGAGACGGTGTACGGACTCCACGGCCAAAAGCGACAGCTCGCCAAAGACGTGCTCGCCGGACGGTCAGCACCGACTCCGCTGACCACCGAAGACCTCGTCGAGCTCGTTCGCGGCTAGCCCGCATCGGGCTAGAGCTCGCGCCACGGAAGCGCCGCAACGAACTGGCTGAGCATCGTTTGAATCCTCTGTTCGTCTGCGGATTCGGCGTCGCCCGCCCCGCGTAGCAGGCCTGCGGAATCGACGTGGACTAGCGCCTCGAGGTACCGGCGCGGTTTTGCGTCGAGGCGGGAAGCGTAGCCCTCGTCGAAATTCAGCCGCCTCACCTCACCGCTATCGGGATCGAATACGTCGAGCGCCAGAATTCTGTTGCCCGGGCAATCGAGTGACGCGTGGATGGGTAGATACTGCTCACGCCAGAGGCCTGCCGGCGAGGTGGGCGGGGCATTGTCGATGCCTTGCAGCTCGGCGGCCGTCTGCTTCGCCCAGGCGGGGGACATGAGGTAGCCAAACGCTCCAAACGCACGAAGCCGAACTCCCGCGTCGCTCTCGGAGTCGGCAAGGCTCGCGGTGGCAAGCGGACCGGTGCTCAACGCCTCGAGTACGGTAGGAAACGAGACGTCCTTGGCGTTGAGCCACGTTTCGACATCCGCGGCGAGTCCAAGCTTGAGCGCAACATGCAATGCGAAATCGGTGTCACGACTCATTCTCGGACTTGGCAGAGCGGCCGCACGATCGGCAAGCTCCACCAGCATCGCATCGCGTGCGGAGTCGACGCCGAGCCGCTTCATCGAGAGGGGGCTACAGTGCGGGAACACACCATAGATCTTGTCGTCGTCGATCAGCTCGATCTCGGGCAGCTCATTCGCGGACACTTCTCGGTTGACCTGCCACTTCCACTTTCCGAGGCACCGCTCCGCCGACCGGTGAAGGGCCTCGGCAAACGCGTACCGATACGGCGTATCCCCCGCAGCCCCCGGCCACCATCCGCGCAGGATCGAGTCGCCGTAGATGACGCGGCCGCCGAGCTCCTCGATCGCATCCTGTAGCGCATCGACGGCGACGTTGTTGAAGTACTTTGTAAATCGCAATTGTCCGCCGCTTCGGCCGAGGTAGTGTTGCCCTTGGTTCGTGTATTCGCGGAGCAGTTGGACCGCCGCGTCGCACAACCCGTCTTCGACGTGGGGAGCAAGATCGCGTTCTTTGTGGCGATCGCCGAGCTCGGTGAGCCTGTCGTAGCTGTACCCATCTGGCCCAAGCAACACGGCAGCATCCGGAGCCATCGCCAGGACGTCTTCATCGAAATAGCGCGCGGTGCGATGTTCAGGGGACAAGTGGAGGAGGATGAAGGTCGGCGAGTCCATCCCTTTTGCTACGAATCGTCATCGATGATTGTGCCAAGCACGAATCGGTTGCTGTATGGCCACCCCGTCCAGGATGGCATCGGCCTCACCCGACGCGGACTCGACCCAAGGTTTGCGTACGAACTCGTCTCATTCCTCATGGACTGTCATCAGCTCGGAACCGCGACCACCTCTTAGCGTTTGGGTCGACCTGGCTGACTGCAAGGGATGGCGAAGCGGTGCGGGAGTGGCGCCCATGACCCTGGCTCGGCTTTGACGACCCCACCGAGCAGAGCAGGGAGGCGACCAGAGTGAGGGCCGACGCCTTACCTCGTCCCCGGCTTGATTTGTTCATCGCTCGAAATCTTTTGGAAACACTCGATAGGTAACGTGTCGGATCCATGCTGGCGACTCTCGAGCGCTCTCAGGCGAGCGGCTGGCTTGGACGCCTCGAGCTGACGCTCGGACCGCGAGCCGGCCGCACGCGGGTCTTGGATCAGCGCCATCAAGGTCCCTTGACGCTGCAGCGCGCCTTTCATCCTGAGCTGGACGGCACCGCCCACGTTGTATTGCTGCACCCTCCTGGGGGGATTGTCGGTGGTGACAGGTTGCAGCTCGAAATGGCCGTGCGTCCAGCTGCTCGGGCGTTGGTCACGACCCCTGGTGCGACGAAGGTGTACCGGAGCAATGGTCTCGCCACGTATTCCGATGCGACTCTCGGCGTCGCCGACCGCGCGTTCCTCGAATATGTGCCACAGGAAACGGTCGTGTTCGACGGTGCGCAGGCCCGACTCACCACCGAGATCCACCTTCATCAAGATGCCCGCGCTCTTGCGTGGGAAGTAGTCTGTTTTGGCCGTCCGGCCGCTAAGTCCAGGTTTGAGCGTGGCCGACTGGCGCTCCGCTTCGACGTCCGCCGCGACGGTACGTTGATCTTCTCTGAGCGCGGGATCGTCGACGGCAGCGGAGCGTTCGCCGCGGGACGGTGGGGATTGGGAGGAGCTTCCGCGTTGGGCACATTGGTGGCAACGGACGGAGATCTGACCGCCGTCAGAACTGCGCTGGCCAACCACGGCGCCGCAACCCGAATCGGGGAACTACTGGTGGTTCGTGCACTCGGACGCGATGGACTCGAGGTTCGGCGCATCTTAGAGCGCGCTCGTCACTGCGTTCGAGCCGCGTGGGAACGCCCCCTCACAGATCCAGCGATTTGGAGAACCTAAGCCGAAGGTCGCGCGAAAGCGACCCGATCTGGAGGAATGGTGGAGCTATCGGCACGTGAAAAAGACAAGCTGCTCATCTTCTGCGCAGGGATGCTCGCGGAGCGGCGCCGCTCCGCTGGAATCCTTCTAAACTACCCCGAATCCGTGGCGTTCATCTCGTCCGCGATTCTCGAGGGGGCGCGCGCCGGCCGCACGGTCGCTGAACTGATGAGCTACGGAACCACACTGCTCACGCGCGAGGAGGTCATCGAAGGCGTCGCGGAGATGATCGAGGAAGTCCAGGTGGAGGCCACCTTCCCCGACGGCACGAAACTCGTGACCGTTCATGAGCCGATCCGATGACTCTGGTGCCTGGCGAAGTCATCACCGCCGATGGCAGCATCGAACTGAACCAAGGACGGCGCAGCATTTCCATCAAGGTCGCGAATACCGGCGACCGGCCCATTCAGGTAGGCTCACACTACCACTTCGCGGAAACCAACGCTGCGCTTGACTTCGATCGGACGGCGACCCGCGGCATGCGCCTCGATATTCCCGCGGGCACGGCGATTCGCTTCGAGCCGGGACAGACTCGTGAGGTCCATCTCATTGATTTTGCCGGCGCGCGCGTGGTCTTCGGCTTTCGCGGAGAGGTGTCCGGGCCGCTCGACGAGACACGCACGTGAGTCGGATCTCTCACCGAGACTACGCCGCGATGTACGGGCCGACAGTGGGCGACCGCGTACGGCTCGCCGACACGGAGCTCTTCATTCAGGTCGAAGAGGACCGAACCGTCTACGGAGACGAAGTGAAGTTCGGGGGAGGAAAGGTCATCCGCGACGGGATGGGCCAGAGCCAGCGCAGTCGATCGGACACGGTGGACCTCGTCATCACGAATGCCCTCATCGTGGACCACTGGGGCGTGGTGAAGGCGGACGTGGGCGTCAAGGATGGACGCATTTCGGCTATCGGGAAGGCCGGCAACCCGGACGTCCAGTCGGGCGTCGACATCGTGCTCGGTGCCTCCACGGAGGTGATCGCAGGAGAGGGCCAGATCCTCACGGCCGGGGGCATCGACGCCCACATTCACTTCATCTGCCCGCAACAGATCGCACATGCCCTCGAAAGTGGGATCACGACGATGCTCGGCGGCGGCACCGGCCCGGCTACCGGGACGAACGCAACCACGTGCACCCCCGGCGCGTTTCATATTCACCGCATGCTGGAGGCGGCCGAGGCATTTCCCATGAACATCGGCCTCCTCGGGAAAGGAAATGCAAGCCTGCCTCAACCGTTGGAGGAGCAGCTCGAGGCGGGAGCGATGGGCCTCAAACTGCACGAAGACTGGGGGTCGACGCCCGCCGCCATCGACAACTGCCTCCGGGTCGCCGAGCGCTTCGACGTGCAGGTGGCGATCCACACCGACACGCTCAACGAGTCGGGTTTCGTCGAAGAAACGTTCAAGGCGATCGGCGACCGGGTCATTCACGCCTATCACACCGAAGGCGCGGGAGGCGGACATGCTCCGGACATCATTACCGCATGCGGGCGGCGAAATATTCTCCCGTCCAGCACGAACCCGACCCGTCCTTACACCGTGAACACGGTCGATGAACACCTCGACATGCTCATGGTGTGTCACCACCTCGACCCAAAGATCCCCGAGGATGTCGCGTTTGCCGAATCGCGTATTCGACGGGAGACGATCGCGGCGGAAGACATTCTTCACGATCTGGGTGCGTTCAGCATGATCGCGAGCGACTCGCAGGCAATGGGCCGCGTAGGCGAAGTCATCGTTCGAACATGGCAAACGGCGCACAAGATGAAGGTGCAGCGCGGCTCTCTTTCGGAAGACCCGGCCGAACACGATAACTTTCGCGTCCGTCGCTACATTGCGAAATACACGATCAACCCTGCGATCGCCCACGGCATTGCGCACGAAGTTGGCTCCGTGGAGGTGGACAAGCTCGCGGACCTCTGCCTTTGGAAACCCGCATTCTTCGGTGTCCGGCCGTCGTTGGTTCTCAAGGGGGGCTTCATCGCTACGGCTCCAATGGGGGACCCCAACGCCTCGATTCCAACTCCGCAGCCTACGCACTATCGCCCCATGTTCGGCGCGTTCGGTCGTGCACCCTCCCGCACTTCCATCACCTTCATGAGCCAGGCCGCCATCGACCGCGGAGTGGGTGCGGAGCTCGGACTACAGACACAAATCAAGCCCTGCGTGAACGCGCGGGACATCCGGAAGACTGACCTCATCCTCAACGACTACGTCCCGAGGATGGAAGTCGATCCGCAAACCTACGAAGTCCGTGCAGACGGCGATCTTCTAACGTGCGAACCCGCGTCGGTCCTTCCAATGGCGCAGCGATACTTTCTCTTCTAGGAGGCGTGGATGCTCTCGGTACACGCGATCATTCACGATGGCGAGGCCTCTGCGGTCTTGACGCTTGTATTTGATGAGCGGCAGAAGAGTCGCGTGCGTGCGACTCTCGACGATGGACGAGAGGTTGGGCTCTTCTTGCCTCGCGGGACCGTGCTGCGACACGGGGATCGGCTGGCCGCAAGTGACGGCACTATCGTAAGGGTGCGCGCCGCGCCGGAGACGGTTTCGGTGGTGGTGGCGACGACACCGTTGTCCATCGCACGCGCGGCCTATCACCTCGGCAACCGTCACGTCGCCCTGCAGATCAAAGAAGAGTCGCTTTAAAATAGGCACGACCACGTCCTTGACGACATGGTGCGGGGCCTCGGGCTAGAGGTCAGAGTCGAAGAAGCTCCCTTTGAGCCCGAGCCGGGCGCGTACGCGTCCAATCATCACCACCGTCACTCGTGACATGCGGGCCAACTTCCCCCGCCTCTTCCAGCTCGTCAGCCCCGCCCTCCCGGTCGGTAGCTTCGCGTATTCCCGGGGCCTCGAAACCGCTGTAGAGCGGGGTTGGATCGGCGATGTGGCCACAGTCGAAGACTGGATCAGCGGCCTGCTTACTCATAGCGTCGCGCGGCTTGACGGCCCACTGGTGAGTCGCCTTTACAAGGCCTGGGACGACGGCGGAGACGTCGCCCACTGGATCGAGTTGGCAAAGGCGACTCGTGAGACCAACGAGCTCGCGGGCGAGTCGTCGACGATGGCCCGGGCACTCACTCGACTGCTTCGCGACCTCTCGCTGGCGAGTTCGCACGAAGCAGAACTTGCAAAGGAAGCGTTCGTCGCTGCGTTCGCCCTCGCCGCATACCGCCTGCGGATCGACCATGACGCCTGCGTCGAGGCGTTCCTTTGGACCTGGCTTGAGTCCACCGTAGCGGCCGCGGTCAAACTCATGCCCCTTGGCCAAACCGAAGGGCAACGTCTGCTCCTCAAGCTTGGCGAAGGCCTGCCAGAACTTGCCAGGCAAGCCTCCGAAACTGACGACGACGAGATCGGCGCACTGGTGCCCGGCCTGGCTCTCGCCAGTGCTCTTCACGAAACCCAACACACTCGGCTCTTTCGGTCGTGAGAGATTTGATGATGAAACAAACACTCCGTGTAGGCATTGGCGGTCCCGTCGGATCAGGAAAAACGGCGCTCGTAGAGCGACTCTGCAAACAGATGCGCGACCGGTGGGAGCTCGCCGTCGTGACCAACGACATCTATACCCGGGAAGACGCAGATTTCCTCGTCCGAGCGGATGCGCTCGAGCCTGAACGCATCGTTGGCGTTGAGACTGGAGGGTGCCCGCACACCGCGATTCGCGAAGATGCCTCCATGAATCTCGCAGCGGTCGAAGACCTTGCCACGCGCTTTGAAGGGCTCGATGTCGTCTTCATCGAGAGCGGCGGAGACAACCTCGCCGCGACGTTTTCTCCAGAACTCAGCGATCTGACCCTTTATGTGATCGATGTCTGCGCGGGCGACAAAATCCCTCGGAAAGGGGGACCGGGCATCACTCGGAGCGACCTTCTCGTGATCAACAAGATCGATCTCGCGGATCATGTTGGAGCCTCTTTGGACGTGATGGACCGTGACGCCAAACGAATGCGCGATACCCGGCCCTTTCTCTTCACGGACCTCAAGCACGGCATCGGGCTTGACAAGATCGTCTCGTTCATCGAGCGGCAAGGAATGCTCAGCTAAGGATCGGCGGCCAGCCTGATGCCGCGTTGCTCCACGGCAGGTGACGGCTGGAATCCCGAATCTTTCACGCGTTGACGACCTCACCGAGCGAGGTTAGCGTGGACCAATGCCCGAAGAGCCGACGGCGGACTGCTATTCCTCCAGGGAACGGGGCGCCATGGCACGCGGGCAAGCGCTACGAGCGAAGCTCCTCGGCCCACTCCTTCGGCTATTGACCGAGCTCCGGGTAGGAGCCGATGCACTCACCGGGTTGTCGCTTCTCTCCGGCTTGGGCTTCGTTCTGTTCACGGCCTTGGGGTCTCCTATCGGAGCGCTCCTCGCGCTCCTTGGGCACGTGCTCATCGACGGAGTGGATGGTCCGCTGGCTCGGCATCAAGGCACTGCGTCGCGTCGGGGCTCGCTCACCGACACCCTCGCCGATCAGGTCGTGGTCGCCACCACGACCTTGACGCTGGTCGCCGCAGATCATGCGGGGGCGGTCGCGGCTGGACTCTACGTATTTGTCTACACCGTGCTCGTGGCTTTCGCGATGGTGCGAAACGCCCTTCAGATCCCGTACTCCTGGATCGTGCGACCACGGTTCTTCGTGTATGCGTGGATTCCAGTGGAGCTCTTTTTGGTTCCGGGTTCGTATGACGTGGTCCTCGTCCTCTTCACCCTCCTCATGGGATGGAAAGTCGGCACCGGGTTCTGGAAGCTTCGCGATCGGCTCGGTCCTCAGCCGAGCGAAGGCAAGGCACCCTCGGGCCAAGAGCCGAGCTGATCAGGAAACCGCCGCCCGTTGTCCCGTTCGCTCTTCGACCTTCCGATCACGCTCACCTCCGAGTGGATCTTCAACTGCTACCTCCTCGAGTCCGACGATGGGATCGTCGCGTTCGACCCAGGGTTGCCGAGCGTGGCCCGTAAGGCCCGTCGATGGATCGACCAAGAAGGAAGACCCCTGACCGCGCTCCTTTGCACGCACGGGCATCCCGACCACCTCGCGGGAATCGAGCCCCTTCGAGGAGCCGAAGACATCCCCGTGTATATGCCGAAGCGGTTCGACGCCTACCTTCAGGGCGAAGTCCCGCGGATGTTTCCCCTTGTCGACAGCTCCCTCCGGCTCCTGCCGGTGTTAGGGGAACAGCCGTTTTCATTCACCGCGATTCGCGAGTTCGCGGCCGCGTCGGACATCGGCTTCGGGCAGTCCAAAACGTTTCAGCTTCCGTTTCAACCGAGCGGATTCGTCAGCGACGGCAAGCCGCTCCCGATGGCGTCGGACTGGGAAGTCATCGAAACCCCAGGCCATAGCGACTGCTCGACATCATATTATCACCGAGCGACCGAAACGCTCATCTCCGGCGATGCGGTCGTCACCCAAGACGGCGCCCCCTGGTTCAACCCCGAGTACGTCGACCTCGACCTGTGCAAACAAACCGAAGAGCGCCTTCGCGCCCTCCCGGTGCGTCACTTGTTGCCTGGCCACGGCCCACCCCTCGCCGCGCCCAACGTCTGGGATCGCGCAAAAAGCTGCACCGCCAAACCCACCGGCAACTCCATCCTTGCCCGATGCGCGCGAACCCTAGTCCGCTGGCCTCACGCGTAGGCTTCGCTCAACGCGCAGGCTTCGCTCAACGCGCAGGCTTCGCTCAACGCGCAGGCTTCGCTCAACGCGCAGAGCGTCGCCTTGTGGTTCGGTCCCTGCGTCTCGGGAACAATCAAACACGGTCCGAGACGACGACTAGGTACTGCGCGCCGTCGTGGCACACGTCGACGAGGCGACGGCCCTCGGCCCAGCTTTGCTGCAGGTATTCGGTGAGTCCGGAGAGCTCGGTCCGAAACGCATAGCGCTGCCCGGTCTGTGACGCCCCTTCCGTCATGACCACCATGTACCCGCCCCGACCGCACGCAAGACTCGTGATGTCCTGGCCCTCATCCCAGTGTTCGCGGATGTAGTGGCGCAGACCCTCCGAAGAGTTGCGGAAGGCCCAGCCCTGCGCCCGCCAGCCGGTCCCACGGCTCATCACGACCGACCAGCCCCTCGGGCCGTAGTTGATATCCGTGATGTGACGGTCGGCCCATCGCTCTTGGATCCAGTCGCGCGGCACCGTCTCACTGCGGATGAACGCTTGACCGGTCCAGTCCAAGCCCCCGGTCATGGCCACCCGCCACTGCCCGTTCGATACGGCCAGATCGGTGATCGCGAGGCCCTCGTTCCAGCGACTTCGGATCGCTGTCCTCGCCGCCTCGAAATCGCCTCGGCTCTCGTACGCCTGCCGCCGTGCCGGCCCTGATTCGTCGCTCATGGTGACGGCCCATGCACCGCCGACGTAGGAAAGGTCCGTGACTTGCTGGCTCGCGTCCCACGCGTCGCGGATCAGCGTCACCGGGGAGTCTTGAGTCACGGTAAACCGCTCTTGTCGTCCGACGATGAGGCTCACATCTCGGTCGGCAACGTGTGGCGGCGCGGTGGGTTGCGGAACGTGCACCGGTACCTCCATGGACAACCGACGAAGAAGGTTCGACCGCGCAACCACCGCATCCATCGGCTTGGCGAAGTTGTGAGCGGTCGGGGACTCTGAAATGAACCCCGCGTAGTGAAGGCCCACCACCGCGAGCGACTCCCCCGGTGCGCCAGCAAAAACAAGCGAACCGGAGCTTCCTCTCATCGTGTCGCAACGATGCCAGAGTCGCGACGAGGACACCGCCTGCGAAGAGCTCACGACCTCACAATCCGTCCGGGTGATGACCTGCGGCCGACCCGCCGGGTGGTGGATAAGAAACAGGGATTCGCCCGGCTCGGCGCGGCGGACATCCAGTGGCACATACCCCCACTCGGCACCGGGGTTTCCGGAGACCCGAAGGACAGCGTAGTCGAGCTGAGGGTCCGCCTCGAGCGGCACCGGGTGCACGTCGTACGCACGTCCCAGAACACGCCCCGCCGCCAAGTAGCCAAGTCGAAGTTGGACCGCTTCGACGCGGAGCCGAGGGTCGTCTCCCGGAACGCAGTGATGGTTCGTGAGAATGTGCTGGGGGGAGATCAGAGTCGCGGTGCAGGTGGTCATCCGGCGACCGCCATGGAGGATATCGAGCCGCCCCACCGCGCGGGCGAGGCGTCGA
>JBCCZL010000171.1:0-16610 GCA_039187775.1 Myxococcota bacterium
AAAATCACCGGCGAGGATCCGGCCATCACGAAATAGCGCCTCGAGGAGCGCCCGCGCCTGTGTCGTCGAAAAGCCAAAGCGAGCACCGACCGCCGCCGCCTCGAATGGTCCATGAGTCCGCGCATAGCGCAGCAGTAGAGCGTCGAGGGGTCGCTCCTTTTCTTCGAGGAATACTTCAGGAAGCCCCGGCGGAGGCACGGCACCGAGCGCGTCGCGGTAATAGGCGACATCTTCGATCGCAACCCAGCTGGGTCGGCCCGCGATCTTCATCGGAACTGCCCGCCGGCTTCGTCGGAGCTCATCGAGCCACGCCTCGGAGGCTTCCTGGCTGCGAAGCGCGATCTCGTCTTCGGTCAGATCACCCAGCCGACGCAAAAGATCATGAAGGCCATCCGGGTGGTCGACCCTCCGTTCATCGGTCAGGCCTTGAAGCTCGGCCTCCAAGTCATCGATCACCGCGGCGTCAAGCAGTTCGCGAAGCTCTTCTTGACCGAGCAGCTCCCGAAGAAGTTTCCGGTCGAGGGACAACGCCTGCGCCCGACGCTCGGCCAGAGGCGAGTCGCCCTCGTACAGATAGGCGGCCACGTACGCAAACACGAGGGACCGCGCAAACGGCGATGCCGTTTTGGTTTCGACTTCGTCGACCCGAATCGCTCGCTGCTGGATGCCCTGAAGGATGTCTTTGAGCGAGGGAACATCGAAGACGTCCTTGAGGCACGCCCGGTAGGTTTCGATCACGATCGGAAACGCAGGGAACCCTTGTGCCACCGCAAGGAGCTTCTGGGCCCGTAGCCGCTGCGCAAACAGCGGCGTCCGCGACCCCGGTCGTCGACGCGGGAGGAGCAATGCACGAGACGCGTTCTCTCGAAACTGGGCGGCGAAGACCGCGGATCGTCCGAGTTGTTCGACGAGCTGATCGTCGATCTCTACCGGATCGGGAATCAGGAGTTCGAGATCTGGAGGCTCGTCTCCATCGGCCACCGTGAGCACGATCCCGTCGTCGCTCCACATCGCCTGGACATCGAATCCGGCCCGCGCGCTGAGCCGCGCCTGGACGGTCAGCGCCCATGGAGCGTGGACCCGCGCGCCGAACGGCGTCAGGATGCACACCCGCCAATCGCCGAGCTCGTCTCGAAAACGCTCGATAGTGATCGCCCGATCGGTGGGGAGCGTTCCCGTTTCCTCGCGCTGCTCGAGCAGGTAGTCGACGAGGTTCTCCGCCGCCCACTGGTCGAGGCGGTAGCCACCGATAAGCTCCTCCACTGCTTTGGGATGCGTCTTGGATCCGATGTCTCGTACGAAGGCACCGATCGCTCGGCCGAGTTCAACCGGCCGGCCTGGCCCCTCGCCGTGCCAGAAGGGGAGCTTCCCTGGTTCTCCTGGTGCCGGGGCCACGATCACCCGGTCACGAGTGATCTCCTCGACCCGCCAGGTGCTCGCACCGAGCATGAACGTCTGCCCGGACGTGGTCTCGTGGACCATCTCTTCGTCGAGTTCGCCGATGCGGGGGCCATCGTGCCCGAGGTACACCCCATACAGGCCCCGGTCGGGAATCGTGCCTCCGTTGACCGCCGCAAGCATCTTGCTTCCGCGCCGCGCGGAGAGCCGATCGGTGTCCCGATCCCACACGATGCGCGGGCGAAGATCCGCAAAGTCGTGCGAGGGGTAACGACCGGCGAGCATGTCGAGCACCCCACTCAGCCCGTCGTCCGGGAGATCCCGAAACGATGCGGTCCTTCGAATCAGCGCTCGTAGGTCCGGGACCGACCACTCCTGAACCGCAACCATCGCCACAATCTGCTGGGCAAGAACGTCCAGAGTGTTCCGGGGCACGGAAAGCGCTTCGATTTCCCCCGAGTTCATCCGCCGGGCAACCACCGTCGCCTCCAGCAGATCTCCCCGATGCTTCGGAAAAATTCGCCCGATGCTGATCTCTCCAACGCCGTGTCCGGCCCGCCCGATCCGTTGGAGCCCCCGAGAGACCGCGCCCGGCGACTCGACCATCACCACGAGATCGACGGTACCCATGTCGATCCCGAGCTCGAGCGAGCTCGTGGCTACGATGCATCGAAGCCCACCCGTCTTGAGCGCTTCCTCGATCTCCCGGCGCTGCTCGTGGGCCAAGCTTCCGTGGTGAGCTCTCACCAGCGGCTCTTCGGCGAGGTCGTTCAGGCGCTGGGACAAGCGCTCACAGAGCCCGCGGCTGTTGACGAACACGATCGTCGTGCGATGAGCACGAATCAGCTCGAGGAGGCGCGGATGCACCGCCGGCCAGATGCTGTGTTGCTGCACCGCCTCGTCGTGCGTGGCGTGCATCAGCGTCCCCGCCGGAGGCACGGGGCGTTCGAAGTCGGCGTCGAGGTCGGCCGGCGAGCCGTCCATTTCGTCCTCGATGTCTCGCGCGATCTCCGAATCCACGTCGCCGTCATCGGCGTCGCGCAGCTCCGGCTCGCGGTCCCGCCCCGCGTCATCTTCCCGGGCCCCGTCTTCCGGCTCGGGCACCTCCGGCCGGGTCATATCGCGCACGGGGACCACGATCTGGCAGTCGAGCCGCGGGGCAACACTCGTATCGATGATCGAGACCGTGCGGTCTCCACCGAGAAATCGTGCCACCTCATCGAGCGGTCTCGCCGTCGCCGAGAGGCCAATCCGTTGCGGGTCCTGGTCGGCAAGGGTGGATAAGCGCTCCAGCGAAAGCCCGAGATGCACCCCGCGCTTGATCGGGGCAAGCGCGTGCACCTCGTCGACGATGACGCACTCCACGGTTCGAAGCGTCTCCCGCGCCTGCGAACCGAGGATCAGATACAGCGACTCCGGTGTGGTGACCAGAATCTCGGCGGGATGCTTCGCCTGCCGTCGTCGGTCCTGGGCCGAAGTATCACCCGTGCGAATGTCGACCCGAGGCGTGTGGCGTTCGCCCGTACCGCGTGCCGCCCGATCGATGCCAATCAGCGGCGACCGAAGATTGCGCTCCACGTCATAGACCAGCGCCTTGAGCGGCGATACGTAGAGCACGCGAACCCCCGGGGTGTCCCGGGGCGTGCGGATCAATCGATCGATGGCGTAAAGAAACGCCGCGAGGGTCTTGCCACTCCCGGTGGGCGCGATGAGGAGTGAGTGCTCGCCGCGTGCGATCGCGGCCCAGCCTTTGTGTTGGACCGGGGTGGGCGCCTCGAAGGTCTCTCGAAACCAGCGCTGAGTCGCCACTCCAAACCAATCCACGGTGCGTTGAGGATGGGTCTCCCCATCCCCCACGGCAAGCTCAACGACTAATCACATGTTCAGATCATGACCGCGCTCCTGCCACTATTTGGCGGGAGGCGGCCTCAAAAGACGCATCGCCTCCTTCTTCACGTATTTCTTCCAGCCGTCCTCCACATCGATCTCCCCCCTGGACTTTTCGGCCCAGTTTTTGAGTGACTCTTTTTTGGAACCTCTCTCTTGGTGGGCTCTTTTCCCGGATAGGGCCCAACGACGGAGCGACTCGGGGGTCTCATGAATGTGCCCGAACTTTGGGCGGCGCTCATCAACCTCGTGCTCTCCGCAGGTGCCCATTACGCGGTGAGCCGATACCTATTCGTCCGCGCCCCCTACATCGGAACCGTCGTAGGGGTGGGCACCCTCTTCGCGATTCCGCTTGCGATTGGCATCGTCGGGGCGCCGTGGGCCAATCTTCCGGCCACAGTCCTCGCGCTGAGCGGGTCATCACTCCTTGGACTGTTCGTCGGTTCGATCTCCACCGCGGTTCGAAGTCGTCAGGCTCTCCGCGAGGACCCGGGCCAGACCCTGACCGAGCTCCTTCGCGCCCGCGACCTTCTCGTGGTTCGGCTCACCAACGCCATCCTCCTCGAAGCCATCGACAGTGGTCCCCGCGAGGTTCGACTCGAGTGGGATGGACGCTCAAGCCAGGTGGTACATCGCGTCGATGGGATCGACTCGGTCGAAACCACGCGGATCCTGGAATGGCTTCGAACCTTCGAAGACCCCATCGACCTCACCCACATCTCGGGGACCATGCACGATGCCATCGTCGCCCGCCTGGCGCACCTCGCCAAGATCGATCCCCGCACCGCCAAAGCCGGTCGCGTGGCAATCCAGTTCGACCTTAATGGCGCACGGCACGAGCACGCGTTTCGAGTCGAGTTCCTCGAGAGCAACGACGCGCATCGACCGGTGCTGATCGTCCCGTCGGAGACAACCGAACCCGACCGGGTCGTTCACTAGCGCCCGCGTGCCCAAGGCCTCGGGTCCGGAACGGAAGTCCTCACAAAAGTCGTCTTCGTGTCCTGCGATCGCCAACCGTCGTTCGCGCCGCTCGATGATTTCGCTACACTGCCGTTATGGGTCCTGCCCTCTTGGTGCTGCTCAATACCGCAGTGGTGCTGTTCGTGGCGATCGCGAGCACAATGTTCCTTCTTCGGCGGCAGCATCTAAAGGCACTACTCACGTTTGCCGCGGCCGGCCTCCTCGCGTTCGTGGTCCCGGTGGTCATCCCCGGCCTTCGACCGAACATGATCGGCCTCGCGATGATCGCCGGGGTTGGCGCATTGATCATCGGCATGCTGCTCGGAGTCGGCCGCGAAGCGCAGAAACGAATCGAAGCTGCGGAAAAAAAGCACCGCGAGATCGACCTCCAGGCGTTTGTGACGCAGCTCACCAACTGCGTCTTTCTCGATGCGGTGGCCCACCGTCCAACCCTGGTCGAGTTTCGTCTGCGGAACAATGTCGGCGACATCGTGTATCGGGACGCGGGAGCAGAGCGGGTGGTCACCCCCGCGATCCTCAGCGAGGTCAGTCGAGTCAGTGGTCCCAAAGTCACCGAGCTTTCGCCTCGAATGCACAACGCGATCATCGAACGACTCATGGGGATGACCGAGCCGGAAGAAGGCATCAGCGGGACCGGCGCCATTCACGTCCAGTTTGGCAGTGGAGACGTCCCCGCGATGTATGAGTTTGACCTCACCGTCGAGCCCGCGGACCACCCTCGGGCGACGCTGTTGCTACGCGGACAGCAAGGCGGAACCGGAGTGCCTCCCAATACGCTCCACTAACGCGCTCGTCACGAGGACCGTTCTTTCGGGCTCACCCGAGGGTTGCGGGTTCACCGCCGCCGGTTCCGTGAGCGGGTCGTCGCCCCAACTAGCCCGCATCGGTCACCAATCGGCGGGGCTCGCGCGTCGCGTCTTCGACGCCGGGGCCGCTCCGCGGCCGGAGCACACGACTTTCCGCCATCCCTCGGACTCGAAAGTACTCGGTACTTCCTCGCCTCGCGGACGCGAAATCTCCCGCACTCCGTTCCACAGATCGACTTCCGGGGTTTTTGAGAAAGAGCCTAACGCAGGACCGTGATGATCGTGGAGTCGTCCGGCGCGATGAGGAGCTTCTTCACCATGACGCCGTCGTCGCGATACCAGAGCGTGGCGTCGAAATCGCCGGTAACTCGCCAGCGCTGAGTGGCGATGGATCGGTCACCGATCTCTAAGGTCTCGTCGACCGGACCGCTCAGCCGCACTCGTCGCACCGCGCCGTTCTCCGCATCGATCATCCGGGTTGGCCGGCTGTGCAGGCAATTGAAGTGAGGCGTGTGAGGCACCGCGTCGAGAGACGCGCGACCGGAGTTTTCGCCTTGAATCGTGATCGCATCGCCGGTTGCGCGTGCCATGAGCCGAAGTGCCGTGCCGTTCTTGTTGGTCTGCGACGAGATCTGGGTCAGCCGCTGGTTGCTCCAGTACTCGGTCGATGTGTGTTCGTATCGGTAAGCCTCGATCGGCCCGAGGCTCACCTGAACCCGGATCTCATGCTGAACCGCAAAGCGTGATCCTCGTGACCGAAATACGGTCTCGTGGGTGCCGATCGACGAGCCGTTCCGGAACATCCGATAGCGCACCTCTTGGTTCGGCGGCTGCGACGGCGGATCCGCTTGGGCAGTTCCCGCAAGGGAGAGTGTGATTCCGAAAACAGCAGCCAGCAGGCTCGCGACAGCAGAGACGATCAGAACGGCACGCACAACAACAACCGTAGCAAAATTTGGTAACCGACAGCTAGACGGTCGGTTTTGGATTCATAAGGTTCGGCAAAACAGCCGCAAGGCCCAAACCGCGTCACTGCTTCGGGACAGCTCACCGGTTCAGATTTCGTCGAGATCGGTACCGCCGACAGCTGCTGTCAGGAGTCTTCCTCGTCCCGTTCGAACTCGTTTTGAAACTCGTACACGTGCTGGTCGAGGGTGCGTCCCGTGCGCTTCGTCAGTTCGGTCAGATGGGCCTGAAAGGTCGTCACGTAGATCCCCAGGCGAGCGCCGATCGCCGTCGCCTCCAGGCCCTCGCACGCGAGGCGCAAGATCTCCTGCTGCCGATTGCTTAGCCGGTACCGCTTGAGCGTTCGCAGGTAGCGGTCAAGCCGGGTCGGTACAGGACGGTCTCCGCGCACCAAGAAGTCGATGATCGCGTGGGTCTCCGATCCGTCGCCCTTCGCCACGAACTGCGCTCCGATCGCCTCGATCCGATCGGCGTGCGTCCCCTCGGGCGTGCCCGAATAGACCACGATCGGCGTGACCGAGCCGCGCCGACGTAGCGCCTCCGCAAAGTCCAGGCCATTGTCCGCGCCCAGTTCGATGTCGAGGATCACCCCATCATACGTCCGCTTCTCCCACGCATCCTGGGCGGCAGCGAGCGAATGCACGGCTTCCACATCGGCCCGCCGGCGTAGCGCGCGCACGACGGACGACGCCTGAAGGGGGTCGTCTTCTACGAGCAAGACCCGATATCTTTCCGGCGCTCCGCTAGGCCGCCTAGCGCGGCCCTTTGGTTCTCTGCTCTCGCTCATACCAATGTGAACGACAGCGAACTCACCGGCCTAAAGGCTCCGGTGAGTTCGCCACTGCCCTTCGGCACCCCCTCCATGGCGCCCGTAAAAGAACTGTTTCCTGCCCGTCGACGCTCCCGATGTCCCGTCCCTTAGCTTGGACGTTGGCAGGGAATCGCGCGCCTGGGCATCGTAGGAATTTACCCGCGGTTTTTTGAGATACTCCAGAGAACAGCCCTTGTTTTCAAAGCATCTCAGGGTTTTAATGTCCCCAAATTAAGGTGTCTTCGGAGTCAATGTAGGTCTTTGTGGGCAGCCTTCGGAACAGGGGGGATTCGATGGCCCTACTTTGGTCGAAAGGCGTATCGCGACGGCGACGCCGCGGGTTTCTGGTGCTGGTGCTCGATCAGACATCGCGGATTCCGCAGCTCATCTACAAGTCCAAGCCCTATTGGAAGGTCGAGCACGTTTCGACCTACGAGGCAGCCCTGAAGGCGTGCGCGCGTGAGCCGCACGACGCGTACGTTCTCGCCGATGCACTCAACCGCGCGCCCGGCAACGCACGCGAAAATGTCCTGGCCGTGGCGCGCATGCGCTGGGGCTGCCTGCCGGCGCTGATCCTCACCCAGGAAGGGCGAGCGCCCTACCAAAAGCGCGGTCGACTGCTCACCCGACTTCCCGGGATTCCGGACATTCGCAGCCTCTCGACCTTTCTCGAGGGTGCGGAGATTCACGGCAAGCGGCAGCAGGACCAGGAGTACCGGCTCGCTTGCGAACGGATCATCGCCGATGTCGATCCGGAAAACCGTCTCACCGAACGGCAGCGCGAGGTCCTTCGCTACCGTCTCCTAGGGGTCAATCGGCGGGGCGTTTCTCAGCGCCTCGAAATCTCACCCCGCACCTACGATACCCACGTCGAAGCCATTCGGCGAAAGCTCGGGATCTCGATCAAGGGCCTCGTTCGCCGGATGCACAATCGTTAGCGGATCTGCCGGTACTTCGGATCCTGAAGCAACGTCCGATAAAGGTTCGAGAAGCGACGCCCGTCGGCCACGAAGATCGCGGTTTGGTCTTCGAGCCACTGAAACTCATTGGGCATCAGCGGCCGATTGAGAAGATGCTCGGCCAGCGTACGAACGGTGCACGACGCGACCAGCTCCTGCTCGTGAGGCTCGTCGACGAGCGCGGTTGGCCCGGAATCGATCGCCGCAGCCTCCAGCTCGCTGAGATAGATTCGCGAGAGCGGAAGCCCCCCGTACGATTCGTAGGTCGAAGGATGCGAGTTCGCCGCGGTCACGTGGTAGGTATTGCAGTACGCCGAACAGTTGGCGCGACCGGTTCCCGGTCCGCAGAGGCAATCGGCGCGCGGCTCCCCAAAGCTCATGAAGTCACCGAAATACCCGTAGGTGCTGTTCGTGCGCCAACGTCCCCAATGCGACGCGGCGACCTCGAGCTCTTGGTGACAGTCCGCGCAGCCGCTCCGCTCCCGCAAGTTGGGGTTGGGGTTTTCCTCTTCGGCTGGAAGACCGTCCGCTTTGGGCACGAACGGGTCGCAATAGAATGTAGTGTAGAAGCGATTGGCACGCGCGCGGTCGCTTGCAAACCTCATGAGGTAGCCGAACGTGGTGGTAAAACCGGCATGCTGCGGACCACGGATCACCGGCCGCCAGGTCTCAGCGTCGGTGTAGGGAAGGTCAGGAATCGCTCCCATCTGCGTGGTGTACGCCACCGCCCCGCCCAACGTCTCGGTGCGCGCCCCGCTCTGATAGTTGTAGTAGTGAGCGCTCGGACCGCTGACAAAACTCGTCCGGGTCGTAAACGCTTCCAGATAGTCGGCGTCGGTTCGAACGACATGCTCAAAGATGCGAACCGGTTCTTCTTCGAGCGCCGCACGAAGGGGACCGGACTCGTTGTTTCGCATGCAGTGCTGAAGGTTCGGCCCGCACCCGCAACCCCGATCGGGATTGTAGCTGTCGCAGGGTGAGCCGTTGATGCCGGTCTGTACATCCATCGCATCGAACGCGCACACCTTGATTTCGATCGTTGGGTTCCAATACGGACGAACGAGTTCGTAGCCTTCTTGAACACAGGTCCCTGGCCCCGCCCCCACATTGCTGCAGGCCGGATCACTGAACGTGGCAATCGGCACGGGTCGCCCGGCCGCATCGTAGTTGTTCTGGGGCTGGTCGAGGCACGTCACGGTCGTAAGGCCCCGGTAGCGACGTCGGTTGTTGCCTACGAACCACATATCCCCGGCGGCTCGGTTGAAGCTAAGCCGCTGGCCACCCGCCTGCAAGCTGTTGACTTGGTCGAGGCTTCCCCAAAGGAGGCCTTGGTGATAGCTCCGAATCTCGCGAAAGTACTCCTCGTCGCTGAACATCGCGTCGATCCGGCCGTCGATGAATGCCGCAGGGTCTTCGGCGTTTCGAAGCGCGTCGTACTCCTCGTAGGTCGGAATTCGGCCGAGCATGTCGAGGGTGACCTGACGAAGAAACCGGAACTTGTCGACTTCGATGGTCGGCGCACATTCGGCAGACGACTGAGCCGAAACGGTCGCTGGAAAACTCACCGGACAAACCGCCGAAAAGGCAGTCAGCACAGCTGCGAGCGAAATCGCAGGAATGAGAGCGACAACGGTGGTGAGAATCGGCTTCATCATGCACCCCCCGCGATCCAGGCAGTTAGTGGCGGTACTCGAAACGGTGACGGATCGAGACCGGCCGCCGCAGCCAAGGTCGCACCCACCGTTTCTGGAAGAATCACCTCGCCCCCCGGATCGGGGAGCCCCGTCTCTAAGTTGGTCGCCTGAAGGCCCAACGTCTCGGGAACCGTTGCCCCAAACACCCCGCGCCGAAGGTTTCCGCCGAACACCAAGATCGAGCTCGCAAACCAGTGGTCACGCCCGTTCGTTCCGTTGATTCGGGGGGTCCTCGCAAACTCGGAATAGACCGCCACGGTGGTTCGGTCGAGGTTCGGGTCGTCCATCCGAAGGTCATCAAGCAACACCGCGAGCGCGTTGAACCCGGCTTCCTGAAGCTGCGGCTGCGTCGCGGCCCAGTTCGAGTTGTGCGTATCCAGGCTCCGCTGAAGCTGCGCGGTCACCGACCGGGAAAGATCGGTGGCGATCAGCTGATACACCGTCGCCGCGATCACCGCGGGGTCGAACGCGTTGTTCGGATTGCTGATGCCATAGCGGGCCGCGACTCCCGTCTCCTGGGCAAAGTCGAAGCGAGAGTCCAGGCCTCGTTCCATCAGTTCACGAACTCGGGCGCGTGAGACCGCGAGCTCATCGGCCGGCGGCCCCTGCTGATAGCGCGCGCTTACGCAGCTCCCACCCTCGTCCTGGGCTTGCTGCAACAGGGCAAGCACATCGGCCGGAAGTTCGTTGCCGAGAGGCCGAAGCAAATCTCTGACCTCGGTGGAGCGTCCGGTCCGGATGCCGCTGAACTCGGGACCAAAGGACGCATTGAACGTCGGTACCCCGATCGAAACGTTGGGCATGATGAGGTCGTCGGCACGCCGAGCGGTCGCCATCCGCGTTCCCAGCGAGTCTCCGCGAGCCACCACTCCCGCTGGCGGAAGGAAAGTATTGACGTAGGCGCGACCGGTCGGGTGAGCCACGGTGTTCATGTTCACGCCACGAAACAGCGTGAGCACATCCGCGTGGCGAACGAGCTCTCGCATGGACGCCCCCCAGAGGACTTCCCGGCCCCCCACGTTGACATTGATCGGCGTCTGATACTGGGTGGGAAGAAGCTCGGTGCCGAGATTCAGCTCATCGGAGTAGGTACCCGATGGGTCACGCGCGTCCATGGCGAGAAGCACGTCCCAACCGCCGTTGAAATAGAGGCTCAGGAAACGCCGATCGGCGCCTGGCTGCGCGAGCATCGAAGCGGCGGGACCGAGGGCAAGCGCCGCCGTTCCGCTGAGCGCACTCGCAAGAAAAGGCCGTCGACCAAGTGCATTTTCGTTCGTCATCGCGTGCCTCAGTAGGAAAGAAAGTCCGGATGGGTGGCGAGGCCGATGCAGACCGCACTCCAGCGAAGAGCCATCTGTTCGTTCGTGAGCTCTGCCCCGTCGGGTCCTGGTGCGAGCACCACGTTGAGCCACGGCGTAAGCCGCGGGTCGTCGTCGTCCACGATCTCCGTCGCCAGAAATCGAAGAAAGAGGTACTTGATGTTCTCGCCCAGCCGTTGGGGGTCCCGGTCGGTGAGATGAACCTCGCGAAGGATCGTGCCCGGTCCCCGGCTTCCTTCCACATCGGCGGTCACCGCCGCGGTACAGGTGGCGCGCGCTGCGTCATGAATGAGCTTGTCGAAGGTCACCGAGAGCTCCTCCCCTTGCTCGGTCACCTCGGCAAAGTCCGGGCGGCCGAGGGCCGCCGCGTATCGCTCGAAATCGGCCCAACGCTGACCGGTCGCCACCTCGAGCGACCGATGAAACTGATCCGCCGTCATTCGAGCGATGTTTCGCGCCTCCGGGAACTCCGCGGTACCCACGGACTGGCGAAGGGGAGGCGCCTGACTGCCGGGAGGCGTCGGCGGGTCCGGATCCATGCCCATCGGTCCGGACGGCCCCACATCCCCCTGACAGCCGAGGACGAGTCCGGCCGCCGCAAACCATCCACACAAGAATCTACTCATCGCCTTCAACCATTCCTCCGTCGATCCAGTCCACGATGGTCGACACCAGTTCCGGGCTCCAGGTGGGCATCCGGGTCTGCCGAGGCGGCATGTCACCGGTCATTCCCACACGATTTCGAATCGCCGTCGCTCCGTGTACCCAATCGTCGTAGGTCGAAAGACCGGGTCGGTTCATGTCGTCGCGGTCGGCGCTGTGGCACGCGGAGCCGGCGCAGTGCACGTCCGAGATGGGCTTGATGTCTTCGAGCCAGGTCCCCGCGTCCATCGACACCACCTCGAAGGGCACCGAGCGGGTCGGACCACCGACCGCCTGAAACTCGAGCGTGTGCCAACCCGGCGCCTGTGCGGTGACGTTGACCACTCCCGTCGACACGTCGAGCGCCACTCCGTCAAGACGCGCATCGACGGGGCTCGTCGTCGGCTCGAGGACCTCGATCGCAAACGCCTCGGGAGCGAGGCGCTCGTAGGGTCGCACCCCTCTCAGGCGAAGGAGCGGCTCGACCGAGCGGTGGCAGAGTGCACTCCCGGTATCGGCCCAGAGTCCACCGGCGGCATGCGGATGAAGCTCGACCGAGCCCTCCAGCGCGAGGTCGACCTCGCTGAACGCGCCATCGCGGTATCGGTAGTGCCGTCCACCCGCCTCGACGAAGAGCACGCCGGCCGCTGCCGCCAGCTTGGTCGCGGGCCCCGCCTCAAAGGTCGTCGCCTCCCAGCTCGGCCCAAAGTGCACCGCTCCATCCACGAGCGCCGCGGTACCGAAGCTGTCATCGAACGCGGCTTCGGTGGTCGCCGTGAGCTCCGATACGGGTTGTGTGTCGGCCAAGCTCACCGACCAAAGTCCGGCGTCGGTGCCGACGAGGGTCACTCCGGCCGTCCCCGAACAGGCCCCACCGTTGTCGGAAAGGAACTGCACGGTGCCAAAGCCTCCGGCCATGGGTGACCACTGCCACCATTGCCCCGCGGCCCGCTCGTAGAGGCCGTCGGCGATCACAAACGCGTCCCCATCGAACAGCGGATCGCCGCAGAACATCGTCGGCGGGGGCAGCTCTTCGGGCCATCGAATGGGATCGACGAACTCGCCCTCGCGGCGCCAAAGGCTCCCGTCGGCGATCATCGTGAGTGCGTCATCACTCCACGCCTGTCCGGCGGCGATCGTCGAAAAGCGTTCTTCGAACTCTCGTGCCGAGCCGTCGGGTTGGACCACTCGAAGGACCGCCCCCGGGCCGTTTCGAACGAGCCAGGCGTCCCCCTCGGCGCTTACCGAGAGGAGACGCTCCCCGGCAAGGAGCTCGACGCAGGTGCCGCTCGCGTCGAGGGTTGGTACATCGAGGGGCACGCGATTGGGCACCGGATCGGGTTCGACCGGCGGCTCCGGGGGCGCATCCTGGGCGCAGCCCATCGCGACCACCCACGCGAGAAAAGAGAAGCGGAAGACCAAGACACCTCCTCGATGATCGGTTCATCCGACCGACCGGAGGAAGATGTGCACGTGGTATGCCGGTGTCGGCGCGCTTTCTTGGGCTCCGCCCCGGCACCCCGAAAACCGAGACGACCACTGGCGGTGTGTCCCTCGAGGAGACAGGTTGAAGGCAGTCGGGGTGAGGTTGTGCCACGTGGGAGGAAGAGCCCCCGTCCCCGAGCGTCTCCTCCCACGCGACACCTTCCTCGCGAAGCGGGCCAGGCTGACTCAGTCGCCGATCATGGCCATGCCGAACCTATCGTATCGGTCCCCGGCCACATCCTCGGGGGAGAGCGCCGCTTCGAGCCGTTGGATCTCGTCATCGTCCAATGTCATGTCCACCGCCTGAACGGCTTCTGAGAGCTGCTCCGAGCGACGCGCCCCAATGAGCGGCACCACATCGGCTCCGCGGTGAAGGGCCCAGGCGATCGCCAGCTGGCTCGCGGTGGTGGTCTTGTCTTCCGCCATCGCGACGAGTGCGTCGACCAACCGAAGATTCCGGGCAAGATTCTCTCCCTGGAAACGCGGAAGGTGGGCCCGGTAGTCCTGCGGTTGGAGGTCCGAGGGCTGCCGAATCTTTCCGCTGAGCAGACCGCGGGAGAGCACTCCATAGGCGGTGAGCCCCGCTCCGATTTCGCGAAGCGTCGGAAGCACCTCCGCTTCGATCTCGCGCGTGATCAGCGAATACTCCCGCTGAAGCCCAGTGATCGGATGGACCGCCTGGGCGCGACGGATCGTCTCCGCGCCCACTTCGGAGAGACCGACATGGCGCACCCAGCCCGCCGTCACGCACTCAGCGATCGCACCGATCGTGTCTTCGATGGGCACCGTCGGGTCGAGCCGGGCGGGCATGTAGAGATCGACGTAGTCCGTTCGGAGACGGCGGAGCGTTTGGGCGAGCGCGTTCTTCACCGCGACGGGCCGCCCATCGAATCCGATAAACCCTCCATCTGGGCTTCGAAGGGCTCCGAACTTCACCTGAATAAACACCTCATCCCGCGGCACTGAAGCGCTGGCGAGGGCGCGCGCGAGGAGCATCTCGTTGTGACCGGAACCGTAAAAGTCGCCGGTGTCGAGAAGCCGAATGCCCGCATCGAGCGCGGCGTGAATGACCCGAACGCTCTCGCTCTCGTCGGCACCTCCGTAAAAGTCACTCATTCCCATCAGTCCGAGACCCAGGGCAGAAACCTCGGGGCCTTTGCTGCCAATTGTTCGTTTTTGCATATCGGAACCCTGGCTCGGGTCGAAACGCTCTGGAATGGCCGGTTTCCTCTGTGGGATATTCATATTCGTATGACTTCGATTGGACAGGACTGGGACGACCTCCGGGTCCTTCTCGCGGTTCTCGAGGAGCAAAGTCTCTCGAAGGCCGGTCACCGACTCGGACTGAGTCAGCCAACCGTCGGACGACGACTCACCGAACTCGAGGACCGGGTGGGCACCCCACTTCTCGAAAGAACCACCAAGGGATGTGTCCCGACCGAACTCGGCGGCGCCCTTTTGCCGATGCTCGAGACGATGCGTCAGGCGACCGACGGGATGGAACAGCTCCTGCGCAGCGCCGGACGGTCGCTCGCCGGCCGGGTCCGCATCGCGTGCGGAGAAGTCGTGGGGCGCGCTCTCGCACGGGACCTCGGCCGAATCGTCGCGGGGGTGGATGAACTCCAGATCGAAGTGATCGTGGGCATGAAGACGGTGAACCTGGAACGCGGAGATGCCGATATTGCGATTCGCAATCGCCCACCCACGCAGCCGAACCTTCGGTCGCGCCGCGTCGGACGCGGCCACTACGCGATCTACGGAGCCCCGCGGTACGTGGAGCAGCACCCCGAGGCCTGGACCGACGCGCGCTTCGAGGCGTGTCGCTGGGTCGGGTTCAACGAAGAGCAGTCGGTGGCCAGCGCACGATGGCTCGCGACCAAACTCGACCGGCCTCCGAGCGTTCGCCTGAGCCACACCGGCCTGATCCTCGAGGCGGTCGCGGCCGGCGCAGGGTTGGCGGTCACCAGTGAACGAGCAGGCAACGCCGATCCGCGCCTTGTTCAGGTCAGCGATCGGATCGAGGAGCTCTCGTTCGACTCGCTTCTGGTGATGCACGCCCGGAGTCACCGCATTCCGCGGGTTCGCTTCGTTGCCGATCAGCTCGCCCGCCACCTCTCGACCACCGACGCGCCTCACCGACGGTAGTCTCTAGAGCGGCTACAGGGTGGCCCAACGGAACCGAACGCCGAGGAGGAACGAATCGCCACCGCCGGCGCCCAGAGTGTCGGGGCTCGCGACCGGCGGAATCACCGTGCCGCGCAGCTGAACGTCGTCCCAAAGGTTGATGCGAGCGATGATACCCGCCCGGGCGATCCAAACGTCGCGCCCCGGAAGGCGTACGATCTCGCCAACGAGGCCGATCTGGATCATCTCGTCGGGTCCGAACTCCACCGCATAACCGAGGCGGCCGCGGAGCACGAACGGCGGGTCGACGACGACGCTGATCGTCTCTTCGAACACATAAAACCCCTCGTCCACGAACTGCACCGCGGTGATCGCAAACTCGCCCACGATCGCCGTCGGACCGATCGGAATGTCGATCGACAGCTCACTCTCTAGCGACAGATAGCGGGAGCTCGGGCCCGCTCGCGACTCGATCTGGAGATGATCGTAGCTATCCCGTGGTTCGAGAAACGAACGACGAAACGTGAAGAAGTAACGCGCCCCGACCCGGAGATCGACGAAGGGCACGGCGAAGCGAAGGCCTCCATAGGCGCCCACACCCTCCCCGCCAAAGATCGGGTTGACGTCGAAGCCGATCCAGCTCCGATACGGCGTCCCGAAGCCTCCAGAAAACCGGGGTCGAAAGTAGAGCACGCCGAAGTCAACGGCGCCCGCAAGGAACCAGCGTGGGGGACCGTCGAGCCAGGTTTCGTCATCGGGAGGCGGTCGCCCCTCGACCTCGAACTCGCGGGTGACTCCTCGACGGACGTCTTCCTCGGACGGCGGCGCTGACACCTCTCGGTCCGCGGGCGGCTCGGGAACCCGGTCAGGATCGACGCCCAGAACCTCGCCATCGCTCGCCGCGGGCGGTTCCGTCAGCTCGTCAGAAGCTTCGGTCTCTCCCTCGGGGGGTGCCTGGGACGACGCCACGCTGGACCCGAGGAGGACGGTGAAGGCCCACCACATCAAAAAGTCCCGAACGCACCGACCCCGTTCGGCGAGGGCGCAACCATGATGGTCACGTCGCTTTCCTCCGCGGCAGCTCCGCCGAGCGGCTCGGCGGGTTCACCGTTGTAGTGGAGAATCCAGGGAAGAAGAAAGCCGACGCCCGTGCCTACAAACGCGCCGACCAACACGTCGGTCATGAAGTGCCGATCGCCCACGATCCGGAGCATTCCCGTCGCGGTGGCGAGCCCGAACCCAGTGATGCAAGGAATGACCTCCTCTGGGCCACCGCCGTAGAGGGGAATGTTCATGTGGTGGGTGCAGGTGAGCGCCGCGGCAGCAAAGGTCTGCGAGGTGTGACCGCTGAAGAAGGACTGAAAGCGGTTGTTCGCGTCGCACATCCGCGTGTCCTCGCTGAGCTCGAGCCCGCAGGTCCGACCGTATGGGCGCTCCCGGCTCACGATCATGTTGGCGATCGCCTGAATGCCTGCGGTGACGGTCATCGTCTCGAACGAAATCACCGAAGTCCCAGGGTGGGGCTGAACATTGCGCTG
>JBCCZL010000172.1:0-16490 GCA_039187775.1 Myxococcota bacterium
GATCGGAATGATTTTCAAGGGTCTCGCGACGTCGGTGTCCCTCCGCGGGGCACACCCGTGCGACGAGGTTGTCCCGGTCTGGCATGCGCGCCTAATCATGCACGCGTCCCCGGAGGCACGTATCCTTTCGCCGTGACGTCCTTCCTTCGCGACTTTGCTTTGGCCGTTCCGGCGCTTGTATTTCTGGCGGTCGGCTGTGATTCCGACTCGGATGGACCATCCACCGAGGAGTTCGCCCTTCCCGGTGGCCCCGTCGTCCGGGTGAGCGGGACGCGGATCGATCTGGTCGAGGGGGACCGGACCCTCTGGTCGACCGGGGGTGGAGCGTTTGAGGGCCGAACCTTCGACAACCTCCTGGGCGAAGCTCCCGCGGGCATCTGGGAATTCCAACGGAGCAACGAGGTCGTCACGTCGTTTGACACCCTCGAGAGCGCGGAGCTCGTTGGCGACGCGGTAGAGCTTCGCTATCGTGGGGGCGACGGTACGGCGACGGTTCGGCTGGTGGGTGGCATGGAGCGGACCCGGATCACCGTCGCTGTTTCGGGGGCCTTCACGTCGCTGGATCTCCCCATGGCGTGCGATGAGGAAGGGAGCTTTCACGGGTTTGGTGAGCAATACAACGCGACCGATCAGACCGGGGAACAGTTCTCGGTGTTTGTGAGCGAACAGGGCATCGGCCGGACCGGTGGTGCGGCACGCGTGTTCGCGGGGGACGCCCACACGACCTATTTCCCGATGCCCTACGTGCTCGATGCGCGGGGCCACGGTCTTTTGCTTCACACCGACTTTCGCGTCGAGGTCGACATCTGCGCCACCGATCCGGAGCTCGCCCGGTTCGAAGTCGTGAGCGGAGACATGCTCGACTTCACCGTGTTTCACGGACCCACCCCGTCTGACGTGATCCGTCAACTTTCGGACGAAGTCGGTCGCCCCGCCCGCCCGCCGGCGTGGGCGTTCGCCGCGCCGTGGATCAGCATTCAGGGGGGAAGCGATATCGTACTGGCCGAAGCCGACGCGCTCGACGCGGCCAGCATCGATGTGGCCGCCCTCTGGAGCCAGGACTGGACCGGCGTCCGAATGAACATTGGCGGCGGCTTCGGCGTGCAGTACCGGTGGGCGTCCGACCCTTCGCTGTACCCCGACATTCCGGCGCTCACGTCCACCCTCCAAGGTCGGGGAATTCGGTTCCTCGCCTACGCCAACCCGTTCATCGACACCAACCTCACCGATCACTTTCCCGACATGGATCAGATGGGGCTTCTCGTCCGCGACGAGACCGGCGCATCCGACGTGTTCGCGGCACCCAACGGAACTTCGAGTCATCCGGACTTTACTCGTCCGGAAACCGATGCCTATGTCCGAGGGTTTCTCGAAGCGATGGTCGCCGATGGCATCGACGGCTGGATGGCCGACTTCGGCGAATGGACGCCTCTCGACGTCACGCTCGCGGATGGTTCCGATCCGCGGGCCTACCACAACCGCTTTCCCGTGGAGTGGCACCGCGTCAACCGCGAGGCGATGGACGCCGCTCGTCCCGATGGCGACTGGGTGCTCTTCGCTCGGAGCGGGTGGACCGGGGTGCAACGCTATTCGATGCTGCACTGGGTGGGTGACCAGGAGGCGACCTTCAGTCCGACCGACGGGCTTCCCACCGCAGTGCCGGCGATGATCAACTTGGGCCTGGCGGGCGTTCCCTATGTGACCCTCGACATCGGAGGATTCGCTGGTGGTCCGTCGACCAAGGAAGTGTATCTCCGCTGGGTCGAACTGGGGGCGTTCAGTCCGGTCATGCGGACGCACGAGGGGGATGAGCGGGAGGAGAACTGGAACTGGGACGGAGATGCCGAGACGATCGCTCACTTTGCGCGGTTCTCCGCGATCCATGCGGCTCTCGCCCCGGAGCTCGAAGCCCTCGCCGACCAAGCCCAGACCGATTCCCGACCGATGGTGCGGCATCTCCTCCTCGAGTTTCCCGAGGACCGGCAGACCTGGCAGATCTCTGACCAGTTTCTGCTCGGCGACTCGCTCCTCGTGGCCCCGGTGCTCGAAGAAGGCGCGGTGACTCGGAGCGTTTATCTTCCGAGCGGTGCGGCGTGGTTTCATGTCTTCACCGGCGAACGCTTCGAGGGAGGCCAGACCATCGATGTGAATGCACCGATCGGCATGCCGGCGGTGTTTTCGCGCGATGCCGACCGCACCGACCTTCGCGCGCTCTGATACGATTTCTTCTCGATCGACGACGGTTCTGTGGTGAGGTGTTCGCTCGATGATCGTCACCGACTGCCCGAACTGCGGAGCCCACGCTCCGGTGAGTGTGGCCGAGCCGGACACCCTTCGCTGCGACTACTGTGGGCATGTCGGTCCGATGCCCGAGGCGACGCGATCGGAGCTTTTGCAGGCGGCCCAGGCCCTGGCATCGATCGCGCGGGAGAAGCTTCAGATTTCGCGGGCCCATCAGCGGGTGGTTCGTTCGCTGTGGACCGCGACCGCGCGATACGTCGCGTATTCTGTTCTCTTCGGCGCGCCGCTTCTGATCTGTTTGGTGAGCGGCATGGCGCTGGTCTCGAGCGGGCGTCAGATGCAGCTCGCCGCGCTCGCCTGCGGCGGCCCCTTCTTTGTCTATTTCTTCGGGTTCCTGATCGGGCTTCTCGTGGTCCGGAGGCGCGTTCGGCGGGTGGCGGCCGCCGCCGCGGCGTTTCCTCCGGTGAAGCCTGGCGCCCCGTACCGGTGCCACGTCTGTGGAGGGGACCTTCGCCTCGCCGATCCTCAGGCGGTAGTTCGCTGCACGTACTGTTCGGCAGACAATCTTGCAAGCGACGAGGCGATTCGCGTTGCGGGCGAACGGCGGATCGACGTGGACACCGATTTCGTGACCGCGGTGCGTGCCGAGGTTCGAGGAGTGCAGAGTGCGAGTGACCGGCTCGGCCTGCGCATGTTCGGTGCGGCCGCAGTGGCGCCGGTGGCTGGTGTGTTTGCGAGCGGGTGCATCTTTTGCGGGTTGATGCAGCTCGATGCGGAGCCGGGCGACGAATCCCTGTATGCGGTAGTGGAGACCCCGGCAGGCCCCTGCATCGCCGAATACATCTATGGCGGAACCGAGCTTCATTTCGGTGAGACCCCGATTCCCGGGGTCGAGAAGAAGATGGCATCGTCGGATGCGGCGGTGGTGGCGACCCTCCGCGGGCCGGAGCTCGTCGGACGGTCGGTCGTCGTTCCTTCACGGAGCGCACCACGGACCGCGATGGTCGTGCGGATCGTTGGCAAGTACTTCGCAGGAAATATGGCGGTGATCCAGTACGACGGCCAAACCTCACAGACTCGGGTGGGGCTCCGTGGGCTTTGCATGGCGGATGTCGACCCATCCGCGGCGGAACCTGCGTTTTGATGACGAGACATCAGGGCCAAATAGGAAGGGCTCCAACCAGCGCTTGGTGCCGGCGCCGCGAGAACCTATAGTCGGCCCACGGTGGCTGAGCAGGACGACAAGATCGATTTCACCGGCGTGCTCGAGCGGTCGTACGTGCTCGGATCGCAGCGCGTCCTGCTCTTTGGGGTGGGCTACAGCGGAGACATTGAGACCGGCGACTGGATCACCATCGAGGTCGCCGGTGGAGAGTCCACCGTCAAGGTGGTGAACCTTGCCTGGGGAAGCGCTTTTCACGCGAAGACTCCACCGCTGACCCTCGTGGTAGAGGGCTTGCTCGATCACGCTCCCGAGCCCGGAGCCAAGGCGGTGCGCGTGCCCGCGCCGTCCTGACCCGAACCGTGTCCTCGAAGCTGCGTTTCCTCGAAGCTGCGTAGCTTTGTTCGCGCAGCTTCGTTCGGGGGAGCTTTATTCGCGCAGCTTTATTCGCGCAGCTTCGTTCGGGGGAGCTTTGTTCGCGCAGCTTTGTTCCGCGCAGCTTCGTTCGGGGGAGCTTTGTTCGCGCAGAGCTTTTGCGAGTGGTCTCTAACGAGCAGTTTCGTTAAAGACGGACGCCCGCCGAGGTGGGGCGGGCGTCCTGAGGGTCCCGGCGAACGCAGGAGATATCGGGGGGGGATGACATCGCCATTCGCCGGGTCCGACGATCTGAGTCGGACGAAGCGAAAGGCTAAGCGGCGTTGCGCTCGTAGTCGGTGCCTTCCGTGATCGCCTTATTGAGATGCTGAACCGCCCGCTTTTGCAGCTGGCACACTCGAGATTCGCTGATCCCCATGAGGCCCCCGATCTCGCGAAGCGAAAGTCCTTCGAAGAGCCCGAGCTGAATCGCCTGCCGCTGCCGGGGCGGGAGAATGTCGAGGGCCCGCACAAGGCGGTCCTTCTGCTTCTTGGCGTGGGCGAGATGCTCCACCGATGCACTCTGCGAATCCCGAAGTCGAGTGACAAGCGGCTCGGAGTCCGCGGGCGCCGAATCCATCGACACCAGGCGCCGAGCCGCGATCGCGCGACCGCGCTCGGCCTCCTTTGGGTCGGCGACATCGCCCGCCGCATGCCGGACCGCGAGGCGCATCTCGTCGCGGCTCCGCAGGTCGAGGCGACGAATCGCGTCGATCATTCGCTGGCGGACGCGGGTGCGAACCCAGGTCTGCTCTTCGATGCCGAAGCCCTGGTAGGTGCTGAGCGCCTCGAGCACCGCCACCCGTCCTTCCGCGCACAAGTCCTCTTCGTCGAGGGCCTGACCGATTTGCGCGACGGGCCGGAGGCGCCGAGCCATCATTCGGACAATCTTCTCGTACTTGCCGAGAGCTTCCCGAGCCTCTTTGTTCGACCACGACATCTTCGCACGCTTCGCCATGAACCTACTCCTCGCTGCCTCTCTCAGCAGGCGCTGTGCCAGGGGTCGCAGGTGCGGGGGATACGCTGCTTTTGTTATTATATTCAGTAAGTTAGACTGAAAAGTCGGTTCGCTTACGAAGTTTGATATCGTGCATTATCGTGCGAACATGGTTGATTTCGTTCTGCAAGATCGAACATAATCGCACAGTTGAAAACAATGTCGCACTCAGTATTCTGAAGCCGCGTGCCGGGTCGAATACTCATCGTGGACGACGATGCGGGGTTTGCGCGTGCGCTCGGCCGAGTCCTCAAAGGCGGCGGCCACGACGTGGCCACCTGTGGAAGCGCCGCGGAGGCTCGCGAGGCCTGCGCCGGGGCGCGGCTCGACGTCATCGTGCTCGATTATCAGCTTCCGGATGCGGACGGTCTCGACCTTCTCGACGAGCTTCGTCGCACCGTGGGAAGCGCGGTGTTCGTAATGGCGACCGCCTATCCGAATCTCGATGTCGCGGTCGATGCGATGCGGCGGGGCGCTTTCGACTATGTGGCGAAGGATGCGGATCTTCGCGAGTGCCGACTCCGAATCGAGCGAGGCACCGAGGTCGCGGTTCTTCGCCGCCAGGTTGCGGAGATCGGGTCGCAGGAAGACGATCGAGGTCTCGTTGGCGCGAGCGAGCCGATGCAGCTTCTTCGCTCACGCTTGAGCGCGCTGGCCGATGCCGATGATACGACCGTGCTGATCACTGGGGAGACGGGCACCGGAAAAGGCGTCGTCGCCCGTGCAATCCACGCTCGCTCCGGCCGAGCCTACGAGCCCTTCGTGGCGGTGGACTGCACCACGATCGCGTCGACACTGGTGGAGAGCGAGCTGTTCGGCCACGAAAAAGGAGCGTTCAGCGGAGCCACCGCATCCAAGATGGGGCGGGTCGAAGCGGCCGGAGCGGGGAGCTTGTTTCTCGACGAGATCGGGGAACTCGAGCTTCCGATGCAGGCGAAGCTCCTCCGCCTTTTGGAAGAGCGAGAGTACACGCGGGTGGGGAGCACACGTGCCCGCGGCCTAAAGGCTCGGATCATCACCGCGACCAACCGCGTTTTGGAGACCGCGGTGGCCGAGGGGTGGTTTCGCGCTGACCTTCGATTCCGGCTCGAGGTCTTTGTGGTGCAGGTGCCGCCCCTTCGGGACCGCGGCCACGACATCCTTCTTCTTGCGACCCATTTCGCGCGGGAGCGCGCCCGAGCGCTCGGTCGGCCCGAGCCATCGTTCAGTGCCGAGGTCACCGCCGCGATGCTCGGCTATCGGTTTCCGGGCAATGTCCGCGAGCTCCGAAACATGGTCGAACAGGCGGTCATCCTCGCCCAGAGCAACGAACTGTCGCTCGACGACTTTCCGGTGCTTTCGCGAAAGGCCGCGTCCGCAAACGCCCCCGCTTCCCCCGCCCCGCCAGCTTCCCCCCGGTCATCTCCTCCCGAGCCTCCTCGAGCGTCGCCTCCCCCGGCTCTCCGAATGCGACCCGACGTCCCACCGAGCTTGGCGGCGATCCGGGAGAAACACGCCCAGGCGGAACAGGTGGAACTCCTCGAGGCGCTCGACCGCGCAAAGGGCAATGTCAGCGCAGCGGCGCGAGCCCTCGGGATCTCGCGTTATCGACTTCTCCGGCGGCTCGAGAAGTACAACCTGCGTTAGCTAGAAGTTTTGCCGGACGCCAGCGTCGGTCACCGTGGTCGGCACGGGTACGTCGGCGCTCGTGTGCGGGAGTTCCGCGAGGAGTTGAAAGTCGAACACCAGCGCGATCGCCAGCGCATTGGGGAGTCGGGGCAAGAGCCGATCGTAGTAGCCCTTACCCCACCCGAGCCGGAACCCGCGGTCGTCGATGGCAAGGGCGGGCACGAGGACGAGGTCGATCTGCCCAAACGCGACCTGGGGTGCACTCTCTGGGGGTTGGAGAAAGCCGAGGCCCGACTCTTCGAGCGGAGAACCGTCGGCTTCGCGAAAAATCACCTCGTCGGCGTCCCAGTCCATCGCCGGAAGCGCGTAGCTCTGCCCCGCCGCCTGCCGTTCCGCGAGCGCTTTGGCGGGGTCGGCTTCGCTTCCCATCGCTACGTAGCCGGCCACCAGGGTCGCGTTTTGCCACGCATCGCTCGCCGTCAAATGCGCGCACAGCTTCGCCGATCGCGCCTGACGTGACTCCCTAGGGACGGCGCCTCGCACCGCGCGAAAGCGTTTTCGAAGCTCAGCCTTCGCTCGGTGGCGAAGCGCTTCCTCCTGTTCGGGGTTCAGGTCGAAGGATCGCCCTCGCTTTGGGCGATCGGGCCGGCTCACCCGCCGTCCTCTTCAGCGAGGGCATCGGTCGCAAGACGTTCATCGATGCGTTCGATCGCGCCGGTGACCACTCGCCGGGTGAGGTCCTCGACGCGAGCGCGTCGCTCTTCCGAGCTCACGAGGTCGTCGGCCAGTCCCATCGCGACCACCGCGAGGAGCTGAGCCGGGGAGGCGGAGCGGGCGGCCTTGGAACCAAGACCCTCGATCCGTTTGTTGACGATCTCCGCCAGTCGGAGCAGGTGCTCGCCGTCCGCATCGGAGGTCATTCGGTAGCGGGACCCAGCGAGGTCCACGACGATGGTTTGCTTGTCCGACAAGGGCCCGGTGATAGCAGGGCGGGGATCCTCCGCGCAATGCGGCCTCGGATCTCCACGGAACTCGGGATGAATTCGGGACGGTTGGCGGCGGTTCGTGTTACCCTGAGGGCCCCTCGGGGCCCGGATGAGCCAGTTCGTACGAGTGTTGGTGAGATGAGCACAGTCGAATGCCCGTCCTGCAAGGCGACCTATCCGCTCCAGAGGCCCCCGCCGGAGCGCGGAATCAAGATGCGTTGCCCGAAGTGCGGCGCGTCGTTCCGAGTGTTTCCCGGAGGTCGAACCGGACCGGTCGAAGATGCGGCAGGTCCGCCCCCAAAGCGCGCGCCGCGCAAGCCGACGATGGTCGGGGTCGGAGGCCCGCTTGGTGGGGTACGTCCCGCACCTCCGGCCCCTCCGGCCGGGCTTCTCGGCGACTCGCCGAGCGTCCGCAAGCCAGCGCCGAAGCCGCCGGCTCCGAGTCCTGCTGGAGCCAAGAACCCACCGCCGCCGCCGCCCCCTCGGAATCAGCCTTCGAATCCATCTCCGAAGCGGCGCCCCTTGGCGCCGAGTTTTGCGAACGACCCGGATCTGCAGGCTCGAGTCAGTCGACCGGAGCGCGCGCGTCGGCCCACGCCAAAGGCGCCGGAGCGCGCAGACGCCGACCTCCCAGCGCCACGTCGCGCCCCAGAGGCAGCCGATCTCCCAGCCCCGCGGACCGGCGGTCGCAAACCTTATTCGGGCGCGGGGCCGAAGGGCGCCCCCAAACCCTCGGGCGTGGATACCGCCAAGCGTCCACCGGTCCGGAAGCGTCCGATCGCACCGCCCCTCCCTGGGGCCGACCTTCCGGCCCCACGACCTGGGGGAGGTCCACGTTATTCGGGAAAGCAGCCCGCCAAGCCCGCGGGTGAAGAAACCGCGGTCGGCGCCAAGCCGTACGTCCCGCGGCCACCCGCTCCGCTCGAGGCCGATCTTCCGGCACCGGTGCCTCAACGGCCCAGGCACCCTTCCAGGGCCCTCGACGACGGTCTTCCAACACCTCGTGGCGGCGCGGCAGGCCCCGCGGCGGCAGGGGTCGCGGCCGGTGCGGTCGCGGGTCTCGATCTCGATCTTCCGGTGCCCAAAGGCACGGCTGGAGGCTTGGGGTCGTTCGACGCCGATCTTCCTGCGCCTCGAGCGGGGACCCCCAACTCGCCGGGCGCCGCCCCTGCGAAGCCCGCGGACATTTCGTTCGATGGTGATCTGCCGCTTCCGAAGGGCGGTTCGGACCTCTCGCTCGACGGCGACCTTCCGGTGCCCAAGGGAGGTGCCCCGGATTTTCCTTCGCTGGACGCGGATCTCCCCGTCCCGAAGGGCAGTGCCGATCCCCTGTCGCTCGATGCCGACCTTCCTGTGCCGAAAGGGGCGACCGGGGGTGCGGCCCCCGACTTCGATCTCGATTTGCCGGTAGCGCGATCTGCGGGAGAGCGTGCGCGAAATCCATCGGTGCCCCCTTCGCCGTTTGCGCCGGGCATGCTCGACAAGAACGAGGCCGACGCCCATGCCGAGGTGTCCTTCGGCGACCTCGATCTCCCGTCGCCCAAAGCCCCCGCATCCACCGACGCAGGATTTGGCGAACTTGATCTGCCGGCTCCCCGGGGTGCCGTCGATTTGCCCGCGCCCAAAGAGACGGTCGACCTTCCGCAAGCTCGCCCCCGCACGCCGTTCGACGAACTCGACGAAGGGCTCGACGAACTCGATCTTCCGATGCCGCGCGAACCGGACCTTCCGGCGCCGCACGAGGGCTTTGGCGACATCGACCTTCCCGCGCCGATGGGATTGCCCGCGCCGGTGAGCCCTCAACTGTCAAGCCCGAAGGGCTTGGCCCCGACAGGGAGTCCGAGCGCTCCAAGCACCGACGCGTTTGGAGACCTCGAGCTTCCCATTCCGTCGGCCACGAGCCGCGAGCCCGATCTCCCGATTCCACGAGCGCCAGGCGGCGGTTCGCTGGATCTTCCGACCCCCGCGGTGGCGGCGGCCGACCTTCCGATTCCTGCCGGTGGAGGAGGGGGCTCGCTGGATCTTCCCACGCCCTCGGCGGCGGGCGTGGACCTTCCGATCCCCTCGGGGGGCGGCGGCGGCGCGCTCGACCTTCCGACTGCATCGGGAGAACTTCCAGCGGTTTCCATGCCCGGGGGGGGTTCGCTCGACCTTCCCATCCCGTCGGACATTCCCGGCGGACTCGAAGCGGACATTCCCACGGACGGAGGGCGCGGAGCGCCAGGCGGTGTGCAGTTCGGGGAGATCGATCTCGGCGCCGAAGAGCCGTCGGACGAAATGGAGTTCGCCGACATTCCCCAGGAGCGAGACAGCCTCTCGGCGCGGGCTGATGCGTCCGAGCCTTCGCTCAATCTCGCGGAGGACAACGACCGCGCCAAGGACGAGGCGAAGCGTCGAAGAGAGGCGCGAGGGAAAGCTGCTCAGGACAAACCCAAACGGTCGAAGGCCGTGTTCGTGCTCCTCGGCTTCGTGCTGGTGGTGGTCGGGGTGGGCTTCGGTCTCGGTTACACCGACTATGGTTATTTCGGTCTTTATGCGTTGGAGCAGTTCCTCCCGGAAGCGGGCGATGACGCGACGGTCAACACCCTCGTGACCAACGCCGAAGAGACCGCGGCGACCGACAGCTATCTCGATGTGCGTCAGTCCCTCCGCCAGCTTTCGGAAGGGCGACGCGAGATGGGCCTCCATCGGGGGCTCCTCGCAAGGAGTGTGCTCCACGAAGCGCTCTTTCAGGTTCGCTTCGGAGAGGACTCGGCGAGCGCATCTCGCATTGCCGCGATCCTTCGACGAATCGACGATCGAGGCGGGGACGCACCGGGGATCGGTCTGGCCCGAGCCGCGGTGCAAATCGTCGAAGGCTCGCCCGATTTGGCGATGAGCTCCGCCTCGGCGGTGGTCGGCGACCCGTACGCTCAGCTCGTGATGGGTGAAGCTGCTCTCCGCCTCGCGGCGGACGCGGACGCGGAGCAGGCGGAGACCCATGCAGCCGCGGCGATCGAAGCGTTCACCGGGGCGGGGGAGACGGTGGGGGCTCGGGGAACTTGGGGGCTCGTCCGAGCACACCTCGCGGCAGGCAATACTTCGGAGGCGGCCGCAGCGATCGACCAAACGCTGGAGCTCAGTCCTCGGCATGCCGGGGCCCTCGCCGCCAAGGCCCGGGTGGTCTGGCAAGCCGGAGACACGGACGAAGCGCTTCGGCTGGCCCGCACTGCGGCGGGCGCAGTCCCGCTCGAAGAGGAGCGAGTCCGTTCGTCGAAGGCCGACCGGGCCGCGGCCTGGAGCCTCGTCGGGGAGATCGAAGAATCGGCGGGCAACCGAGGGCAGGCCCGACGTGCGTATGAGCGTGCGCTCGAGGCGGACCCGTTTCGCGCGGCCTCGCTCCTCGGCGCAGGGCGGCTTCTTCTGCGGGATGGGCGCTACCGAGAGGCGCTCACGCGATTTCAGGCGGTGATCGAAGGCAATCTCTCCGCCCCGACCGCACCCGGCGAACGCCCATCGCTCGTGGAAGCCCACCTTGGTGCGGCCCGCGCGATGATGGAAGTCGGCCAGGTGCAGGAGGCTCGCGCCAAGCTGCAGGCGCTGGGTCAGGAGTATCCGGACGACGCAGAGATCATTCTCTACCTCGGCAAGGTCGAAGAAGCGGCCGAAAACCGAGGCGCGGCCGAAGCAAACTATCTTGAAGCGATTCGACTCGCGCCCGAAGAGTTCGCAGGCTATCTCGCGCTCTCCCAGCTCTACTTCACGCTCGAGCGGCCGACCGATGCCGCAGCCAAACTTGCCCAGGCGCGGGAGCGCGTGCCCGAGAGTTCGGAGATGCGTCGAATGCTCGGGGAGTCGGAACTCGCCCGCAACAACCTGGCGGCGGCGGAGACGGAGTACCGGCGTGCGGTGGAGCTGGATGGCTCGGACCTGTCCTCGCGCTTCGGATTGGCGGTGACCCTCCGGCGCGCCGGCAAGCTCAATGAAGCGGCCGAAGTGTTCGACTCCGTCGGCGAGGCCGATCCGTCTTGGCCCGGCCTTTCGCTCGAGCGGGGGCTTCTCTTCGAGGCAGAGGGTCGCGGGGAGCGTGCAGTGGAGGCGTATCAGAAGGCCCTCGAGGAACAGCCGGGCGATGTCGACCTCTTGCTTCGGCTGGGCGCGGCCTACGTGTCGGCGGGCCGCATCGACGAAGCCGAGGAGACCCTTCAGCAGGTCTCGGAGGAGCGACCGAATTCGGCGGAGACGCAGCACTTCATGGGTCGGGTGGCGTTCGCGCGCGACGAGCTTCGAGAGGCGCAGGCCTATCTCGATCGGGCGGTGGATCTCGATGGCTCCCGCGGAGAGTTTCATCTGTACGCGGGCTGGGTTGCCCTCGAGCTCGGCAATCTCGGAACCGCGCTCGACGCGGTCGAGTCGGCGATCGAACGCGACCCGTCGCTCGGCGATGCATATTGGCTCCGCGGCCGAGTTCAGGTCCGCACCGGAGCGGTGCAGCGCGCGCTTGAAGACCTTTCCCGTGCCCTCGAGCTCAAGCCCTCGCGCTATGAGGCGTACGCGACGATGGGCGAGTGCTATGACCAGCTTCGACGTCTGAGCGACGCGGTCGCGTCTTACGAACGTGCCCTCGAGCAAGACAGCTCGCGGGGGCGCTGGTGGTGGCGTCTCGGGACACTGCGAATCGATGCGGGACAGCGAAGCGAAGCCGGCCCGGCGCTGGAGCGGGCCGTCGGGATCGGCGAAGAGGCGACGTCGACGCCGTCCTGGCTTGCGGACGCTTACCGGCTGTCGGGAGATGTCGCCCGACAACGAGGCGAGCGGCAACAGGCGGTCGCCCACTACCGACGCTACCTCGAACTCGCTCCGGAATCCGATATCGATCGCCGAGAAGTGCAAGATCGGCTCGAAGATCTCGAACGCTGATTCCACGCTCCTCTCCGCCACGACCTTTTGTGCTGTTGTCGCCACCGACTGCGTGCGATCCTCGGCGTCGGGATGAGCGTCGAGGTGTCGATCTGGTCGATGCATCCGTCCGCGGGCCGGGGGGTGGCGGTGGTCCGTCGCGAGGGCGGTGCAGTGGTCGGAGTTTCGGACGCGACGCTCTCTGGCTACGACGTCGATTTCGATCAGGTCGCAGATCCGGTGCTTGGCGCGGTGCTCGGTGGCCTCCGCGAGGAGGATGGCGTAAGCGAGCTCCGTCGCGCGTTTACCTCGGTTCCAGAGTGGCTCGGCTTGACCGCACAAGAGCAGCAGCTCGAAAACAGCTTTCCCCACGTGCAGCTGGCCGTCGCCTGTTGCAGTGAACGCGAAGCGTCGATCGCCTGGGTTGGCGCGTCGAAGGCGTGGCTCTACCGAGACCACAAGCCAAGCCGGTCCACCGAGGCCCACGTGATTTCTCCGGAGCTCCATCCGCAGGGTCTCTTTCGATGGACGCCAGCCCGGTGGATCGATCGGGAGCGGTCGGAGCCCGAGGACTGCACGTGGTCGGTGTTCCCCGGCGACCGGCTGATTCTCCTGTCGAGTTCGATTCTCCGCCGGACCGGCTGGAACGACGGTCTCCCCGAGCCACTCGCCCGCGCGACCGCCGATGAAATGGGCCAGCGCGCCCGCTCGGTGGCCCGCGCCAAAGGCTGGGACGTGATCATCGGCGCGATCGCCGTCGTCGAGTGGACCTGAGCCGCGAGGCTACCGAGACTGACGCCGGTCGAACCAGCCGTCCGGGCTATACAACACTCGCCCGTTGCCGATGTAGATCGGACCGGGCGGGAGAAACTCATCCACAAAATCGGCGTGCCTGGCGGTGCCGATCGCGTGGGCGCGGATCGCCGCGAGGTCGGTGAGCGCGACGCCGTCGTCGTGGGCGGCGAAGGCCAGTTGAGTGCCCACGGAGGCCCGTTCACGGAACGATGAGAGCGGGATGGAGCGAAGCTCCCGAACGACGTACTCGATCTTTGGTCCACGGAGCCGACCGTGTTTCGCCGCCCAAAGGAGGAACGGGAGCAGCGCGTCGCGAAAGCTCTCGGTGGCCCAGATCCCGAAGGATGTGGGAATCCGAGTGTCGAAGATCGCGCGAAGTTCCTCCGGACCGACCTTCGCGAGGGGTCGATCAGCGCAGTACGCAAAGATCTCTCCGACCACTGGGACCTCGGTTTGGGTGGCGGCGGGAAGATTCTCGAAGGCCGTGGTCCTTTGGAAGGCGGCGAGCCACGTCTCGACCGTCGCCCAGTGTTCATCCCGGGACTCGAACACGGGTCAATCGACGGTGATGGACTTGCTCACGTTCTTGGGCACGTCGGGGTGGACGCCGTGGTCGGCGATCCCGAGCCGATCGAGGTGCGCGTACTTGAGCTCGCTCATGCGGAGCGCGAGGCGCTGGAGCGCGACGGTCGCCGAGAACGCGGTCTGAAGCGCGTCGCCGGCTGGGGGAAGGGGAATGAACACCGACCGATAGTTCGGATTGTCGGCCGGAGGCTTTTCCGCCGCGAGGCGAAGTTCGGGATGATCCTCGGCGATGATGATCGTTGTTGCACCGCGGATCTTATGGGTATTGATCTGAGACACGGTGAGCGCGACGTCTCGCGCGTCGGGGCCGGTGATGTAGATCAGCGGGTAGTCGCGATAAAGCGCATCCTGAGCCACCGTGGGCAAGTCGAGGCTGTCGACGAGCCCCGCTTCGGCCTCCGAGAGGCTCGCCCGGTCGTCGAAGACCCTCGCCGCGGTCCCCACGAGCGTCCCCAGCCGATTGGGGTCGAGGCCGTCGGCCGCCCCTCGGCGAACCACGACCGCGAGCTGTTCCGCGAGGCGATCGAGAAGGGACTCGACCTGGTCGAGCCCGTACACCGTGTTGACGCCGAGGATCGTGTTCGGACCGTGCTTGAACTCGGAGCCCTCGAATCCCTCGGCGTGATTGAGCACGACTTCGCGGATCTTGAGGGCGCCCTCTTTGGCCACCGCGAGGAGTCGGGTTGCCAAGAGGTGCATGCTGGGTGCGAGATAGAGGAGCTTGGCCGCCTCTTCGATCGGCTCCTCGGTCTCGTCTAGCGTTTGGCGAATCAGCGTGGGCAGATCGGGAACCGGTCCGAGGTTTCGGCCCGCGAGTTCCCCAAGTCGGTGTGCGAGGCCATAGAACACCGTGAGCTGGTTGATGAAGCTCTTGGTTGCGGGTACCGCGATCTCGGGGCCACAGTGGAGCGGAAGAAGCAGATGCGCTTTTTCCTGCGCGAGCGTCGAGTTGATATTGTTGACCAGCGCGACGCGCTGGATGCGGAGCCCCGACTCGATCACCTGATTGACGACATCGATCAGATCTTTCGTTTCGCCGCTCTGACTCACCGCCACCATCAGGTCGCCGTCCCGAAGTGTCTCGGCGTACTGGCCACGAAACTCCCCGGGCAAGAGCGGCAGGATTTCAACGCCCGCGAGTGCGGCGAAGAACAGGCTCGCGGCCTTGGCGGCGTGAAATGACGTGCCGCAGCACACCACGTAGATTCGGCCACCCTGCTTCGTGGTGTTCTGGCAAAGCGAGCAGAACGAGTCGACGGCGGCGCGGTACTCGCTGCTCTCCACGAACTCGTAATACGCGTCGAGGACTGCCACCGCCCGCTTCTCGTCGTCCTTCGAAGCCAGGGGGTAAAGGTCAGCAAAGAGGCCCGCTTCGGACGAATGGAGTCCGTCCGGCCCGCGCGCAAGACGCCTGGACAGCCACTCGCTTTCCTTGGCCGCATCCACGAGGCCCCGAAACGCTGGAATCGTCAGAATCTCGTCGAAGGTGCGGCGAAGCCCCGCCTCCGTGACCTGGTCGATGAGTTCATAGGTGTGGGCATCGATCGCCTCACAGTCGGCGAGGCTCAGGTCTGTCACCTTGGCCCCGAGCGCCTGTGCGTCGTCGGTACCGCCCGCGAAGATCTTGAGGACCTCGCGGCAGGTGCTCTCCTGAGCCGCGATCTCCTGCTCCATGAACGTTCGATACGGCGGCTTTAGGGCAGTGTCCTTCGCCTGGAGTCGGCTTCGACGCACCGGCCGCGAGAGCGGGTGGCTCGGGTCGGATAGAGAGAACACTGAAAACCCAGTGCCGTCGAGCTCGACCACTTCACCGGCCGAGAGCCCGACGAGCTTGCGGGTCATCTTCAGCACCGCCGACAGGTCCGACGAAGCGATGCCAAAGCTTGCGCTCGGGCCGCGGTCGGCGTTTCCGCCGACGCCAAAGTAGAGACTGGAACCGTTCTTGATCGCCCAGAGTGTTCGAGAGACGGGGTCGGCGATCACCGCGGCGAAGGATCCGCGAAGCTTCTGTCCGGCGTCGCCGATCGCGAGTCGCATCGCCTGCCGTCGACCGGCCGAGTCGGCGTCGGCGGTGAGGCGCTGCGCGAAGAAGTGCTCGACGGTGTGCACCACCATTTCCCCGTCGTTGTCGGAAGCGACGGTGTGGCCTTCGGAAACGAGCCAGGTCTTGAGCTCGTCGCAGTTGGTGACGTTCCCATTATGGGCGCCGTAGATGAACGTATGGCATCGGACGACGTGGGGCTGTGCGTTCTTCTCGTCCACGGCGCCAAAGGTGGCCCACCGCACCTGACCGCAGAGGATTTGGCCCGACAGCTGGTCGATGCCGAGCGAAGTCACCAGCTGTGACGGCGCGCCGACCCCTTTGCGCAAAGTGACATCGGTGCCCTCTCCCTGAACCGCCGCCCCGGTCGAGTCATACCCACGATACTCGAGCGTGCGGAGAAGCTCGCCGGCGGTGCGCCCGAGGTCTGCCCGCTGGTCCCCGTACATCAATCCGATCACTCCGCACACGTTCGGCCTCCCGACAAAGGCGTCAGAGTTTCGGTCTTGTCGGGCGAAATCAAGCGCGCGATGGGATTCTCTTCTATCTCCCGTCGTAGGTGCGCGTCGTAGAGGGGCTTGGAGGCCGTCGGGCCAGGCGACGTGGTTGGCCTGACACACCGGGCCGATCGACGTCCGGGAATGATTGGTGTTTTTGACGGAATGACGGCTGCACTTCGTTCGCGCATGCCTGTTCTCACGATGTTGGTGACCGCCCTTTGCGTCGCGATCTTCGCGGCAACCTGCCGTCTTACCGGATAGTCAGCCCGCATCGGTCACCAGA
>JBCCZL010000173.1:0-16455 GCA_039187775.1 Myxococcota bacterium
GGTGATATGAAACGCGCGCATCGGCTCAGAGTACCCATCTCCCTGTCGTCGGGTACCCCGGGTCGAAGGGGCGGCGGTCTTCGCGACGCCCGGTGACCGGAATCAGTTCGCGGTCTCGAATGCTGCGACGAGCCGGACTTCGCTGGGTCCGGGTGCGGGCCGAATGAGGTCGGCCAGCACATTGCCCATCGCGGTGGCGCCCATAAGGCTCCCCGCGAGCCGAACCTGAGTGGCCGGAGGGGTCCCGAGGAGCGCTCGGTCGAGGTTTCCTTCGAGCGCGTCCACCGGAATCTCTGCGTTGAAGGTCGGTCCGCCGGAAATCTCCCCCGTGGATGCGGCGCCGCCGATGAGGGTCGTCTCTACCGTTTCTGCGAAGGAACCATCTTCGCTTCGGAACCGAATTCGCACATCGATACTGACCTGGGCGGGCTGATCCGGGACCATCGATCCGGACGGTGTGGGGATCGCAGGCGTGCAGACGAGTCGTCCCGCATCGTAGAGCAGCTCGAGGGTGGCGCCGACGGTACCGCCGTTATTGCCATACGTGAGCGCGAGATCGTAGCGCTCCTGTGTGAGGTTGAGAACATCTCGGGCGGTGAGCGTTCCGTCGCATGGGTCGTCGAGGGATGCGAGTTCATAGGAACCTCCGAGACAAAGGAAGGTTTCGGCGCCGCACGCGTCACAGCAGGGGGCACCGGGTTCGCATACGCAAGGATTGGTGATGGTCGCCTGGCACCGAGTGCCCATAGGGCAGCTTCGGTCGTTGGGGCCCATGCAGGGTTGGTAACACCCGGCTGTGATCAAACGCTCAGTTCCGTCGGCGCACCCGGGTTCGAAGTAGGACTCGGTGGGTACGCAGCTCGGACCGCCGTCAGCCTCGGCATCCGGGGTTGTGCCCCCATCGGGTCGAGCGTCCACTGCAGCGTCACTGGCGGGGTTCGCCTCGCGGGAAGAGCCGCAGGCAGTGAGGACGAGGATCGAAACGATGACGGTCGGTAGGCGCATGGGACGAGTCTCTCTCTGATGGAGCCCTCGCGGGCTGGCTGACCTCAGAGGAGCATCCTCCGTGCCATCCGGGTTTGTGCAAGCCGACAAGATAATTGTGCAGCTTCTAAGGATTCAGCTGTGCCGCGCTGAGTCATCTCGTCGACCGAGCTGTTCCACTGGAGTGACACCCGGCCAGCGGGGAGATTGATTTCAGCGGCAAAGGATCATCATCCCTTCTCTGCCGGTTTCGCCGCGGGCGCCGCCGCCGACGGGAGTCCAACCTGAAGGAACCCGAACCGACTCTGGTATCTGACCCGCTTCGTTGAGTGAACGTCCTGACCCCACCCAGAGGGAAATCGCGACGCATTCGGTGTATTGGTTCGCGACGGGAGGGAGCGTCTGAGCGATGGTCGTAGGCATCGCGGAGCGCGTGGCACAAGCCACCAGAAAACCGAACATTGCAGCGAGACCGACAGCGAGGAGTTGATTCTTCTTCATGATCTTCCTTCAAGTACAAGGTCTGACCAGGATCGCACGGAATCGAGAAACCCGGGTGAGTCGATGCCATCGGCTTGCTCTGGTTGCGGCGTGAGGTCGAGCCCTCCTAGGAGTGTTCCGGAGGCCCGAGGAGGGCTCGATAGGCGAGCTGGTCGGCGTGCATACGCTGGAACACTTCGTGTTTTGCGTCGTGGTAACCCCGAGTCCTTGGGTTCGGCTCAACGACCTCTCCGACGGCACCCATCGCCCTCATCGCGTCGACGATCGAAGGGTGCGCGCCTCCCGCGACGGCTCCAAGGAGCGCGCTTCCCAGCAGCACCGCCTCCGGTTCGCGCGGCCGAAGAATCCGACAGCCGCTGATGTCCGCGTGCTCGCGGACAAAGACCGGGTTCTTCATGTCACCCCCGCAGGCCACCAACGTATCGATCGCGTACCCGCGGTCATTGAGGGCCGCCACGATGTGGCGGGTGCCGTGGGCGATCGCCTGCACCGCCGCGAGATAGAGCAGCGCAAGACTGTCGACCGATGCGGTGAGGCGAAGACCGGAGATCATGCCGCGAAGCGTCGCATCGGCGCGGGGGCTCCGGTTTCCATGAAAGTAAGGAAGAATGTGGAGTTCGCGGGTCAGCGCGGCGGGAATGTCCATCCCTTCGGCAAGACGCGCAATGCACTCGTTGAGGATCGCGTAGACGGTCGTATCCCGTCGGGCCGCTTCCTCTTTGAGCTCCGGGGCACGCGCATGACTCTCGATCATATGATCGATGAGGGCGCCGGTGGCCGACTGACCGCCTTCGGTAAGCCATAGGTCGGGCACCATCGCCGAAAAATATGGACCCCAGACTCCATCGATGTATCGAGGTTCGGCGGACGCCGCCATGTGGCAGCTCGAAGTGCCTCCGATCAGTGCGAGGCGCCGGTCGAAGTCGAGTGGTTCCGAAGCATCTCCCCCACGGGCGCCGAGCATGCCGAGTCCTCCGGCATGGGCATCGATGACCGCCACGCCCACGGGAACGCCCGCCACGAGGCCGAGCTCGCGGGCGGCGGCGTCGGTGAGTGCCCCCGCGGTCTGTCCGAGCGCTCGAACATCGGGACCGATCCGCCGAAAGTCATCCGCGGCGAGATCCGAGAGGCCTGCCGCCTCGAAGTAGCTCGGGTCGAAGCGTCCCTCGTGGCCGAGATAGGTCCACTTGCACACGGTGGTGCAGAGCGAGCGCACGTCCGCACCGGTGGCCCGATACACCAGGTAGTCCGGCAGATCGAAAAACCGTGCCGCCCGGGCGTAGCTCTTCGGAAGCGATTCTTTGAGCCAAAGCAACTTGGGAGTCTGCATTTCCGGCGAGAGGCGGCCGCCGACGTAGCGGAGTACTGGATGCTTCGTGGCGTTGATTCGATCCGTCTCTGCGATCGCCCGATGGTCCATCCACACGATGACGTTCCACTCGTCGTTCTGATGGGCGCCCACCGAGACGGGGCGGTCCTCGGCATCGACCAAGACCAGCGAGCAGGTTGCATCGAAGCCGATTCCCGCGACGCTCGTTGCCGGGGCTCCGGCTTCGGCGAGGGCCCGTCGGGTCGCTACGCCGGCCGCGCGCCAGATGTCCGTGGATGACTGTTCGACGAAGTCTTCTTCGGGGCGATGAAGCGTGATGGGTTCGACCCCCATCCCCTGCCGGACCCCGCTCCCATCGAAAAGGCCGGCACGCACGCTTCCTGTGCCGACGTCGATTCCGAGATAGAGCTTCGTCATCGGTCCTGGAGGATCCGAACCTTGAAGCCGAGCTCCGCGGAGAGCGCCACCATCTCATCAAAGATGTCGCCGTAAGCCACCGCCACGTGATTGGAGAGGTAGTGCGCCATCAGGGTGTCGCGCCCAATGCCCATATCCGCCGCCATGAAGGGCCACTGCCGGGTCGTGCCTTCCCACCACGCGTCGCGGACTGCGGGAGGAAGCTTCACGACTTCTCCTCTGCCGATATCCATATGCAGCGCATCGTTCCGAATGTAGGCGCGGGCCCAGGTCATCGCTCCGGGTAGGCTTTCGCCGGCGAAAGTCCCGCCGGGGGTCGGAAAGTAGAGCGACGGCTGCCGATAGGTGTGGGCTCCCGCGAGGGTATCGGGATCGTGGTTAAACGCGTAGGCGCCGCACGAGCCCGAGTTCAACAGGACCCAAAGAAAGCGGCCGTCGTGTTCGGCGCCCCAGCGCACGTCATGAAACATCACCGCTTGATGCAGGCCCTTGGCCTTGAGGAGACGCTTCATCATCTCCATCGGCACTGCGTTGCCCTGATCTGCCTCCGTCGCGCAGGCGATCGTGTCTCCGGTCGACTCGGGGCGGCAGGTCGAGTTGAGGAGCCCTTCGGCGAAGTCCGATGGTGGCCGGAGCGGAATCAGGCCGAGCTGGTACTGCCAGCCGAGGCAGTCGCCCTTGAACTCGTCGACGAGGTCGACCGCTACAAGGTAGTCCCGGAGCTGTTCGCGGGTCGCTTCTTCCGTAAAGTCATCGGCGCCCGCTTCGCCCCAGTGAAAGGTGACGCCTTTATCTTTCACGAAGGCGAGGGCGTCGTCGATCCGGCGGTCGTCGATGCGTCGGCCGCGGTCGACGATCCAGGCTTGGTCGATCTTGTGCTCAGTGAACCCGTGATGCTGAAGCAGGCGCGAACCAAAGTAGCCGTTGATCATGCCCATCGAGGTATCGCCGAACATCAGGAGGAGCGCCCGCCGCCGCCGAAACTCGTCCGCCACCTGTCGCGCGGTCGCCGAGGCTTCTTTCGAGACCGGAGCGTGGTGAACGATCGCATCCTCCGGGTAGCGGATTCGTCCGGTCTCGCACCATTCTTCGAGGCGGGCCATGAACGCGTCGTCCTCGCTGAACTCTTGCTCGGTCCAGATACGAGAAAAGTCGCGTCCGAGGCTTTCGAGGCACGCGCCGGTATTGAGGAGCCCGACGAGCCCTGGCCACTGCCCCGAGAAGTTGCTGGCGAGGAGAAGCGGGTTGTCCTTGCCGATGACCCCGTCGGTGGTGTGGGGACCATAAAACCAGTGAACGCAGACCCCGATCATCGGGTCGTCGATCGGTCCGAGTTTTTCGATGGCTTCGTGCGGCTTCTCTAGGAAGCCCTCGACCCGATAGGTGCTTCGGCCGAGCTTCTTGAGGGCCCGTTCGAGTCCGAGGGTCGCTTCCTCGACGTTCGGTAGAGCGAGTTCGTTCGGTTTGCGCCGGGCGTCCCCGGGCCAAAAGAGGGCGATTCGCGATGCCATTCGCGCATCCTATCGACTCGGCGGCCAAAACAATATGCCCGGCAGGGGAGGCCTCGCCGAAGTTTGAAATGCGCCTTGCCTCGCCTTCACCCATGCGCTGCCGTGGTCGAGGGATGCGAGCGCTCAGTCTTTGGTTCGGCTTTCGGGTGGGCTCGGCTGGCCCGCGCCGCGCTTTTCATCGACCTCCGGCGTCGATACGCTCCGCTCCGATGCGTTGTCGATGGCTGGTTGCCCTGGTCCTGCTGTTTGGTTGCGACTGCGATGGAGAAGGCGCCGGCGGCGCATCCTCCACGGATTCCGAGCGCACCATCGCGGTCATTCCAAAGGGAACGACCCACGAGTTCTGGCGATCGATCCACGCCGGCGCGAACAAGGCGGGACAGGAACTCGGCGTGGCGGTCCTCTGGCAGGGCCCGCTTCGTGAGGACGACCGAACCGGCCAGGTCCAGGTAGTGGAAAACATGATCGCGCGCGGCGTCGACGGCATCGTGCTCGCTCCTCTCGACGACACCGCCCTCGTGCCCGTGGCGCGAGAAGCGGCCCGGGAGGAGATTCCCCTCGTCATCATCGACTCGGATCTCGACTGGGACGGTCGCGTGAGTTTCGTCGCGACCGACAATCATCTCGGTGGAAAACTTGCGGCGGAGCGCCTCGGTGGGTTGCTCGAGGGGGAGGGAACCGCGCTCCTCCTTCGCTACCAAGAAGGCTCGGCGAGCACGATGGCCCGGGAAGCCGGGTTCCTCGAAGGAATGGCCGACTTTCCAGCGATCGAGCTAGTGTCGACCAACCAGTACGGCGGCGCGACTACCGAAACCGCCTACGCCACCGCCGAGAACCTCCTCGTCAGTCATCCTGAGGTCCAAGGAGTCTTTTGTCCCAACGAGTCGACGACCTTCGGAATGCTGCGAGCTCTCCGCGACGCAGGAAAGGCCGGGGAGGTGAAGTTCGTCGGCTTCGATAGCAGCGAGACGCTCGTCGCGGGGCTTCGCGACGGCCACCTTCATGGACTTGTGCTCCAGAACCCGTTTCGAATGGGGGAGCTCGGGGTTCGGAGCATCGTGGACCATCTTCGGGGCGAGCCGGTGGAGGCTCGGGTGGATACCGGCGTAACGATGGTCACCCAAGACAACATGGACGAAGCGGACGTCCAGAGTGTCCTCCTGCCCGACCTCTCCGCTTGGCTCTAGCCCTCCAAAGAAGGACTTCGTCCAGTCTGAAAGCGCTCCTCGGGGCGTGCTTGTGGTACGTGGAGCGAGTAGTGATGAGGAAAGCCGGCCAGGCGGCGAAAGGCGACGCGTTTCCGTAGACATCTAGCGGGCTAGAACACCGGCCGAACATCAGCGGGGTGCGGTCAAGGTTTCAAAGGTCCGGGCGTTGGGGTAGGCATCGACGGGATCGTCGTTGGACCGGAGGCCAAAGAAGAGGGCGAGTCCCACGCCGACCGCCGCCGCAGTGGCGCCGACAATGATCCACGGCCAGGGGCTCGCGGCGCCCTCAGCAACCGGCCGGAGCAAGAGGTCGAGCTGGCGTGTTTCGCCACGTTCCATCTCGACGTCGCCACTTCCGCGAAGATTGCCCTGATAGGCAGAGACCCGATGCTGCCCCGGATCGACCTCTACTCGAAGTGGTGCCGCGGCGTGAGTTTCGCCCACTTCGAGTCCATCGATTTCGACGCGCTCGGCGCCTTCGGGGTGGTCGACGTGAATCACGAGGGTGGCAATCTCGCGCTGAAGCGGTTGGAGCTGCTCGGCGATCTGCTGACGTTGGGCTTCGGACAGGCCCTCCTCCAGAAGCTGCCGAAGATGAAACTGCGCCTCGGTGACTTCGCCGGTGCGTCGAAGCGCCACTGCCAGGTTGTAGCGCGTGGGAATCGTTGGAAGGATCGCGAGCGATCGGCGAAGAAGGTCCCGCCCCTCGGCGGCGTTTCCCGCTCGAAGACGTTCGACCGCTTCGTCAAAGAGTGCCCGGGCTCGGCGCGTGACGATCGACACGTCTTGGTCGGAACGAAGTGGAGGCTGGCTTTCTGAGGGTTGGCTTTCTGAGGGTTGGCTTTCTGAGGTTTGGCTTTCCGAAGCCCCGCTCTCGGGCGAGGCCTGAGCTGCCGCCGTCGTGGGGCACGGCAACCCGAACAGAAGAGCCCCGAGCAACAGCACCCAACGGTTCACCGACCCCACTCCATCAGCTCGTCGGAGTTGCCGCCCATCGCTCCCGGTCCGGGGCTGCGCTCCGGCCCCCGGTCCATCGGAGCGGCTTCGCGAGGTTGCGTGAGCCGGGTGGGGCGTTTGCTGGGTCGTCGTTCGGTGGCCCGTGGGGTTCGGCCCCGCGCGTCCGTCCGAGCGGTTCTCGTCGTCTGATCGGTTCTCGCTGTTTGATCGGTTTGCGCTGTTTGATCGGTTTGCGCTGTTTGATCGGTTTGCGCCGTGCGATCGGTTCTCGCTGTGGGATCGGTTTGCGCCGTCCGGTCGGCTCTTGCGGTCTCGACCGCAGCGGTCACCTCGGTTTCGATTCGGTGGCTGGGGTCGGATTCGGCCGGTGGCGAGGTTGCGGGTTGAACGCTAACCGGAGGGTCCGAGGCAGCCTCCGTCACGTCGTGGCTGCCGAGCTGTGCGATACCGTATAAGCCCGCGCCTAAAGCGAGCGCGATCCCCCCGGCGATGGCGACGGCGAGCCCGAGCGTTTTTGAGCGGGATGCCTCGGCTCGTGTCGTGACGCTTTCGATCCACTCGTGCTCTTCGGCGGCTCGTTCCGAAAAGCGAGGCGCGAGGAAGCGATCGACGGTAAACGAAGGCTCCTCTTTTAGTACCTCCACAAGAATCGCTTCGAGATCCGCGGCCACCTCGGCGGCGCTACTCGGCCGCTTCTCCGGCGCCTTCGCGAGGAGTCGAAAGAGAAGCTCGAACATGGCCGGATGAAGGTCGGGCCGAAGGTCATAGGGATCGGGGGGCGGTTCCTCGAGGATTCGCCGCGCGATTTCGTCCGCTGGCGCCGAACCGTAGAGCCTCCGGCCCGAGAGCGCCTCGGCCAGCACTACTCCGAAGGCGAACAGATCGGTACGCGGGGTCACGGGGCGAAAGCGCAGCTGCTCCGGCGCAAAGTAACCGATCTTCCCTTTCAGGACGCCGGTGCTGGTCTTGTCGCCACGGAGCCGAGCCTTTGCGATTCCAAAGTCGGTCAGTCGAGCGATCCCGTCAAAGCCGACAAGGATGTTCTGTGGTGAGACATCGCGATGAACGAGGTCGAGACGCACCCCGTCGTGGTTCACCAGCTCGTGGGCTGCGTGGAGACCGCGGGCAACCTCGATAAATACGCGGAGCGCGATCTGAATCGGCAGGAGTTCGTCGCGAGCGCGAAGCGTTGCGAGGAGCTCGGAAAGACTGACCCCTTGCACGTAGTCCATGACGAGATACGGGCCCCGCGCGTCTTCGCCGACATCGACCACGCTCACCACGTTGGGGTGATGCAGGAGTCCCGCGATGCGTGCCTCTTCGCTAAACATCGCGCGCACCTCGGGGTCGTCGCGAAACCCGGCGCGAAGACGTTTTAGGGCATACGCGCGACGAAACGCCCCCTCTCGTCGAACCACCAGCTCTACCTCCCCCATGCCGCCTTGTGCAAGCGTTCGCACGGTTTGGTAGCCGCTCACCGAGCTAAACTACCATGGCGTCATTCGGGCGGCGAGCGACCGACGACCCCCACGGTCAACGGTCCACCGGTGGGTGCGACCTCTTCTTCGTACGTGCGAAGACCACTGCCGTCGACGTTGTTGATTCGAATGCGGCCTGCTCCGGCTCCGCCACCTCCGCTCATGGCGCCGGTGGGACCGTTCTCCCCGGGCTCCGACGACTCGCTGCCCCGTGCGCGGGGAAGGGTGGCGCCGCCCTCGCGGCCGAGACCGCCGTCGCCCCCGGTGGCGTCGATCCGTTCCCGCGAACCCGCCATCAGGATCACGGTTGGCGCCTCGAGGAGCACACCGCCTCCCGACCCGCCTCCACCGCCGGGACCCGTGTCGCTCGTCTCGCCGATATCGCCTCGGGCCGAGATGTCACCGCTTGGGCCGATCACGATCCGGGTGCGTGCGGTGACCTGAACCGCCCCTGCGCCCTCTCCGCCCCGACCACCCGATGCCCCGTTTCCCCCGATCGATCCGGGGAGAAGCGGAACCAGTTCTGGGTTTCCGTAGCTTTCTCCGCGCGCACCGCCGGTGCCGCCTCCGCGTCCGCCGAGTGAGCCGTAGCTTGCGCCCCCGCCCCCGCCGCCAACTCCAGTGGCATCGGTGCCTCCGCCCGGACCGCGCTCGCCGCCGGGTCGCTCGGCGCCCGCGCGACCCGCGAGTTGGATCCGGCCGTCGATCCGCGCCTCGCCGTGAATGAGGAGAAGGTAGGGATTGGCGCCATTGAGAGAGAGGACGCTTTCGGGGGGGATGGTGAGGTTTCGAACGGTGAGCACGTCGTACACTTGTCCGTTGACGCCGACCTGCTCCCAACGCGTGCCGTTGACGAAGTCTCCTGGCCCGCGAAGGGCATTTCCATCCGCCTGAATCGCGCCGGCGCCGTCGAAGAAGGCGAACACATTTGCCGGAATCACGAGGTCCTCGAGCTCGGGAGGAGGTGCGCCGACCACCCGTCCAAGATTGCTATCGAGGACCTCCTGGCAGGCGTTGATCGAAGCACAACCGAGCGTGCATTCGCGCTCCACGGTGAGGGCGCCCGCTTCGCAGCTCGCGATCACGTCGCCCTGGCAGGACGGGGCGGTACACGGCGTACCGCAGGCAAAGGGCCGAGACCGGGTCACTCCTCCGGGCGGGGTAGGGTCAACGCACTCTTCGACGCACTGGTCGTTCTGGCATCGGAACCCCGATGGACAGGCAAGGCTCGCGCAGCCTGCATCAAAGACCACCCACACTTCTCGCACTTCGCCCTCGGTGTAACGGCCGGCCACGCGTTGCGTTCCGAGGGAGTCGCCGTTCGCGGCCGTGAGCTCGGCGCGGAGCGAGAATCGTCGGCTTGCGTCGCCTCCCCGGGGGACGAGGCGAAGACCGAACACCGGAAGCTCTGACGGGTCGGTGAGATCGAACGTCGTGTTGCCGACGGTGATGCCGTCGGGATCGAAGATTTCGACGCGGAGCTCGCCGAGGGCCGCCTGAAGACTCTCATCCACGTCGAATACGACGATGACTTGGGTGTCGCCGGTACCGCACCCAGAAAGGAGCCCGAGGCCGCCGAGGAGCGTCAGTGCGGCGCGCAGCGACGTTTCCATCACCCGCCTAACGTACCAGATCGGTCATACTCGCGGCGTGAGCCTTCCGGACGCGGCCCGCGCTGCCTTTGACGCAGGTCTGATCGGCGACTTTCGTGCCTCCGATGGGTGGCTCCGCTCCGCATCCGGGGCCCGATCACTGATTCGCATCGTGCTTGAAGCGCAGCGTTTCTACGCAGAGCCCGGGCAGGGTCGGATCGCGTCGCCCGAGGAGCTTCGGGCCTATGCCGAAAGTGAGCCAGGCTACGACCTCGCGGTCGAGGAGTGCGGAAGGAGTGCCGTGCTCGCCGCGGATCTCCCGCGGCTCGAAGCGTATGCGTCATTGTCTCCTCGGCCCACCCTCCTTCACGCGTGGCTGGCCCTTGGGCAAGGCCGGGCGGGTGAAGCGGTGGCCGCCGCGGACGCATTTCAGCGCGACCCCTCGCCGGCGCGACGCATTGAAGCGGCGTGCATTCGTGCCCTCGGTCGGCTCGAGGGGGGCGCTCTCGAGGAGGCGCGAGCACTCGCCCGAAGCGCATCCCGAATGGCGCGAACCGAGGACTTTCCCCAGTCCCAGTACTTATCGAACCTGGTGCTGTCGCGAATTCGACGGTTCGAGGGAGCCCCCCATTTGGCCCTCCGCATTACCGACGCGCTGGCCGCGGTGGTGTCGTCGCCATGGGGGTCCTGGGTGGCCTGGGAACAGGCGCTTTCCGGCCGAATTCCCACCGTCGCCGCACCCGAGAGCGAAGGATTTCGCGAGCTCCTCGCCTCGGCCCAGGCCGGAGACCTCGCGGGGTTTGACCGGGCCGGAGAGAGTCTTCTGAGGGGCGCGCGGTGGCCAGGCCGGCGTCATGCCCTCAAGGCCAATCTCGCGGTCCTCGACCCGCGTGTCTCGGCGGCGGCGATGCCGGAAGAGGTTCGCGCGTTTTGTGATGCGCGGGGCGATGCCCCCGGAATCGTCTGTGGGATCTGCACCGCCGGAGACTTTGCCGCGGCGGGGGTGCTTTTGCTTCTCCTCCCTGACGGTCGCTTTCGGCGGATCGCGGGACTCGGCGAGCGGCTCGCCCGAACGCTCCTCGGCATCGATCACGAGCCGCTTTCGTCAAGCCGCACCCAGCTTGCGATCGGAGCGCTGGCGACGAATGACTCGGTCTCGCGCGACGCGCTCTTTCGAAAGATCTACGGCTTCGCCTTCGATGTAGACCTGCACGACGGCCTCTTCCGAACCCTTCGCTATCGGGTGCGAAAATGGCTCGGGGACCGGGGCGAGATGCGACTCGAGGGTGACGACTTCCGCCTCGAGCTCCGAGAGCCGCTCTTGATTCCCGATCCTCGCTGCGAAGAGTCGCTCGAAGATCGAATGCTCCGCTACCTTGCGCGCACGGAGCATCAGAGCGCTCAGGAAGCGTCGCGCGAGCTCGGAGTGCCCCTTCGAACGGCGCAGGGCGCGCTTCAGGCGCTGATCGCGAGCGGGTCGGTCGAGGGTCGCCGGAAGGGCCGCCGGATCGAGTATCGCGTTGAAGATACTACGTTTTCCGAGCCGACCCGCTGGCGCTGACGATCCGCGCGAAAAGGGTGACGGACTCTCTTGCCTCCGATCCGTAGGTTGGATCTTGGGCATGGAGGTGATGATGCGGAACGGACTTCGAGCGCTCGCGCTGATGCTGTCGGCGTGCACCGGGCAGTTCTCCGATGGAGAAAACGTCGGGGGCGAGGAAGCGCAAGTGTTTCCTCCCGACGAGGTGTCGGAGACGGTCGCGACGTTTACCTGTGACGAAGCGGCCGCTCCCACGGAGCTCCCTCTTCGGCGGCTCAGCGCCGACGAGTACCGCCATACGCTTCGCGATCTCTTGGGCGCCGCGACCGATGCTCAGCTCGCCGGCGACGTGTGGTCCGAGGTTTCCGCGCCGCTCGACCGACTGCCGAACGAGGCGCTGGATGCGCAGGTGGAGGGGCCCAGCGGACGGTCCGAGGCACGCTTCGGCCGACTCGTGCAAGCGGTATCGCAGATTCAGGTCGACACCCAGTACGACATCGCGCTCGGCGTCGGGAGCGCCTTGACCGCGAACGATGCCCGTCTCGAACAGCTCCTTGGGGCCTGCGCGATCGACGCAGATTCGCAAAATGACGGAGCCTGCCTCGATGGGTTCATCGACCGCTTCGCGACGCTCGCGTTTCGGGCTCCGCTCGACCCCGACGAACGGTCGTTCCTGAGGAACGAAGCCTACATCGACGGAAACCGGATCGACGCGGAAGGAGTGGGTGAGCTCATCGCGGTGATCCTCGTTTCGCCCCGGTTTCTCTATCGGTTCGAGGTCGGGCGAGAAGGGCCGGGGGCACGACTGCCGCTCAAAGGGTACGAGCTCGCGTCGAGGCTCTCGTACCACTTCTGGGGCACGATGCCGGACGCGGAGCTCTTTGCCGCCGCCGAGAGCGGAGCGCTCGAGACCGACGCAGGCTACGAGGCCCAGGTCGATCGCGTGATCGCCGACCCGCGAGCCCAGGCGGTGCTCGGCACGTTCATCACCGAGTGGCTCGGGATCGCGGATCTTTCACGGCTCGACGAGGGTGCCGGGGATCCGAAGTTCGATGCATTCTTCGATACCTTCGTGCCCACCCGGACCCTTCACGAAGACATGGTGCAGGAGGTCGCCGACTTCACGAATCACGTCTTCGCTCAAGGCGGCACGCTGGCCGACCTGCTGCAATCCCGTGCTTCGTTTCCCCGGAGCGATGCGCTTGCGGAAATCTACGGGGTCACTCGTTGGGAAGAGGGCGACCCGCCGGTGGAACTCCCCGAGGCGGAACGGGCGGGTATCCTTACCCGGGCTGGAGTCCTCGCGATCCCCTCGGTGTACCCCCACCCGATTCTGCGCGGGGTGTTCATCCGGCGGCATCTGATCTGCGACAATCTCCCCGAGCCGCCGGGCGACCTCGCGATCCCCGACCTCGACCCGGCGATGAGCAGCCGCGCGTTCGCCGAGGAGGTGACCGCTCCGGATAGCTGCCAGGGCTGCCACCGCGGCATCAACCAGCTCGGTTATGCGTTTGGGCACTACGACGCGCTCGGGCGCTACATCTCCGAAGAGTCGGTCTACGACGACGATGGCATGCTGATCGACACCCACGGCATCGACGCGAGCAGCGAGCCCCGCGTCGATAGCGGCGACGCAACCACGGTCACCGGGGCCATCGAGCTGAACGCGCTGCTCGCGGAGAGCCCGAAGGTCGAAGCGTGTGTTGCGCGCCAGTACTTTCGCTACACCCATCGTCGCCGCGAAAGCCTCGCCTCCGACGGATGCGCCCTCGAAGGGCTCCGGGAGGCGGTGGCTGACGGGGGGTCCTTGACCGATCTGCTCCGCGCTGCGGCGCTCGACACCGGCTTCCGTACTCGACTTGTGGAGGGACAGTGACCATGAAGAACATCGGAAAGAAGGGCCGGCGCCAGTTTCTCCTCGGTGCGGGAGGGTTCACCCTTGCGCTCCCGGTCCTCCCCTCGCTTCTCTCCAAGGAGGCCAGGGCGCAAGTCGGTCAGCAAAAGCGGTTCGTCGCGATGGCCACCACCCATGGAGGAGTCCCGGCGGCGAACATGTTTCCCGGCGATGGAGCCGCGCCGGAGACGCTCGAGCTCTTTCCCGGGCATGTGGCGCATCACGGAGCGCTCGACCGTTCGGTGGATGGTTCCGATGCGTCCCTTTCTCCGGTGCTGACCGCGCCCGCAAGCTTGCTGACGGATCGCCTCGCCTCGAAGATCAACGTGGTTCGTGGCCTCGGCATCATGCAGTACATGGGGCACCACTCCGGCGGTCACCTTGGAAACTACGGGGCCACCGACCAGGGTGATGGGGCCCAGCGTGCGACGATCGACCAAGTGATGGCTTGGTCCGACTCGTTCTACGTCAGCCTCGCAGGCGTGGTGCAGCGCACGATCCACGTCGACTCCCGCGGGGGCGCGGGGAAGGGCATGGCGTATGGGCACTCCAACCCGACAGCTCGGTCCGGGCGTCTCGAAGGCGTGCCGGGAGAGGAGAACTCCCTTGCGCTTTTCGACCGGCTTTTTGGGGACATCACGCCGAGCGAACCCGCGATGCCGCGTCAGCCGGTGGTCGATCGGGTGCTCGAACACTATCGGGGAATGACGAGCGGGCGCTTTGGCGATGCACAGCGCCTCTCGGCGGAAGACCGGACTCGACTGACCGACCATATGGAGCGGATGGCCGAGCTTCAGCGGCGCCTCGAGACGAGCGCCATGGTCTCCTGTGGTGAGCTCCAGCGGCCGGCGGAGGGTGCAGGCTTTCGAAACGATACGGTTCGACTGACCCGGAACCCGGTGAACGAAACCGTCAACGCATCGTGGTATCAGCTGTTTAATGACGTGATCGCTACCGCGATCATGTGCAACGTGACCAGCTTGGCGACGATCTACCCTCGAGATCCATTTGTCGATGGGTGGAATGGGAACGACTGGCACGAGCGCGTCGCCCACGCGGGGGACGGAGCCACCCTTGGACGACACGTCACGAGCGTGTTCCGACACATCTTTCTCGACCTTGCCACGAAGCTCGATGTCGAAGAGGCAAACGGGCGGACCTACCTCGACAACAGCCTCATCCAGTTCTCTCAGGAGTCGGGCTTCAAGACTCATTTCTCATTGGAGACGCCGCTCGTGACCGCTGGGAGCGCTGGCGGGTTCTTCCGCACGGGTCGCTTCGTGGACTATCGCTATCGCGAGAGCACGGTGCTGCCGAAGCGGCACTGGACCGACGAGCGTGGGAATTTCCGAGAGGGGCTGACCTGGAATCAGTACCTTGGCAACGTACTTCGGGCGATGGGACTTCGGCCGGACGAATACGAAGTCAACGGCGATCGCGGCTATGGCGACCTCAGCGTCGACCCGAGCCACGCGACGGCGTTCCACTCGGGCATTCGCGATGCCGTGGGTGACGACCTTCCGCTCCTGGTGACCGAATGAGGGGACTTGCGGTTCTGCTTTGCCTTCTGGGGTGCGACGGAACCGTCGGGAGCGTGGCGCCGCCGCCGGTCCCGGTCCCCGATGGCTCGCCGATCGAAGAGGAGGACGCATCGGTTCCGGTAGCTGATGCGATGGTTTCGGTAGCTGATGCCGATGTCGCGACCCCGATGGTCGATGGCGATGTCCCTGACGCGGAGCCCGCACCGGAGGGGCAGGTCCCCATGTTCGTGGCGTACGGTCACGCGGCCCGCACGCTCACGTCTTGCGACGGGGGCGAAACGTGGATGGCGGAGCACTCTTTCGAGGCGAACGGTCACGACCACTCCGAGTATTCGGGCCTTGGCAGGATGGCGTACGGCGCAGGGAAGTTCATCGCCTGTGCCGGCTGGGGCACCCCAACGAAGATCGTGCTGAGCGAGAACGGGGTCGACTGGGAGGATTTGCCGGATAGCGCATTCGTGCTCGAGGACGGGACCCAGGAACGACCGCGGGGGGGTTGCTCCGGCATCGCGTGGGATGGGACGCAGTACGCGTTCATTGCGGGAGGTCGGTTGTTTCAGAGTACGGATGGCCGGCTTTGGGTGCGCCATCCAACGCCGGTTCCCGGGGAAAGCCATATCCGTGCGATGAGCGGCGGCGGCGGGCTCCTCGTGTACATTCGCGGCGGCGCGTACTTCTCGGACGACGGGGGCGACAGCTGGTTTCAGGGCGACGGGTTTCGTACGGCGTGCGGTGGTGGAGCGCAGCGCGGCGGACGGATTCTCTTTGATGGGGATCGAGTGCTGGTGAGTGGTCGCGATGGCGTGGCCTGCGTATCGGAGAACCGCGCGCGAACTTTTCGATCCGCGACGATCGGCAACAACATTCGGTTCATCACCCCGGACGGCACTGGCTATCTTGCGACGTCGTACCGGAATGAGCTCCACCGGTCGCCCGATGGGCTTGCCTGGACCGATCTGACGCATGACGCGAACGCGGAGTTTGCGGCCCTCGCCCGGGAGCCGGGAGGGGCTTATGTCGCCGTGTCCCGAGATGCGCAGACGTTCTTTCGGAGCGAAAATGGTACCGAGTGGACGCGCGCGCGATCGATGGGGGTCGACGACGACTATCTGTGGACGATCGTATTCGGTCATGCTTCCGCTTCCGCGGCGTGCCCCGGCGAATAGGCTCGGGTCGGATGGTTCAGCAGTCTTTCGACGCCGGATTGGAAACCGGGCACTCTTCGGACGATCGTCGGCTGTCGAAGCGTCAATTTCTTGTCCTGGTCTCCGCCTGCGGGGCCCGCACCGACGTTGGTTCGAGTAGCGAGGTCATGCTCACCCTCGAGGTCGAGGATGGCCGCCGCAACTGCAGTCCTGGGCCGGCGGGTCGAGACCCTCTGCGCCTTCGGTTGGCGGTCGAGCTGGAGGATGCAACAGCTAACTTTCGGGGACGAGGTAATTTTTTTGCTCACCATGTTGTGGAAGTGCGCGAAACCACGTAGGCGCGGGGGGGGGGTGTCA
>JBCCZL010000174.1:0-16431 GCA_039187775.1 Myxococcota bacterium
AAGACTATCTTCACATCCACCTCCCGAACCGGCTAGCAAGCTATACCGGACCACGCGGATACCGACGCGGCGAAAACCGCGGCACGCGCCCAAAGATCTCTTCGCACGTCGAAAAAAGAAGCGGTCGTGGGCAGCAGTCGCTGCTGCCACCCCGCATCAAGGGGTGCAAGGTCTCCGCACCGAAGGTTTCCCCACCGAGGTCGGCGGTGGTCCGACCCCCAAGCAACGTCGTCTCAGGGAATGCACATCCATGTGTCGCGCCAACAGGACAACCCCGGTTCGGTGCAATCGGCATCACTAATGCATATCGGCACGCACACCGTCCGAAAGGGGTCCTCGTCAACCCAGGGCCCGCAGATGCGCGCCGGTGGACAGTGCTGCGACGAACCGCAACTCCTCAAACATCGGTTCCTCACGCACTCGGTCTGGGAAGGGCACATTTCGTGCGTTTCGCATGGGAAGAAGCAGATTCCACCAGGCGTTCGGCTCATTCGCTCGGTATTGCAGGGTGCTTCGCCGGGGCAGTCTGCCGTCCCCGAGCAAGGGTCACCGGGGACGGCACCGTCGCGCCGACACTCAAAAACCACCGGGTCACATACGAATCCGGGGTGGCACTCGGCGTCAGACCGGCAAGGAAACACGCACTCCGTGGCCCGGCAGTCGCCGTTGCCGCCGCAATCCAGATCACTGCGGCATTGGCTTCCCGGTTCTGCGTTCGAGGCATCGGCCGCGCCGGTATCCGGCGCCACCGCGGAGTCCGGCAGCTCGATGGCGGCGTCACGCCCCACCACGCTAGCGTCCGGTCCAGGCACGACGGCGTCGCGATCCACCGCGACATCTGGCGCGACAGCGTTGGCGTCCGAGACCGTCGCGTCTGCTTCCGGTCCCACTGACGAGCTGGTGTGACTGCTGGAACACCCCCACGCCACGATCATTAGGCTAGTAAGTCTCTTCACATCGACCTCCAAGAGCAGTGAGATGTAAAGGACCGTCGTGGCGCACGCGCTCCGAATAATTGGGAGCAGATCCCGAAGATCTCTGAGGTCCGGCAAAAGAACGCATCGCGGTTCCGGGTAACGAAAACACGGGTGACTCGCCCGACGCGGAGCGCTGCCCCGAGCGATCCCTTCAGACCCGCATCGTGATGCGCTTCGTCACCGGCTCATCGAGGGGCCGACGGTCTTTTCGCTCGGCATTTCGGAGAAGCCGGAGAATGTGATTGCCGAGGATATCGACCTCGGTCGACATGTAACGCTCTTCGCCAAACCGGCGAATGTTCTCCGTCTGCGCCCGGAGCGCGACCGCGTCCTGTCGGAAGATACGGAACGCGAGCGGTTTTAGAATCGGAACGAGGGGGCGTCCGGGCACCGGAAGACGGAACGAGATCACCGCGAAGAGGCGCGTCCGAAAGTCGTCCAGCGGGGTCAGCGCCGCTGCGGACACGAAATGGGTGCGCTCACCAAGCCGATACTCCACTTCGACGATCGAAGGGAGGATGAACCGATCGAAATGGGTCACCGTCCCGCCCTGTGGCGCGAGGATTCTCCCGGCGATGCCGGTGGGGCGGGGCTCGCCGATATACTCCGCTTCGACCCGATCGTGCTGACGCTCGACGACCACTTCGATATCGTTGCCCGCGCCTTCCTTTCGAAAGAGGCCGCCGTGGAGAAACGCCGTGTGGGGAACGTCGAGTGCATTTTCTGCGGTCGCGTGGAGCGTGCCTTCGGCTTCGACCACCTGCGACACCGAGGTATAGCGAGGATCGGAACGGAATCGAAAGCGGTACGGCTCCCGTTCGGGCTCGACGTCCGGAGTGGCGTACACCCACACGAACCCGTCATGCTCTCGGCAGGCATAGGCCGGAACGCGGCGACCCCGAGTCTCCGCCTCGCCGACGAGGCACGGCACCTTCTTGCACGCACCGTCGGGAGCAAACTGCCACCCGTGATAAAAGCACTCGATCGTCGAGAGTCGGACCTTTCCTCGAGACAGCGGAACGTTCCGATGAGCACACCGATCGAGCAGCGCTCCACAGCGCCCGTCCTCACCGCGGAAAAGCACGAGCGGCGTGCCGTAGAGCGTGGTCGCGTAGGGGCCGGCGTCGAGCTCCCGGCTTTCGGCAAGCGGGTACCAATCGTCGAGCACCTTGGCTACCGTGCTCTGGCCTCGGGGCTCCTTCGAATCCTTCGCGTTGGCGCCACCGTCCACCGCTGCGTTATAGCAGCTGCCCTGGGTTCAGTCCTCGCTCTGCTCCCATTTGGATCCGCTTTGCGATGGCGTGCACGACATCGTGTGAGTTAGCGACACGACTGAGTCTGAGGGGAGGTGAGCGAGTTGCACCGAGGCGGCATGCCGGAGACCGTTCCCCAAGCGCACGTCTGCCACTGGCCCTGTTCTCCGCAGTCGGGGATCACGCTTCCCACCCAAGACGGTGGGGCCGCCATGCACGTCGCGCGATCGGGATTCCCCTGACAGATCACCCCAGTCTGCATCGCCTGTAGCTCGATGGTCATCGAGCAGTCCCAGTCCCAGCTGGGCGGCGTCGTGCCGGGCACCGGCCTTCGGGAAAACCCCGCCCCGGGGTGAGCTCCCCTGACGGTCGGGTGGCAGTCCCCGTCCAGTGGCACTTCCCCGTCCGCGCAGCTCCCGCAACGGGTGATCGGCGGCCCGGCGCCATACCCGTCGTCGTCCTCGTCTCGGTAACACGCCTGCTGGGGCCGGAGCTGATCGGGGACGCAGCTTCCTGCCTCGCACTTCTCGCAGGTGCCGCACTCCGTCGCGTTCTCGCACTCGACGCAGGCAAGCTCGGCGCTCGGCCCCACCCCTCGACAGAGTCGAGTGGGGCAGTCGTCGTTGCTCATGCACGTCGACCAGCAGCGATTGTTCCAGCACACCCCGCCGACGCATTCGCTCGGGTCAGCGCAGGGGGACGATCCGTCGACGACACTTGCGTCGGGAATCGAAGCATCAACCATCGAAGCATCGGCCATCGAAGCATCGGGGAATGTGATGGCGTCCGAGCCGCCAACGTCCGCTCGTCCTCCGTCACGGATCGTGGCATCCACGATCGAAGGCTGCGGATCTTGAAACTCGAACGCGAGCCCGCAGCCCGAAAGAACGAACGCCACCGCGACACCCACACGCACGTGGAGCAGCTTAGCATCTCACCAATGGCCGATCACCCTCGGCGAGCGCCACGTCGTGGCTGGGGCAGCAACCCGTCGGTCACGATCAACCACTGAGATGAGGAAGCGAGACGAAGCGAGACGAAGCGCAAAGGCGCCCCGTCGACCCGAGCTGGCCGCGAGTGCGTCTGCTAAACCAGCGGCCGGAGTCCTTTCTGTCAGAATCAGTTACGCTGCCCCGTCTTCCCGGATTCTCCTCCGTCCCCCCGGAAGCGATGCGACTTCTCCACACCGCCGATCTCCATATCGACAGCCCCCTTCGGGGCCTCTCGCGGCACGAGGGCGCGCCCGTCGCGCGAATCCGTGGGGCCACGCGAGCCGCGTTTCAGAATGTCGTCGACGTGGCCCTCGAAGAGAGGGTCGATGCCGTGTTGGTCGCGGGTGATGTGTTCGACGGCGACTGGCGCGACTACTCGACAGGGCTCTTCTTTGTGGCGGAGCTCCAGCGGCTTCGGGACGCCGCGATTCCGGTGTTTCTTCTCCGTGGAAACCACGATGCGGCGAGTCAGGTTTCCCGCCATCTCGAGCTTCCCGCGGGCTGCCACCTCTTTTCGAGCGATGCGCCCCACACCATCGTCGATGAGCGGCTCGGCCTGGCGGTGCACGGACAAAGCTTTGCAAAACGCGTGGTCACCGACGATCTTGCTGCCGCGTATCCCTCGGCGTTGGACGGGTTCTTTAATGTGGGCCTCCTCCACACCGCACTCACCGGACGGGTGGGTCATGCGCCGTACGCGCCGACCCGCGTCGAGACCCTCCGGGCCAAGGGCTATGAATACTGGGCCCTCGGGCATGTGCACCAGCGGGAAATCGTGGCGGACGACCCGCCGATCGTATTTCCGGGCAATCCACAGGGAAGGCACATCAATGAACCCGGGCCACGGGGCGTCACCCTGGTGGACGTTTCGGACAATCGCGTGGTCGGTCTGTCGGAGCGAATCACCGATGTCGTCCGGTTCGCTCATCTCCGCATCGATGCGAGCCTCTGTCCCTTCGCCGAAGACGTGATCGATCGCGCCTACGAGGCCCTCCGCAACGCCACCGAAGAGGCGGGCGACCGGCTCGTGTGTTGTCGCATCACCATCGAGGGGCCCACGGAAGCTCATGCCGCGCTCTACGCCGACCCGCTCCATTGGGAGAGCCAGCTTCGCGCAGCGGCCTTCGGACTCGACGAGGTATGGATCGAGCGGGTTCGCTTCCGGACCGAAGCCCGCGTCGACCGAAAGAGCCTCGCGCAGCGAGATGACGCTCTGGGCCAGCTCCTCCGGTCCCTCGACGCGCTCCGCGAGAACAACGAGGATTTGGAATCGCTGGGCGCCGAGTTCAGAGAACTGGAAAAGCGGCTCCCCGCTCAGCTCCGTTCGGAGCTCGGAACGGGCCTTCATCACGCGGACTATCTTCGTGAGCGCCTGTCCGAGGTCGAAGGCACCCTCCTTCCGAGGCTCCTGGCGATGGGCGACGAATCGGGAGCCCTCGAGTGAGGTTCCTTTCGCTCGACCTCGAGGCCTTCGGCCACTTCTCCGATCGGTCGATCTTCCTCGACCGAACCCGAGGCTTTCACTTGTTCTACGGCCGAAACGAGGCCGGAAAGAGCACTGCACTCCGGGGGGTGAAGGGCTTTCTCTTCGGGTTCCCGCACCGAAGCACCGATACCTTTCGGCATCAGAAGCTCCGGGTGGGTGCGTCGGTCCTGCTCGATGACGGGCGCGAGCTTCAGCTGCTTCGCCGGAAGGGACGAAAGAACACCCTTCTCGATGGCGAGGGCCAGCCGGTCGACGACACGGTGCTTCGGGCGGCGCTTCGCGGGGTGACTCCCGAGCAATACGAACTGATGTTTGGCCTCACCCACGAGCAGCTTCGGCTGGGGGCCCAGGCGCTCCTCGAGGGCCGAGGCACGGTGGGCGAGAGCCTGTTCGATGCGGGTCTCGGCGGCCGAAGCGTGCACGGCGTGCTCCAAAAGCTCGAAGAAGACGCCCGACTCATCTACACCGCGCGCGGTCAGCGGCCGCTCCTCAACACCGCGCTCCGAGAACACCGGGAGGCGGAAAAGGAGCTTCGGCTGAGCGGCGTGTCGCCGGAAGCGTGGCGCACCCAAAAAGAAAGCCTCGCGGCCGCTCGGCGCGAGCTCGCCGACCTTGAAACGAAGCGAAAAAGCCTTCGCCAGGAGCAGGCGAAACTGCTCCGCGAAGAGCGCCTGCTGCCCGACGTTCGGCGCTATCGCTCGCTCCGAAGCGAACTGCACGCCCTCGGCACCATGCCTCCGCTCGACCCATCGACGTCGGAGCGGCGGACGGCTGCCCTCCAAGCTCAAAAGAGTGCGGAGCTGCTTGAGGAGCGGCTCCAGCGTGAAATCGATCGGCAGCGAGACCGACTCAACACGCTGACCATTCCTGAGCCGCTCCTCACGGTGCCGGCGGACGTGATCGAAGATATCCACCACCGGAAGGCGAGCTACCGCAAAGCCGAGCGCGATCTTCCGAATCGAAGAAACCACTGGGCGAGCCTGGTTCGCGAGGTCCAGAGTCTTCGTGAACGGGTGGGCCTTGGCGAAACCGCACGACTCAGCGTGGGCCTCGAGTCACGCATCCGGCGCCTCGCCGCCGATCATGCGCGCATCGCCGCCGAACTTCGGCGAGCCCGGACCGACCGCCATCGCTTCTCGGCCCGTGCAAACCAGATCAACACGAGCCTTCGGGAGGCGCCGCTGCCGCGAGCGATCACGATCCTCGAAGCGGGGCTCTCCGCGGTTCGAGAACTGGGGGCACCGGCGGCCCGCGACCGAGATATCGCGCAGGAGCTTCGGTCTCTCGAGCGGCGCATCGCCGAAGAGGCCACCCACCTCGAGCCGCCGGTGGCGCCGATCGAATCCCTTCGCGAGCGCCCGCTTCCCCCGCGCGCGACGATCGAAGATTTTCGCCGCCGCGTGGGTCGCGCCGAAGCCGAACTCGAGCGCGCCCACGACCGGCGCCGAACCCTTCGGGCCGAGCTCCTCGAGGCACAGCGCGCCCTCGATACGCTGACCGCGGAAGGCGACATTCCGACCGAAGAGCAGCTCGGAGAACAGCGCTCGCAGCGGGATCGGCTCTTCGGCGTGATCCGGCGGGCGGGCGAGCGACTCGCCGAGCGCGACCGGTCTGATAACCCTCGGCGATCACAAAAGGCGGAAGACGCGGCCCAGCGCACCCTTGGCCTCGATGCGCCGGACACCCTCGCGTTCGAAGACGCGATGCGTGAAGCCGACCGAACGAGCGACCGACTTCGAAGAGAGGCCCATCGCGTCGCGCAGCGGGCAGCCCGGCTCGCCACCCAAAAACGAATCGTGAGCGAGCTCGAAGATGTCGAGCAGGACATCGGGACCATCGAAGATGAGCGCGAACGCCTCGGCCGTGAATGGGTCGCACGGTGGGAGCGATCGGGGATTCAGCCGGGGACCCCAGAAGAAATGGCGGTCTTTGTCTCTCGTGCGGAGGAGCTTCGGGAGCTTTTGGCGCGTCTCTCTCGGCTCCGAGAGGAAGCGGAGGGGCTTCGGGACCTGTGGGGAGCCACCGCATCCCAGGTCGAATCGGCGCTCCGTGAGTTTGACGGATCGCTCGAGTTCGAGAGCGAGGATGCGTCGGTCCTTCGGCGCCTTGGCGCACTGGAAACGGTGGGCGGAAGCGCGCTCGAGGAAGAGCGGGAGCGGCGGCGCCGCCGCGAACGCCTCGAAGAGGAGCAGACAAGCGTCGGAGCGGATCTCGCGCGGCTCGACGCCGAGATTCTTGCGTCCGAAGAGGCGCTTCTCGAATGGCAGGCGCAATGGGACGAGGTGGTTCGCTCGCTGGGGCTTCCCGAGGACACCGGGCCCGAGGAAGCTTCCGCGATCGTGGACGCGCTTTCCCTGCTTGGTAAGAAAGAGGACGAAGCGGACAGCGTCGAGCGCCAGATCCTCGCCATGGAACGCGATGCCGATCGGCTCGCGAATGATGTGGACGACATTCTTCGGGCCCATCTTCAAGAGAGCTTCGACCCCGAGCTTCCCCTCGAGGAGCGAGCCGACACCCTTGTCCGCCGGTATCGCCGAGCCGAAGCCGATCTCGACAAGCGGCAAGAGTGGCATGGGTTTCTCGAAGAGCAGAAGGCTCAGCTTGGCGAAGCACGGGCCACGCAAGAGAACGCAAACGCCGAACTGCGCACCCTCATGGAGCAAGCTGGCGTGGCCGATCTTCCGAGCCTCATCGCCGCGGAAGAACGGTCGGCCCGGATCAAAGCGATCGCGGCGGAAGCTCACGAAACACGCCGCCGTCTCGAGATGGCGGGGGAAGCCGACGTGGATGCCCTCGTCGACGAACTGGCGAATCGCGATGAGGTCGCGCTCCGCCTTCGCCTGGACGAACTCGAACGAGATCTCGACGGGCTGGAGGCGTCGTTGACCGAGGCGAGCCAGCAGGTGGGGCGGCAGGAGAACGGCCTCGAGAATCAGCGAACCCGCGCGACCGCCGGCCAGAAAGCCGCCGAGCAGCAGGCGCTCCTGGCGGAGATCCGAGACCAGCTCGACCGCTACGTGACCCTTCGACTGGCCACCACCATCCTTCGACGGGAGATCGCCGCCTACCGGGAAGTCCATCAGGGGCCAGTCGTGGCGCGAACGCGTACTCTCTTTCCTCGGCTCACCGGAGGGGCTTACGAAAGCGTCCGCATCGGCCTTGGTCAGGAAGACGAAGAGGTGCTTCTTTGCGTTCGTCAAAACGGCGAGGAGGCCACCGTGACCACCCTGAGCGACGGTACGCGAGACGCGCTGTTCTTATCGCTCCGGCTTGCCACGCTCGAGCGCCACGTCGCGACGATGGGACCCGTCCCGGTGGTGCTGGATGATATTCTGATTCAGCTCGACGACGAACGAGCCACCGCCGCGCTGGAAGTGCTCGGCGAGTTTGCGGGCCACTGCCAGGTGCTGTTCTTCACTCACCATGCCCGGCTCGTGGAGCTCGCGGAGCGCGTCGTGCCCGAGCACGTCTTGTGCACCCACGATCTCGGAAGCCACGGCGAGCCCCCAAAGATGGCTGGCGCGGCCCCCGCTCGTTGAGCCGCCAGTGGATCGGGAGATCTGGGGGATGCTGACCGACGCCCCGGCCAGCCGAGCCGGTTTCTCGGGCCCGTGCGATCGAATATTTTCTGGGAAAACCGCGCTTTTTCGGGAATCGAGGTGACTAACCGTTGCCTAGACGGCTCGAACCGTTGTATCCGCGCAATCTGGAGGGTTGAGGTTGCTAAAAATTCGTGTGTCGAGACGGGAAGCGGTAGATCGCCCGCTGTCGGTCTGGTCGCTCGAGGGAGCTGTAGCGGCGATGGACCCTCGGATAGAAGGAGGCCGGAAGATGAAGATGGTGATTGGTTGTGTGGCGGGCCTTGCGCTCGTGCTTTCCATGGGATGCGGTGGCGAATGCCCCCCGCCGCCGGAGTGTCCGGTGTGCCAGCAAGCTCCGCCCCCGACGCCGACGCCGGTTCCACAGCAGCCGGTGTCGACCCATGAAGAGTGGGTTCCGCTTCAGAACGTTCGCGTCCTGTTCCCGAATGGCGGAAGCGAGCTGACCGCCGAGAACCAGGCGCTTCTTTCCGAGGCGGTGCGCACCATGCAGGCACGCAACGACATCGTCCGAGTTCGGATCGAGGGTCACACCGACACGGTGGGTCGCGACGCGAACAACTCGCAGCTCTCGCTTCAGCGCGCCCAGGCGGTGCTCGAGTTCTTGGTGGCGCAGGGGGTTCCCCGCGGCATGCTCGAAGCGGTTGGCTACGGCGCCGAGCGCCCGATCGTGGTCGAGGGCGGCCACGAGCAGAACCGGGCCCAGAACCGCCGGGTGACGTTCCAGATGCTGGTTCGTCGCTAGAGTCCGATTCCAAGGACCCAGTCGAAGGAGCGCCGGGTATGTGCCGGCGCTCTTTTTCGTTAAGTGCGCCGACATGTCGCCACGCGGCCCAGAGCTCGTATCAAAAGTCGCCGAAGTCGATTCTCCACCACGCCGGTTTTTGAGATGCGCCCGAGTCTGCTAGACCCGGGACCGGTGACTGCGGCTTCGCTAGAGCATCGATGGTACGCCGACCTCGTGGCACCGGTTCGGCCATCCGTCGAGGCGGTGCTCCGCCGGGTGGGTTCTTCGGGCGACGGGGACCCGTTTGCCGTGCCTCGAGCGGGTCTCGGCAGCGCGCTCGTCGTTCACATTGCGAAAGGCTTTGGCACCCGTCGCTGGCAGCGCGGAAGCCGAGCCGGCGCGCTCGCGGTAGAGGCCTACAACCAGCGGGTGTATGGCGGCTCGCCCGCGCGAGCGACGAGGAGTGCGCTTCTCGAGCGGGACATCCGACGCGGGCAGCGCCTTTGGAAAGGCCTCCTCCAACGCGACGAGGCCCTCGTCAGCCGCGTCCTCGACCGCGTCCTTCACGGCACCACGCCGATCGGAGACGAGCCTGTGCCTGAGGCGGTGCTCTTCCTTCGCGCGGCGGTGGCGGCGGGAGTCCTCGCGGGGGACGTGCCCGACGAGATCCACGAAGTGCTCGATCGTTATGCGACCTGTCTTGGCCTCGCTTGGGAAGCCCAGCATCAGAGCGTCGATCAGGCCGCCTGGGGCGGCGCCCTCCGCTCGGTGTGCCTTGAGCCGGCGTACCCCCCAGAAGTGGCCGACGCCCTCCGCCAGGCCCGAGCCTCAGTGGCGGATCTTCCGGATGGCGTGCAGACCGAACTCTTCGAGGCGGTCCTCGACTCGCTCTCCGCCGAAGTCCCGATGAAACGGATCCCCGAACGCTGGGCCCCACTGCTCGCGCCCGATCCCGAGACGCGCGCGACCGCTCCGCTTTCGGAAGGCCCATTCGCCGAGTTTCATCGGCGCTGGGCAGCGGAGGTCGAGGCCACCCTCTCCGAGGTCGCGGTCACTCCGTCCAAGGTGCTGTCGCGCGCCGTTGCGTTCCTTCAGGTCCAAGGAGGGAAGCGGGTGCGCCCGCTCCTATGCCTGGCGACCGCCGAAGCCTGCGGCGGTCACGCCAGCGCGGCCCTCCGTCCCGCCGCACTGATCGAGTGGCTCCACCAGGCGTCGTTGGTGGTCGATGACGTCGTGGACGAAGCCGAGCTTCGCCGAGGCACGGTGCCCCTGCATCGGGCGACGTCGATCCCCTTCGCCATGGGCATCTCGGCGTTCCTCCTCTCACGCATTCACTCGGTTCTCCGAAGCTGCCCGGTCGCGACGCGGGAACGCCTGGTCACCGCGGGAACCGCGCTCGTGGATGGGCAGCGATCCGAGCTTCAGCATACCGGCGACCTCGATCTCTCGATCAGCGGCTACTATCGAATCATCGACGCAAAGACCGCGAGCCTCTTTGCCGCAGCGGGAGCGATCGGTGCCCTCGCGGTGGCCGCGCCCAGTCGAAGGATTCGGGCGGCCCACCGGTTTGGACGGGAACTCGGCCTCGCATTTCAGATCGTCGACGACCTCCTCGACTACACCGGCACCGAAACCACGCTCGGCAAACGACCGGGGACCGACCTTCGGGCCGGAAAGGTGACCCTTCCGGTGCTGATGCTGCGCGACGCCCTTGGCGTGGAAGAGCGAGCAGAGCTCGCCGACTGGCTTCAGCCCACCGCGCGAGCCGATGAGGAGTGGAGCCGAGCCCTCGCCCAGATCCGAAGCTGGATCGCGGAGTTCGATGTCGCGGAACGATGTCTCGAGCGGGCCGAAACCCACCTCCTTCGGGCCGAAGACGCCGCGGACCTCCTGCCGGACCGAACCCGAAGCGTGCTCCTCGATCTCGGCCGTCGGCTCGTGTACCGCGATCGCTGACCGGCTTCGGAGACCGGCCATCGCGACCCGCCGTGGTCCTCGCGCCTCCGGCGACGGTCCACGACGCGGCTTTCGAAGCGGCGGGGCCGGTCATCTTTCTTGGTGGAGGTGGAACATTCCGGCGACGGATACGAGTCCCCGACGCTGCTACGCTTTCGACGATGGCAGCGGCAGACCAAAGCACCTCGGACCTCGTCTGGCCGGAACCGGGTTCCACCACCACCCACCGATTGCTCTCGGCGTCGCTCCGGGTGCTGCTCCGGGAGCTTCCCCAAATGCCCGCCGGTCGAGCCGGCGCCTTTCGGGCTGATTTTCTGACCGTGCGCAGCGTCTGGGCGGAGCTCACCAAGACGAACCCGGGGGCGCTCGCCGCCGCCTTTCGTTCACCGGCGGTGTCGGTCTTGGTGCGGAGCCTCCGGGGCGCAGGCGCCGACGCGGCCCCCGAACTGCACCGACAGCTTCACGCGCAGTTTCTTGTCGAGCTTGGCGCGCTCGGCGCCCTCCCTCGGCGGGTTGCGCTCGCCCATCCGCCGCCAGAGTTCTTCACACTGAGCGGACGCCGGTCCTACCGGCTGTCGCCCATCCGACAGGTGAGCTTCGAAGGCGAAGCGGTGTTTGTTCACGATAACCCGGTTCGCCCGCTTGCGCCGGAACCGCCTCGAATTCACTCCGTGGAGCACGGACTCCTGCTGTCGGAAATCGACAGCAATCCGCTCGCCCTCATGGAGGCCCACCCCGACAAGGACGGAAACGCCATCGATCTCGGCGGAAAGACCGTCGAGCAGTGGTGTGGCGCGCTTCGTGAAGCGCTCGCGCTCATCGAGGAGCACCTTCCGACCCTGCATGGGGAGCTCACCCTGCTGATGCGTCAGCTCGTACCGGTGGGTTTCGACGCTCGGACCCACCTTTCGGCTTCCTACCAGGAAGCGATCGGGACGATGTACCTCACACTTCATCCGTCGGAGCTAACGATGGCGGAGGCCCTGATTCACGAGTTCAGCCACAACAAGCTCAACGCGATGTCCGAGCAGGGCTCACTCCTCCAGAACGCGTTTCACCCATTGGTGAGCTCGCCGGTGCGGCCCGATCCGCGGCCCCTGCACGGTGTCCTCCTTGCGGTGCATGCGTTCCTTCCGGTAGCGGCCCTTTATCGGGCGCTCGAAGCGGGGGGGCACCCGCTCGCCGACGATCCGAGCTTTGGGCGACGGTTTCAGAACATCGTCGCAGGGAACCGAGAGGCGACGGAAACCCTCGTGGAGCACGCGGTGGCCACCGACCTTGGTCGGCCCCTGCTCCAGGAGATCCAGCGGCGAACCGCGGAGTTCGAGCCGTAGGGCACTCGGGTCGCCGTCAGTCACGGGCATTAACCAAACCCTTACAACGGGTGGTCCGGCGCACTGCTACTTCATAGGCATGATGCCAACGAATGCCATTTTCCGGTTCCTCTCAGGCCTTGCCTGTCTCCTTGCGATCGGTCTCGCGCTCACCCACGCCGGAAGCCCGGCGGTGGCCGAGGGTGAGAACAGCGAAGCCCCAGCCCCCGAAGCCGTCCCCGCCGGAGCGCTCCAGGTGGGTCAGGGTCCCTTGGATCGCGCCGAGCTCGAAGGGTTCGAAGTCAAGCTCGTCCACACCGACGCACCGTTTGCCATGGTCCTCGAGGTACGAAACTTGAAGACGGAGGCGGCGGAGTTCGCGACCGCAGTCGAGTGCTGGGAAACCCGCGGGTCGATGATCAGTCGGATGCCTTCGTTCCCTCATCGGCTCGGCGAAGAACGAATCTCGGGGCGGGTGGCCGCGGGCGAGACGGTGCGATTCTCTCTTCCCTTCGCCTCGGACGTCGTGCCTGAGGGACTGAACTTTTCGACGATTCAGCTGCGGCTCTTCGATGCTGACGTGAGCCCCGCACCCACCGAAGCACAGGCTCCTGCGCACGTCGGGTTCAGCCTCCCGACCGATCCGCGACCGCTCTACGCCATGCTCCGGCTCGAACGCGCGACGTCGTTCATTCCCGTCCCGGATGGAAACCGCTGAGGGATCGAGTGAAGGGGTCCAGCCCGCATCCGTCACCAGAGTCGATGGATCTCGCTCGAAAGTGCCGCAGTCGCGCGGACCTCGGACTGGAGGACGCCGCAGCCGTACTCGACGTACTGCGAGGACGGCTGGAGGGAGAAGGCCGTGCGACTGCGGTGCTTTCGGGCGTGAGGCGCGGCGAGTGTTGACGGATGCGGGCTAGGTCGGTGCATCGCATCGGAAGTGTGGTGCACCGGCTGCTCCTCGTCGCCGCCGCCGGTACGATCGCGTTTGCGGCGCTCTCCGCGTTTGGCGCTTCGGCCCCGTCGGCGCCGCCGCCTGCTCGGCTGATGCCGGCCGCGGGGGGCCCCATCGAATCGCTTGCCATTCAGTTCGGTGACGACTCCCCCGAGCGGTTCTTGGAGGTCTATCGCCAGATCTTTGCCGCCCTTCGGCCCGAAACCCGCGTCGAGGTCCTCGTCCCGTCGGCCGAAGCGCGGAGCCGATTCGAGGCGGCCCGGATCGAGTGGGGCGAAGGTGGGCGAGACGTGCGCTACATCGTGGTCGGCCGGGCGATCACGTCTTGGGTCCGGGACCGGTTGGCGATTCTTCCCACCGGAGACAAAGCCACGCTTCTCGCTCCGCCCCAACCGATGTATGGAGCGGCGACCCGGGTCCACGACTGGTGGGTCCCGTGTGCGCTTCGACGCCGGCTCGGCGAGACCGCGGTCGTTCGCGTTCCGCCGTTTCAGTTCGAAGGCGGAGATCTCATCGCGGATGAGGACCAGGCTTTCGTCGCCAATCCTCTGTTTGCACGAAACGAAGGCCGGTCCGCTGAAGCCCTGCTCGCGGACCTGCGAGCCGAGCTTGGCCGGTCGATCGTGCGGATCGGAGGTCGGACTCGGGAGGTTCCGAACCATCACATCGGGATGTTCCTCACGCCGCTGGGAGGCGGCCGAGTCGCCTACGGCGAGCCGACGCTCGTGCCGCGGTCGCTCGAGCTCCCGGTCGAAGCGGATCGCTCGGCCGCGATGAATCAACGGTTTGACCACGTTCGCGCGTCGATCGAAGCCGCCGGCCTGACGCCGGTGCCGATTCCGATCGTTGCCTCGACCACTCCGTTCGTATTCATGAGTTACAACAACGTGCTCCTCGAACGGCGCGGGGATGGGCTCCACGCCCTCGTTCCAATCTACGGAAGCCCACTCGACGACATCGCCCTCGAGGCCTGGAAGGCGGCCGGAGTCCACCCCCACCCGATCGATGTCCGATCCGTGTTCCGCCTCGGCGGCTCGGTCCGTTGCCTTACCGCCCCCCTCCGCCGCCACTCGATGTCACCGCGGTCCTAGCCCGGATCACTCGTCAAGCAGTCCAACAAGGCCCGCGCTCGAATCCGCCGGAAGAAGCGAGTTCACGCCGGGCCTGGCCGAGTTTGCCTGAGTCGATCCGTAGCGTGGTTGGCCATGGCATTGTCATGGGTCGAGACGCGGCTCGCAGGGCGGCGGACACGGTCGGCCGGTTATCGCGGCTGCGCGGGACTCGGGGCTTGATCCCGCAGGGGGTGCCCCCGGACTGCGGGCTGGAATAGGCACTTTGATTTGGGCGTGGTCCGATCCTGGCGGCATCCGAGCGATGGCCCACTTCGTGCGGAGCGAGAGGACGCAAGGTTTGTTGCCCCGAACAAAGGAACCCTCATGCGGACTACCCCATCTCCTTCCGACGTTTGTCCTCCCTTGCCGGAGAACCCTTCCGCGCCTCGAAAAGCAGGCCAAGCCCGCGGGGGGTGGCTCGCCTGGCCCTTCGCGGCGCTCTGTCTGATCGGCTCGATGTGGATCGGAGGAGGGCCTGAACTTCCCGCCATGGATGCGTCCGCAAACGGGGAGCACCGGCGAGAAATTCGAGCAGGAAAGCAACTGGACTGCGAGACAGGAAACGAGCTTTCGTTCTGGCGGTCTGCCGCTCGTTGACCCTGGACGGAGGCGACAGCGAATGGTTCAACGTGGGTGAGGAGGGCGAGATGACCGATCGACTCATGCGCAGTCTGGGCTTCGCGGTGATGTGTTTCGCGGTCACCGGGTGCTTCGCCGACGGATTTGAGCTTGGCGCGCAGTGCGATCTCACGAGCGACTGTCAGCGGCCTCTCGTGTGCCGCCTCGAGCGATGCCGCGTGCAATGCAAGAAGGACGTGGACTGCCCACGGGGCACGCACTGCGTGTCGGACAACGACGGACTCGGCTCGTGTCTCGTGCCGGACGAGACGATGTGCGACACGAATAGTCCCTGCCCTCCCGGCACGACGTGCGCGGTCGAGCTCGACCGGCTGTGCCGAGTGCCCTGCATGAACGATGACCCCTGCCTGCCGAGCCAGGCGTGCATGAGCGGCTTCTGCTTCGACGTGCCAGAAGATGAACCCGACGGCGGCATTCCCGACGGCGGCATTCCCGACGGCGGCATTCCCGACGGTGGAATGCCGGACGCCCTGATTCCCGACGGGGGCTGCATTCCGCCGATCTTCAGCTGCGATATGGACCCGGCCACGTGCGAAACCAACACGCTGACCGATCGCCGGCACTGTGGTAGGTGCAACCGACCCTGCAACGATCAAGTCGGCGGTGAGGGAATCTGTGCGATGGGGACCTGCGATCTCGACTGCGACGACGGGCTCGATCACTGCAATTCCGATCTCACCGACGGTTGTGAAACATCGATCGCCAACGACGAAGCGAACTGCGGCGTTTGCGGCAACTCCTGCGGCGCCGGGCTCGTATGCATCGAAAACGACTGCCGCAACCTCGAGTTTCCTTCGAGCGGCGCCGATCCCTTTGAGCCATCATGCCCCGCGGGAACGACCGAGTGCACGGTGTCGATAGCGCCCGGTGTACACGAGTACACCGACATTCGGATTCCCGAGGGAGTCACCCTCCAGACAACCGTCGGCTCGGGAGTCCTCGAACTCCGCGCGAGCGGCGATGTCGTCATCGCAGGTACCATCGACCTCTCCGGCGGGAGCGGTAGCTACAACGCAAACATCGGCGTGAGTCCCGGCGGGGGGACCACCGGAACCCCCACGATCGGAACGGGGGAAACGAGCGGCTGCGGACCCCGAGGCTTGGGCGGCGTCGGAGCAGCAGGCATGCAGGGCACCGGATCCATGCCCGTCGACCCACGATGCGCGGCGGGAGGGAACCGAGGCGGCGGCATGGGCGGCCTGCGGAGCGGGGGCGGAGGCGGAGGAGGACCCGGTGGCGGCGGTGGCGGCGGATCCATGCACGGGCCTGGAGGGGCCGGAGGCACACCAGACGGGGGACAGGGAGGCCCCAACTGCATGGGGGGCCAAGGGGGACAAGCCTCGCCGGGCTATGCCGGTAGCGACGGAGGAGGCAACTGCGATGGGGCGACAGCCGGAGGTGGCGGTGGCGGCTCCATTGGGA
>JBCCZL010000175.1:0-16258 GCA_039187775.1 Myxococcota bacterium
CCACGACTTCCTTTCCAACGCCGCTCTCCCCTCCGATGAGCACACTGAGCTCCGAGTCCATGATCCGGTCGAGCGTCCGGCAGAGCTGGCGCATCGGCTCGCTCTTCACCACGAGGTGCGAAAAGTCGTGTTCAAATTCGGAGCTCTCCTCGGGAGGGCTGGCCTGAAGATTCGCGAGCTGGGCCTCGCGTTCATGAAGCAGCCCTTCGACGCGGACTTTTTCCACTTCGAGCGCGCGAGTCTTCTCCTCGAGAGCGTGGGTCTTCGCTTCGAGCACCCGGTGAAGCTCCGCGTTTCGAAGCGCGATCGCAACCTGATCGGCAAACGCGGTGAGCAGCGCGAGGGCATCATCGTCGAAGCGGCCGCGTTCAAAGCGATTGTCGAGATAGATGGCTCCGAGCACTCCCGAGGGCGAAGGAATCGGAACGCAGATCACGCTGGTCAAGCGCATCGCATGAACCGACTGATGGTCGCGAAAGCGAGCGTCGTCACGGGCATCGGTGGTGATGACCGCTTCTCCCTCGCGGACGACCTGCTCGGCAATGCCGCGGCTAAACTTGAGATGGGAGCGCCCTACCCGCTCGCGGTCCACATTGCGCGCGGTCTTCACCTCGAGCTCATCTCCTGCGAGGAGCACGAATCCGCGCTCCGCACCCGTCAGCTCGACGGCGGCGTTGAGTGCGGCGTCGAGGACCGCATCGACCGACAGCTGAGAGTTCAGGCGCTTATTGATCTCCAGCACGCGCCGGTAATCGACCCCCGGAGCCTCCACTTCCGCGCGAACGCCAGCGCCTTTGAGGATCGTGGATCGGAGCTCCGAAGGGAGCCCGAGCGCCATCCGCTGCCGATGCCGGGCCGCCCGACCGAGCACCTCGGCTTCGAGCTCCGGAGCGCCAAGGTCCCGGTAGACCCCGGCGAGGGCCTCTTGCACTTCGATCACCAGTACGGGCAGGCCTCGTTTGCCCGCCCGCACCTCGCTCGCCTCGAGGGTGCGTGCCGCAAGCGCCGCATCTCCCGTCACGGCGGCGAGCTTTGCTTCAAGGATCTCCGCGCGAATCTCGAGGTCTTCGGCTTCGAGCTCTCGTGCATCCGCAAGAAATCCCGCCACCGCGCGCCGGTCGAGTGTCAGAAACGACGCCTCCACCAGCCGATGACGGGCGATCCGTGCTTCGAGGGCTTCTCGCTTCTGCCCGGCCGCTTCCGCGTCGCGAATGGCCGCGACGAACGCGGCGGAAGCTTCTGCTTCGTGTCCCCGCCGTACGAGCAGCTCCGCTCGAGCGATCGCGATCGGAACTCGGAGCCGGTCGAGGCCGGCGGATGCTGCGGCAGCCTCGGCGCGGTCGAGGCCGGCCTCGGCTCGCTCCTGGACCCCGAGCCCCAAAAGCAAGTTCGACACATTGAACTCGAGGGACGCGACCGTCGCCGACCGACCGAGCGCCGTCGCCAAGCCGAGCGCGCGTCGATGGCACGCAAACATCGTATCGTAGTCTCCCTGCTGCTGGGCTACCGCTCCCAGGTTTACGAGTGCGGTCGCGACCTGGTCGTCGAGGCCATGCTCTTCGGCCACCCGAAGCGCCTCACGAAAATGAAGCGCCGCCGCGTCGGCATCCGCCGCCCGGAACCGCTCGATGCCCGCGTACGCAAGCCTTCGGCCGCGCACTCGAGGTTCTGCCGCAACTTCGGCCGCTCGATAGAGCGCGTCCCGTGCCCGCTCGGGCTCCCCCGAGTAGCTGAGGGCAACGCCCTTCGCTTCGTCGAACGACGCCCGGAGCTCGGGGGCCGCGGCCGACAGATCGAGCGCATCGATCCGGTCGAGCGCCTCGCGACAGTTCCCCGCGGCGACGAGCGCTCGGGCCTCGAGCTCCGCCGCCCGAAGGCGCTCGGCCGAACTCGTCGCCTCATTTCCGGCGACTCGCGCGGCGGCGACCGCATCCTCCCCGTCTCCGCGGAGCAGCCGGAGCTCAGCGAGAAGCAGCGACGCCCCACGCAGAGGCATCGTTTCGCGGGAGAGCTCGTTCGCCGCCCGCTCGAGCCGTCCCGCGCGAAGCAGCGCTCCTATCGCAAACCGCCGGACCTCCGCATCAGCCACGTCGACGAGCGCCTCCCCGAGTCGCGCCCAGCCGCGGGAGGGGAGTTCACGAAGCTCCTCCGGCTCGGGAAGATCGGCCGCCGAACCGGAGAGCAACGTTTCATGCATCGTTCGGGCGGCCCGCGCCGCAACGCTCGACTCGGAGGCGAGCTCCGCGACTCGAGCCCGCCGTCGAGCGCGAAGGAGCGGAGCGCTCGCCGCTGTCTCGACGTCCGGTGCGCGTCGAACCCGTGCTCGTCCATCGACCAGCTGGAGCGAGCCCCGGCCGAGGAGCGACCGGGCGGCCGAACTCGCAGGCAGCGGGACCGTGTCACAAGACAGGGGCTCCGAGATGTGAAGCGCGAGGTCGACCAGAAGAGCCCACTCTGCGTCGTTTACCGGCAGCGGCCGCGTGGGTTGCGAGGGGAGCGGCGCTCCGGTTTGAAGCGCGGCCAGACAGGCCTCCACTGCCGCAGGAATTCCCTCCGCGGCGACCACGATCGCGTCGACCGTGTCGGTGGGACAGGACTTCGGAATGAGGGTCCGCACTGCCTCGTCTCCGAGGGGCGAAAGAGACATCGCGTCCGGATCGGAATCTCGTTGGGCTGCGACGACCGCCCATCGAGGCTGCGCCCGAAGCGCTTCGCGGAGCTTGCCAAAGGCAGCTTCGGAGTCCGAGACATTGTCGAGGAGAAAGAGGACCTCATCGGGACCCGAAGCCTCCAAAATCGCCTCGAGGCCTCGCTTGTTCGACCAACCAAGGGCCGCCACCGCCTCGATCACTGCCTCGACAAGTCCCGACGACGCATCGAGGAGAATTGCCTCGCGGTCCGGCGCGGCCCGAAGCCGAAGCTCCCGGAGGACCGCCGTCTTGCCAACGCCCACTGCTCCCGACAGCCTGGCCAAGCCACCTTGGTCAACTCGAGTTTCGAGCGCTGCCAACACTTGTTCGCGATCCACGAGGGCATGCCGTCGACCGACGGCGGCGAACACGGCGCGTTCGCGCCCGAACGTCTCGAGGACTTCATCCATCGACGGGCGCTCGGACGGATCGGGACGGGTGAGACGCGATGCGAGGGCTCGGATGTGGATGGGAATGGCGATCTGCGTTCCGACGGCCTCGATCGTACGCCCGAGCGCAAACAGATCCGAACGCGCATCTGCCACGCCTCGGTCCAGCTGCTCGGGTGCAAGAAATCCACGGGTCCCGGAGAGAGTCGACGACGTTTCGTCGAGGGGAGCGACGCAGCTGAGGTCGACGAGGGTTCCTCCGGTGGGGGACACGAGAATGTTGGCTGGCTTTACATCGCCATGCCGAAGCCCGGATCGATGAAGGAACGCGAGCGCCTCGATCGCATCTCCCAATGCGCGAACGAGCGACGCGGGTTGCCCACCGGTCGCGAGTAGGGCCGACTCGAGGGACGCCCCTTCGATCCACTCCGCGGTGAAGTAGCGGTAGGGGCCGTCGGCGGAACGGCCGACGCCGGTGTCGAGGACCCGCGGCAAACCGGGATGAACAAGCGAAGCCAGAACGTCGAATTCGCGATGCGCCGAGTTCGGCTCCGACCGCTTGAGGAATCGAAGCCGTCCCCCATCGAGGCGGTCGCGCACCCGATAAGCCCCGGTGGCCGAGGGCAGCGCCTGAACCACGGTGTACCGCGCGGGGAGGTCCACGGAACGATCGTAGCGACTGCTCATAATGGAACAAGGTGGAACAGCTTGGAACACAATGGATTGGCCAATATGTGGAGATGATTGAGTTCTTTGAAGTTGCTCCATGGTCCGATGCTTGCTCTCCTTCACAAAGTGCGCCTGCTTTTCTTCATCACTGGCCTGATCGGGGCCTGCACCGGTACCCCGGTGACCGAGCCGCCGAATGTGCTGCCTCCGGACCCGAACTTGGTGGCCACCCTCTCCGGCACGGGCACGGTCGCGGTGGTCGGTCAGCCGGGCGCCGTCGCGCCGATGGCGGTGGTGGTCGGCGTGGATATCGACTCCACCGACCCCGCGGAGCGGATGGAGTCGACCGCCGATGGCGCGTTCACGCTGAACTTCACTCCCCCGCTCACCCTGGTTCGCCTTTTTGTGGAAGCCGAGGGCACCCGCTCGGCGCCCTTGGACCTCGAGATCGACACGGGCGCTCCCAAGCCTCCGTCGTGCCTCGAGGTTCCGTCGGTCCTTCGCTTCACCCGTTCAGACGCGCCCGAACGTCTCGAGCTTCGCGTTCAAAGCGAGTGTCCGTCGTCGATCGCTGTCAGCGGGCTCCGGCTTCGGACGGCCTCCGAGAGCTTCTCCATCGAGGCCGCGCCCCCGGTGCTCGTCGAGGCAGGATCGACGACGACGATTCCCGTAGTGTACGACCCGGCAAGCGGACCCGGCGAGGAGATTCTCATCCTCGAGAGCGCGGACCTCGGCGACCGGTTCGTGGTCACGCTCGAAGGAAACCTCTAGCTATTCGAAGCGGAGGGTCGGCCGAGGAACGTTCGAAAGGTCACATCGACCAGGTGGTCTTCGATCGCCGTCACCGGATCTGCGACATCGGTGCCAATGAAGCCGCGAAGCTCCTCTTGCTCGCTGAGCGAGTAGCGCACCACGAGAAACACGATGCTCTGAATCGCGAGGCGCGCAAACGCGGGACTCTGCCCGGTGGCCTTGGCCAACGCGTCCCCCGCGGCGGCAAGAAACGGCTCCCGAAGACTCTCGACGCGATCCGGGTCGAGGCCCCCACGGTCGAGGACGCGCCGCTGCAGCATGAGCACCCAGGTGCGCTGCTCGCAGGCGAACCGGAACCCCTGCCGCACGGTCTCCTCGAGGAACTCTTCCGGCGGTTTGTTCGAAGCGAGATTTGCCTGCGCGGTCTGCGCAAGGCCAATCAACTCCTGGTACATCTCGCCGACGCACGCGTTGTAGAGCTCGTCCTTGTCCTGAAAGTAGTGATAGACCAGCGCGACGCTGACTCCCGCGTCCTTCGCGATCTGGCGGAGCGACGTCTTCTCCGGTCCGTCTTGGGCGTAACGAACTCGCGCCGCCGCAAGGATGGACGCACGTCGGTCGGGGTCAGTATTCATAGGCCGAGGGCATAGCATGCCTCAATGCACACGTTTTTGAACGCTGTTTAGCGTGGATTCGTTCCCGCGGCGGCGAGGCTACTCGTAACGGGCCCGGCTCAGCCCGAGATTGATCACCTTCTGGATCAGCTGCTCGTACTCGATTCCCGCGGCTTCGGCAGCCCCGGCGATCTCGTCGCCATACTGGATGTCCGGGTTGGGGTTGGCCTCGAGACAGAACGGGACGCCGTCTTCTCGGAGACGAAAGTCGATGCGAATATAGCCATCCAACGACAACGAACGGCAGATTCGTTTGGCGACTCGGGCGATGTACGCCTCCGCCTTCGGATCGAGATCCTTGGCTCGCCCCACCCGAATGTCGTGCCGCTTCTGGTAGTCGAGATCCCACTTGGCGCTGCTGGTCGCGATTCGGACCGCGTCGTCAGGCATCTTGTCGAGGAAGATCTCCCAGGTCGGAAGCACGGTGAGCCGGCGGTTTCCCAGCACCGAGGCGTAGACCTCTCGGCCATCGATAAACTGCTCGACGATCGCATCGGTGTTGAGCTCGCGGTGCACGAACGCGACCCGTTCGGCGAGGCTCTTTTCATCCTGGACCAGGGAGGACTGCGAAATCCCTGCCGAACCCTCCGAGTTCAGGCTCTTGACGATCGCCGGGTAGATCACTTTGGCGTTGCGGCGGAGCTTGTGCTGCCGCGGAACCACAACGAACCGGGGCACCGGGATCCGGTGGTACAGCATGATCTTCTTCGAGAGCGCCTTATCGCGACTGAGCACCAGCCCCCGCGGATTGCACCCGGTGTAGGGCACGCCGAGAAGTTCGAGGTATGCCGGCACGTGCGCGTCGTACACGTCCTTGCCGCAAAACTCGTTGAGGAGATTAAACACGACGTGAGGCTTCCACTCCTCGACCGCGGTCCGAAGCGGGGTGAGCTGATCGTGCAGGCCCAAGACCTGGATCTCATGGCCGAGCGCCTCGATGGCCGCGGCCACGTCGTACTCGGTCTTCACATCGAGAAACTCTTTGTCGCTCATTCCCTTCGCATCGAGCGGAGGGACGAGCGTTTCGTGGCAAATCAGAAGGACTCGGAGCTTCTTGCCGCGCCGTCGCCCCTTCTTGGCATTCTTGCTGGTCTTACCGTTCTTGCTGTTCTTGCCGTTCTTGCTCTCCTTCTCTGGCTTGTCCCGTTTCCCGGATTTGTCCGGCCTGTCTCTCGACGGTTTCTCTGGCTTGTCCTTCTTCGCGTCGGTCATAGCGGATGCCATTCGTGGCCCCGCCGAAGGGTATTGACGGTGTGGACCGTGAGCATGATCGCGAAATCGGTCCGGGTGCGCGCTTCGCTCTTCGTGAGCCGGAGCTGGAGAAACCGGCAGCGTCCAATCATCTCTTTCAGGACCTGGTCGATGGTGAACTGATACGCGCCGGTCCAGTCCGCCACCTGTCGCCGCACCGCCGGCCGATGACGGCGGATGAAGGTCGCCGCACTCAGGGAGTTCTGATAGCGCGCTTCGTCCGAAAAGAGCCGGGTCAGATCGTGATCGTAGGCCTCGGTGTACCCCGGCCGATAGTGGGCCATGCGCTTTTCGTAATGCTCGCGCAATGTATGCCGCAGCCGGGTCACGGCGTAGGGTCGCTGGCGACTCTTCACCGGTGGCGCCTCTCCCGCGAGCTCGGCCATGAGTTCATCGACATACTCGAGTTTGCGAAGCGCGGGCCATCCGGCGTAGCGGCTCCGCCAGCCCGACCGAGGAGTCAGCCATACCGCGAAGGTCTCGGCAAAATCCTCGACGGGATGGCTCTGCGCGTACCAGCCGTCCAGATGGTGGACGAACCGACGGCTCCCAGGACGCGGTCGGTAGAAATCGGGGTACGGCTCGGACGACTTTCCGAAGATTTTTTGCCACCGGCGCCGAAGGTGAAGGCGGTAGCCGTGCTGCACTGCATGACCGGCTTCGTGCCGAAGGAGCTTCATGCACTCCGCGCGCGTTCCTCCTTCGACCTCGTACATCATCTTTCGCTCGACGCGCATGAGCCGTGGGTGGGCGAGATAGAACGGGATCGCAATGCCCGGAACATGGTCGGGGCTAAACCACTCGTCGGCGAGCCAGAAGTGCGGCCGAAGCCGAAGATCGCGCTCTTCGAGCTCGAGGAACAGCCGCTCGAGCTGCTCCTCCACCCAAGTTCCCTCGAGGGTGAGTCCTAGGTCACAAAAACGAAGATCGAGAATCTCATCGAACGAAGCATTCCCGAGAGGTATGGGCGGGCGCGCCATGGCCGAGCCAGAAGGAGTAACACACGCGCGTCGACCATCGAAGCCTCACGCTGCGCCGCATCCGCCCGAGGCCCCCGCACGCACCGCTTCCGCCCGGGTTCGTACGGCGCGCCCATCCTGGGCGCACGGACGGCTTCCATGTCACGCGAGCGCTTGCTCGGCACGGCATAGCAACACAGCCGGCGTAGCAACACAGCCGGCGTGGCAAAACAGCCCACCCCACCGACAGGCCCCCCTGAGCTCACGTTGGTGAAGGGCGCAGAGGTGGGCCACCGGAGGGGCGTCGGCGTGTTGGCCGCGCGCGTCGACGACCGAATCGACGATCGAAGCCTCACTCGGTGACGCGTCGCATCGCATCGGCGCGCGGTCCGCTCGGATAGCGGCGGAGATACTCCTCGGCGCGCGCTCGCGCTCGCCCGTCCCCTGCCGCCGCGAGGGCCTCCACTTCCCGCGCGAGCGCGTGCTCGGCGATCGACCCCGACCCGGCGCGGCGCCGTGCCGTCGCAAACCAGCGCGCCGCATCGGCCGGCGCCCCACGCCGCGCATCGATGCGACCCAGGGTAAACGCCGCCAGGGCGGATCGGGGGTCGCTCGCGTGCTGCTCGACGACTCGACGAAGGTAGCGACGAGCGCGAGCCGAATGGCCGGAAAGGCGGGCCGCATCGGCGGCCAGAAGAAGCTCGTCGACCCGATCTTCGACCTCCGCTCCCGCTTCAAGCTCGGCCACCGCAGCCGCATAGTGGCCGTCGGAGGCGAGCTCTTGCCACCGAACCATCGCCGATGGGCGCAGCGCCTCGGAGTCGCCGCGCGGTTCGTCCCGTCCACTTCGCTCCATCGTCGAGGGCGTCCGATCCGCCGGTTCCGGTTCATCGGTCACCGGTTCTTCGATATCGATGGGCTCGTCCCGATCGATAAACGCCATGACGGTGGGTGCACGCCGAACGGCGCTATCTTCGGGCGGAAACACATCCGACTCCCCACCCGAAAGGAGAGCCTGACCTCCGGGATAGCGCACTCGAACCTGGCCGTGATGCACTTCGACGGCCACCCGATGGGGCTGTCGGGTCACGTCGAACTCGGTGCCGAGTACCTCGACCTCGACACTTCCGCAGCGAACGACGAACACTCGTTCGGGGTTCCGACTGACCTCGAAGCGCGCGCCGCCCTCTCGAAGCAGGACCTCCGCCCGACGCGGACTGACGTCCGCCACCAGTACCCGGCTCGTCGCCGAGTGCGGCTTGATGCGCGTCCCGTCGGCGAAGAGCACCGCCCCATCGGCCCCCTCCGTCGTGAGGGGCGGAGGGGCTGGCCAAAGGATCGCCGCCGCGGCCACCGCAAGCGCGGCAGCGGCCCCGCCCGCGACGATTCGTCGGCGCCGAAGGGTGGTTCGGCGTTTTTTGACGCGGAGCCCAAGCTCGGCCTCGCGTTCCGGATCCCAGCGCGGCTGAATGTGCCGGCGCAACGCCTCGATTCGGGAAGGTTCACTCATCGCGAAACACCTCCCCGACGCGGCCATCGACCGTGCTCACCCAGCGTTTGGCGGTGGCCAGCGAGACGCCACAGTACTCGACGACTTCTTGAAGCGACGCGCCATGAACCCGCCGAAGCACCCACGCGGTCCGCGGTCCGGGGGGCACCGAGTCGAGCATCCGATAAAGCGTCGTGATCTCGGCGCGATGCTCCGGGCTTGCCGCCGCGTCGGCGACCTCGCGATAATCCGGATCGTCGAGGCCGATCAGTCCGAGAAAGCGGCGGCGCCAGAGCCGTCGTCGAGCGATCCGCACCGTCGCCGTCGCGAGCCAGCCCCGGACCGCCTTCGGCTCACGAATACGCTTTCGACTGCGCTGAAAATCGACAAACACGTCCTGAAGCACATCGTCCGCGTCCTCCGGGTTGCCCATGATCCGATGCGCGATCACCGCGACATACCGGCTGAAGCATCGATACACGTCCTCTGGATCAAGGCTCGTCGGCACCGCCTCGTCGGCGGAGGTCACGAGCCGAAGCCGTTGCGAAGCCGGAGGAGACGGGCGAGGCATAGGAGGAAACGAAGCCGGGGAGCGGGAGTCCATGAGAACAAACGGCCTAATCAGAAGGGACACGGAGAGCTCCCAATGGCTCATCCCATGCTCCGATGGTCAAAATGACACCGCGAGTCGAAGACTGAGGCTCCCGTAGAGTTGCGCCTCTTGCACGACCAGGCGGCCCTCCGCGAGTCCGCGGACCGGCCGGGCGACGTACCCTGCGAGGACTCCCGCCCCGATGTCGACGTTCTGGCCCCAGCGAAAGGCCACGCGAACCGCGCCCACCGGCCCCCACGTAAAGTCGCTATGGGTTTGGCCGGACGCCGCCGCATTGTCGAATCCGCGGATCGCAACGAACCCGAGGCGGAGCCCAACGCCCCCCATGACCCGGCCCCAACCGGTGGGCCGCGAGAGAAACCCAAGGACGTCGGCGGCCGCAGACCAGACGTCGATACGCCCGTCTTCGGTCTCGGTGTTCGAAAACCCTCCGCGAAGGTCCACGCCGAGGGCGAGGACCGCCCCGATATCGAGCTCGCCATAGAGGCCTACCTCTCCGCCGAAAAGCACCGGACGACGACCAAGGGTCATGGCGCCGAGCACTCCCAGCCGAATCCCGACCTTCGACTCCGCAGCTCGCGGTTCGCTATCGCGTGGCTGGACTTCCGCGGCGGCTTCGGCCACCGCGAGAAGTTCGGCCAGTTCGAGCGCGATGTGACGTGCCCTCCCCGCGTCGGTCGAGAAAAAAGCAAACCGCCGGTCGAGGGACCATCCGGCGTCGGCATAGCTCAGCCGAGCAAGCGCGTCGCCGTCGACGCACGTCACCGTCACGTCCACCGTGGCCCCGCTGCCCGCACCACGCCCGATGTCGACGATGCGAACGACTTCCTCGGCGGTCACGCCGACGCACGGGTCCACCTCGAGCCGATACGGAAGCTGCGCTTGGGCTGGTCCGGCCATCATGACCAACAGCGCCGCAGTCACCCACCGAACCGCAGCGACCGAAAGAACGCGAAGAACCCGCGAGAGGGCCGAGCCCCCGCGGGACGCGAAAGGCTTTGCTTTCGCGGGGGTCACGCGACGCTCGCCCGAGTGTTCGCACCCGGTCATCTCCAGATGGTGCCCCGAACCCGAGTCTCCTCCAATGGTATCGTGAGCTGTTCTCCGGCCGTCGTGTCACTTCTCCCTTGGGAAGCTGCGCGCCGTCTCCAGGTCACCTTGTCTCAAGCTCCGCTCATTCGCTTCGAACTCCAAAGACGCTGGTTTCTGCTGGGGCTGGTTGCCGCGATCGCCAGCTGCAGGGCGTCGGAGGGGCCGGTGTTCGTCCCGCGCGACGGCGCCACCGATGCATTCGAGTGCACGCCCCCTCCCACCACCATCGAAGGCAACGACGCCAATCTGACGCATGAATGCGGCTTCGAATGCGACACCGACTGGTGCAGCTGCGACCCCTGCGACACCCAGGACGGCCCAGGAATTCTGCTCGGCGGCGGTCGCTACGAGGCGATGATCGAGGGCGGAGCGAGCGGTCGAATCCGCTACGTGTTCGAAGTCCGCGACGATCAGAGCGGCGACACGATCTTTCAAGAAACGGTGAGCTACGACGGGCTGTTCGAGCATCGCTTCCGATTCACAGCGCCCGAGGGCTGTCGGCCGATCTCGATCCGGGTTCGCCAGCTCGATCCCCTTTGCTCGAGGATCTACGAGACCGTGATCGCCCCGGCGTCCTAGTCCCTAAACGGACGTCAGCCCTTCCACGGAAGCGAGCCGTTTCACGCTGAGCTCTTCGACGAGCCTCGCGTCACTGAAGAGAAGTGACCGGTCGAACGAGAGTCGGAGCAGTCATCTTCAGCGCGCTCCTTGGCGGCTGCGTGGGGGTGGTCGAAACCTACGAATCGGGCAAAGCCAACACCGAGGCGCTGCCCGCCAACGCAGACGACAACAGCGTCATCGTCGACGACGTCAACCCGGAGGACGTCCGCACCGAGGACATGCCCCCTCCCCTGGGCGACCTGGTGGAGTTCACCATCGTGCGCGGAACCGGGTCGGAACCGTGGAATCGACAAGACGACCCGGTTCGGGTGTACGTCGGCCAAACCCTTCGAATCCACAACGACGATGCGATCGGCCACATCCTTCACACCTTCGGAGCTCCCTGCGACCACGGAGAGCTGATCGAACCCGGTCGTTACCGCGACCACGAAATCATCGACGAGTTTTACCCCTCTGTCGAACGAAGCGAAGTCTACGACCACGAGGCGGGCGAGACTGCGCGCTTCTGGCTCGAAGCTCGCTTCCGGGACTCCGAACCCAAAAACCCATAGGAAGAACCATGAATCGGATCGTTGCCCTCGCTCTTCTGTTCGGCGGATGCACCGCCACCGTCGATGAAGCCCCCCCCGCGCCGCTCGAACCCCCGCGTCGCGAGGCTCCCGTCGAAGTGCCGCCGGACGTGGGAGAGTTCTCGCTCACCGTCGACGGGGTCTACAACCTCGTCCGTCAACACGAAATCCGTGATGTGAACACGCTGATCGCCGCCCTTCCCGACGACCTTCGGCGGAGCTTTACCCTGATGGAGGAGAGCGGATCGCGACACCTCGCCTCTCTCGAGCACCCTCGAATGATCCTCTATGGGCTCGATGCGCGACTCCTGTTTGCGGCGAGTTCCGATCCTGCCGACCCGCTCTACGACACCATCGAAATGGCGGAGATGGACATGGTCACCGGCGAGTGGGTGTTCCGCGTGATCGACTTTTCCGTCGACCCTCCCGTGTTGTCTTCCGACGACAGTGGGTGCGTCGGGTGCCATGGCGCCCCCGCTCGCCCGATCTGGGGCAACTACCCCGACTGGCCGGGTGCGTTCGGCGGGGACGACGACCGACTCACCTCGGCTCAGGCCGACGCGGTCATGCAAATGAAGCAGCAGGAACACCAGAGTCGCCGTTTCGACCACTTGATCTATCCGTCCGACCATTCGATCGCGAACAATCGCACGCTCTATCTCGCCGATCGGAGCTACGGCTATGCGAACACTGTATTCAACTTCGAGCTCGCGGTGGCGGTGGCCGACGGCATCGTTCGGCGTATGGAGCTCAGCGAGGCCTGGCCGGCGCGAGGATACGACGTGGTCGCGGCGCATCTCTGCGGCGGCTCGGTCGAAGACCTCACGCGCGCCTTCGACCATTTTGCGATCCAAGGCCGAAACGACTTTCAGCTCGCCAAACCCATCGGCGAAGCCAACGGCGAAGGCTACGACACGTTCGGCTGGAACCAAGCGAGCACGGGGCTCGAAGACATCGTGGTGTTCCGAGTCCTCGATCGTCTCGTCGCACTCGATGACGGGCTCGCGACCGCGGTCGAGCCGATCGAGAGCACCCGAAGCCGTTGGATCACCCACTGGTTCGAGCTACGCGGCGACGCCCGCGCCAGCTGGCTCCGCGACTTCGACCTGTACGATTACGACCTTCGACCCCAGGAGCTGCTTCCACGGGTCCGAGGTGCGGTCTGCGAGGCCGTTGCTCGGCAATGAGGGCTCGATCGACGACGCAGTTTCGAGCGTGGGAACCATCGTGCCTCGTACGAAGTTCCGTACTGACCGGGCTAGGACTCGCACTCGCCCTCGGATGCACCGGAACGGCATACAACTCCGGGCCCGACGGCGCGCCCCAGGACGATCCCCGAACGACCGACCCACCTCCGACGTCTCCGGAGGCGGGGGTCTCGACGGATGCCCGGCCCGATGGGGACGCGGCGCCGCTAGCTCCCGAAGCCGACGCCTGGCAGGCCGTGGGCATTCGGCTGACCACCGTGTCCATCAACCAGGCCGTCGGAATCGAAGTGATCTCCGACGGGGCGATGGTTTCCGCTCGGGACCGACGGGCACCGATCATCGGACGCCGGCCCGCGCTCGTGCGAGGCCTCTTCGTCGTCGACAACGACTTCGAAGCCCGACGGATTGAAGGCCGGCTCGTGCTCGTCCAGGAAGGGGGCGAAGAAGAAGTCTTTCGAAGCGTCCTCGACGTCTCGGCAGACGCCGATCCGGCAAGTCTTCGCGGCGCATTTCGCTGGGACGTTCCCGGGGAGAGTCTCCGAGGGAACACTCATTTCCGCGTCGTTCTCCTGGAGGACGATCGAACCACCGAGCGTTCCGGCGACCAACGCGGCGCGCGGGTGCCCGCCTCCGGCGACGCCGACCTCGAGGTCCTCGACCGGCGGATGTTTCTCGATCTCACCGTGGTCCCGATGTGCGGCATGCGTCTCAACGACACCGACCGGGTAATGATCGAGACCTATCTCTACAACACCTATCCGATCAACGAGCTCCGCATCGACTACCACGCGCCGATCGATCAGGTGTGCTCGCTCGCCGAGGCGACCTACGACGTGCTCCCGCGACTCCGAGCCGAGGAAAACGCCCCCGCCAACCGGCACTACGGCGGCCTCCTTCAGGCGAACTGCGGGGGCCTCGCCCAGGGGATCGACGGGACCGGTGTCAACGACCCGCGCGCCTTCTCGCTCTGCGACTGGCGCGACTTTGGGCCGACGTTCGATCTTTTGGCCCACGAACTCGGTCATACCCACGGCCGTGATCACTCCTTTGAGGACCGGGCCTATCCCCACGAAAACCGAGGCAGCTGCGGGGCGCGGGTCACGTTCGGCTATGGCCTCCGAGAAGGGGCCATGCCGTCGACGCACTATTCGAACGACATCGAAATCGGATTCCCTTGGGTGCCGATGCAGTCCTTGATTCCGCCGACCGACCGTGACTGCGGCAACAACTTCGACAGTTGGAGCGACTTCATGAGCTACACCTATCCATATTGGGTGAGTGCTTACACCTACGCCGCCCTCGCCGACAACATCGAGCTCACCACCGACTTTGCTGCCGCGGGGCAGGCCGGGCCGGACGGTCCTCGAACGTTTCGCGGCATCCTCGATGACGGCACCATCTACTGGACCGCGGTTCCTGGAGTTGCGCGTGACCAGAATCACCCGGTGGTTGCCGAGGCTCGCTTTTATCGAGGTGCCGCTCTCATCGAACGATCACCGGTGTATGCCCGCCCGGTCCATGTTGACCCAGGGCCGCGCCAGTCCTCGGCACGAACGACCCGCGAGCTCGTCGTCTCGGTCGCGACGCCATCCGCGAGCGAGCACTTCGAGATCGTTGTCGACGGGGAACTCCACCGCGTATCGCTCGACCGACTGCGATACTAGACTCTGTCTCGAAAATCCCCGGGGCCGCTCCGCGGCCGGAGCACACGGTCTTCCGCCATCCCCTCGGACTCGAAAGTACTCGGTATTCCTCGCCTCACGGACGCGAAATCTCCGCACTCGTTCCGCGGATCGACTTCGGGGATTTGTGAAACAGAGCCCAGCAGCATCCGGCAAAGCACCCGCACGCGGATCCGACCGCGCCAAGATCACCAGTTCGGGCCTCCTCGAGCGTGCCCGCGAGGCGACGAAAATAGCCGAGCGATGTTGAGGAGCCAGTGCGAAGCGCGAGTGTCCCGAGGCCGCAAGGCGAGGAGAAGGCCCCGCATCCCCCCCTGCGCACCGTTGGGTCGGGGATGACGCGGTCGTGGGAGAGCGGGGTGTCGATTGGGATAGAATCATTCCCGGATTAGGATGGAACGCCGGCGCAGCCGAGATCAGCAAGAAAACCTTTCCAAATCAAGCACATAGCCGCTTCGGCGAAGCAGACCGCTGCCCTCACGACGGTTCACCACCTCCCCGAGCGTTCCGCGCTTCCTGCGCAAAAAGGTGCGGATCCAATGTTGGCCTCAACGCTTGACATCCCCGTCGGCCCAGGTAAATGAAAACAACTTTCAACTTCAGCACTGGTACATCATGCAGCGACACATTTGGATTGGTCTTCTTGCCGCACTCCTCGCCATGGGTTGCGGGGACGATGACGACTCAGGCAACCCCGACGGCTCCACCACGCCGGACGGCACCACCGGCGACACGAGCGTCGACGGCAGTTTCACCCCCCCGGCGAACATTGGTGAGTCGATCACCACCTACAGTCAGATTGTCCTGGCCAGCTATGAGGACTCGATCACCGAAGCGATGGCCCTCGACACCGCCCTCGACGCGCTTGTGGCGGGGCCGACCGACGCAACGCTGACCGCGGCGAAGGAAGCGTGGCTCGCTAGTCGGGAACCGTACCTTCAGACCGAAGTCTACCGCTTCTACGACGGACCGATCGACAACCCGACCGATGGGCCGGAGGGTCTGATCAACGCGTGGCCCATGGATGAGGCGTATGTTGACTACGTCGCGGGCATGGACATGGCAGGCATCATCAACGACCCGGCCGCCGTTCCGATGATCAACGCCGCGTCGATCGAACCCCTCAACGAGGTCGGCGGAGAAGAGAACGTGGCCACTGGATACCACCCCATCGAGTTCCTGCTCTGGGGCCAGGACATGGACCCCGCGGGCCCCGGAAACCGACCGTTCACCGACTACGTGACGGGGGGGACCGGCACCGCGGCGAACCAGGACCGGCGCGGCCAGTACCTTCAGACCGCGAGCGAGCTTCTTCTTCGCGACCTCACCCAGGTGCGCGACGCGTGGGCCGAAGGCAGCACCACCAACTACCGGGCAACGTTCGAGTCGGCCGACCCGCTCGAGTCTTTCGGGAACATCCTCACCGGCATGATCATTCTCTCGGGCTTCGAAACCGGGGGCGAACGGCTTCAGACGGCTCTCGACTCGGGGGACCAGGAAGACGAGCACTCCTGCTTTAGCGACAATACGCACCGCGACATGGTCGGTGACTGCATCGGAATTCAGAACGTATACGAAGGCCGCTACCAGCGCCTTGAC
>JBCCZL010000176.1:0-16250 GCA_039187775.1 Myxococcota bacterium
CCCAGATTCGTTCCGGGGTCACCAGGGGGACAAGACGATCGACGGTCGCGCGGAGAAGCGGTCGCTCGTCGGGGCCGAGAGGAAGGAGCTGCTTGGGGCGGCGCTTGCGGGAGGCGGGCCAAAACCGAGCGCCCACTCCGCCGGCCATGATCACGGCGTGCCGAGGCATGAGCGGAACCTAATCGATATCCGCGGAATCCTCGACGCGATTCGCGGCTTCCTTCGGGCGCCCGATATTTACGAGCACCCCAAACAGCGCGCCGGTGCCGAACATCAGCAAACTGTAGATCGCTGGCGCGATCGACATTTCGGGGCTCTCGAGGAGTGTGCTGGTGATGAAGAGCGCGGTGGTCCCGTTCTGAATGCCCACTTCGATGCCGATCGTGATCGATTCAGCGCGACGAAGTTTCAGGATGAGGCCAAGGCCAAAACCGATCCCCATCGATACGAGATTGAGGGTGAGCCCGGCCCAGCCCGCTTGCAGAAAGTAGCCCGGGATGTTGTTCCACTCGTTTCGAATCACCCCGGCGATGATGAGGATGAGAAAAAGTAGCGACAGAATGCTGACGGGGCGTTCGGACTTCTTTGCAAAGCCGGGTGCCTTGGCTCGGATTGCCATACCGATCGACACCGGCACGATCGTGATCAGCACGAGCGTTCCGATCGTCTTCAAGATTGGAAGTGAGATCTTGGAGCCCTCCACACCGAACAGTTTGAAGGCGATGCCGGCGAGGAGCGGGATCGTGAACGGCGTGACCAGGCTGGTGATCGCAGTGAGCGTGATCGAGAGCGCGAGGTCTCCGCGAGAAAGAAACGAAAATACGTTTGAGGTCACACCGCCAGGGCAGAGGCTCAAGATCACGAGCCCGATCGCAATGCCGCTCGCGAGGCCGAAGGCGCCTGCGATCGCGAACCCGAGGGCCGGAAGGAGCACCAGTTGACACAGCAGGCCGACGATCACCGCTTTGGGTTGCTTGACCGCGCGAGCGAAGTCCGCGAGCTGAAGCGAGAGGCCAAGGCCGAGCATCACGACCCCCAGCGCGATCGGCAGAACCACCTTCGTGAGTACGCTTCCTTCCACAGCCCGCTCCTCGCCCCCCAACTCTCCCAGCCGCGGAAGGTAGCCTTAGGTCGCAGGTTGCGCCACATCGCCCCCGACGAAAACTGTGCTTCGCCGGCACGGCATCTGTGAACCGCAGGCTACGATGGTTGGCGAGTGTGACTTCCCTCGCGGTCCACCCACCTTGGTGCCCCGGCCTCAATCCTTGGATGCGAAATCGGGGTTGCGGCACGCTTCGTGCACAACCACAGAACCCTTAGCCTTAGGAGTTCCCCCGATGTCCCTCTCGTTACTCCGTGTTGGTGCGGTTGTGTCTGCTCTCGGATTGCTCTCCGGGTGCCTTGGATCGAACTACACGGTCGACCGTGACGAGCTCTACCGCTTGGCGAGCATCGCCCCAGCCGAACGTGGACAAGCGATCCGAGGGACCCAGCGGTTCACCACCGACCGGACTCCTCAGGCGACGGCCCCCGCGCCCGTCGATCCCCGGGCGCGGGCGTCGGTGGGGATTCACGTGATCGGGGTGCTTCCCCCACCGATCCCCGGTCATCATCCCGTACCGTTCTACGCGCGGTCGCGAAACGGTTCCGGCGGAGGCTCGGTCAGCGGGGGTGGTTCGGGCGGCGGAGGAGGGGGAGGGGGCGACAAGCTCGGGGCGATCTTGCTCATCGCGGGAAGTGCATTCGTTGGAGTGGGTCTCGCGGCGACGGAGGGGATGCGCCATGACGGGTGGGTCAGCACGAATCCCAATCACCCGGTTTATCTGGAGGGACCGGGCGGAGAGGTCTACTGGGTACCCCTTTCGCAGCTCGACCTTGGACTGGCGATGTGGGCCCGCGAAGGCGTGATCGACGAAGAGGATGGGCATATCGAGCGAGGGCCGCGCGCGCCCCTCGACCGGGTGGGCTTTACGTTCGAGATGAATCTCGGCGGCGGACTGACCGCGTCTGCGGAAGATGTCGACTCGCAGCTCGCGTTCTTTGGTCGCCCGGCGTTCGGTGCGTTTCCGATTCAGCAGCTGGGCTTTCTCGTGGGACTCGACATCGGGGTGGGTGCCGGCGTGGAATGGCGCCCTCACGCCGAGATTCAGATCATTCCGTTCGCGGTCGGTCCCGTTCATTTCGGGGTGTACGGCCAGGGCGGCTACCTCTACGGAAGCGTCGAGCGAAACAGCGGGGGCACCGCGAACGCTTCGAGCTGGTATGCGGGCGGTGGAATGCTCGTTCAGCTCGACCTCACGACCCGCCTCGCCCTTACGCTTCGGGGCGGGGTGATGACGCCCTTCGAAGACGAGGAGCTCCTCCCTCAGGCGAGCCTCGGGCTTTCGATCTACTGACCGTCGACCTCCGCCGAGGCTTCACCGGAGGGAAGCTCCCTCGCCACTCCCTCGGCGAGCTAGCCCGACAGAGTCATGACAGGGGATGGATATCGTTTGAACTCCCCGCGACCTCGGGCTGGAGAAGGCCGAGAGGCGTACTCGACGTACGTCGAGGAGCCTCGAACAAAGACGGCGGGGGGAGTTCGCGGCTTTCGGGCGGTCGGCGTGCCGAGTGGTGATTTTCTCGGGCTAATAGAAAAGGAGGAGGCCGACGCCGAGGGGAATCAGGTACAGGGCGAAGGCCCAGAGCCGACCCGACGTTACCACGCGGCGAAGGAGAAGCAGCGCGAAATATCCGACGACCAGCGCGACGGCGCCGGCGATCAGCCCGGCGCTGCCCAGCGCTTTGAGGACCTCGGGGTCTCGGAATTCAAGCAGCACCGCGCCAGTGATCGCGGGAAGCGAAAGAAGAAACGAGAACCGAAACGCTTCCTGCGGCTTGAGGCCGAGCATCATCGCGACGGCGATGGTTGTCCCGCTGCGACTCAAACCAGGAAGGATGGCAAACCCCTGGGCCAGCCCGACAAGCGTGTACGCCCAAAGGGGCAACGTATCCGCATCGCCGTTTCGAAACCGAGTGGCAATGAGAAGGGCGGCCGACGCGAGGAAACACGCGCCGATGACCACCGGATCGTGCGAGAACGTTTCGACGTGGTCTTTGAATCCGAGGCCCATGATGCCGGTGGGGATCGAGCCAAGAACGACGCCCAGCACGATCCGGCCGTCATTGGTTCGAGCGTAGGCGGCGGGGTGCGTGAGTCCTCGGAGCGCGCCGCGGTCAAGGTCGAGCACGTCCCGCCCGACCACCAGGAGGGTTGCGATGAGCGTTCCGGCGTGCACCAAGATGACCATCTCGAGCGGCAGATCCCCGATGCCGAGAAGCAACGCTCCCAGCGCGACGTGCCCGCTGCTCGACACCGGCAAAAACTCGGTCAACCCCTGGACTGCGCCGAGGATCGCGGCCGTCAGCGGATGGTCGAGGTTGTTCATGGCGCGCGATGCTACCGGGACGACCGACGGTCCACCATCGAACAGTGTTCAGTCGAGTGGCTGGGGGTTTTGGCCCTCTCCAGCTACTATCGTGCCCGATGGGGTTTCTTCCGGTGCTGCTGGTGCTCGCGTTTACCCCTGGGAATGTCGCGGCCCAACCGGCGCCAACGGACGAGCGTGAGTCCGCCGAGACACGAGCGGAAACGATCGAACCGGGAAGGTCGGTGGCGTCGGATGCTCGGTCGGTCGATGACGGCATCATCGAAGGGGACCACCCGCAGCCGGAGAACACGGGCCGGCACTGCTTGGGCGAAAGCCGGACCAAGTGGGTGCTCCACCAGCTCGGGGTGGCGCTGGTGAATCCGACCGGCGCAGAGAACACATTTCGCCTCGGGCTCTGTACGCCGTTCATTCAGACCCCGGGGATCCTGTTCGACTTCACGTCGATCGAAGCGGGCATCAACCAGCAGATCTCTCCGACCTATGTGCATCTCGGGGGCTACGTTCAGCTCACGCCCCTCTCGATCATTCAGCTGCGGGTCGAACTCAACGGAGTGGGGATTTGGCCGCTGAAGGCCTTTGACCGCGCGGGTTATTTCGAGCTGAGTGGGTACGACGCGCAGTTCGATCCCGATACGCTGGTGTCCGATCTGGCGGAGGGTGCGTTCGGTTGGAACCTGTCGATCTACGGGACGCTCCGTGCCCGCGTGGGCCTCGGTCCCACCTTCGCACTCATCTTGCTGAGTCAGGCGTCGGTCGAATACTGGTCCGTCGGCGAAGGTGATTTCTATTTCAATCTTCGACGCGAAGTGATCGCTCGAAAGAACGACTGGATCTTCGCCAACGATGCGCTGTTTGGTCTCTCGTTTCCCGTGACCCCCGATCTTCGGCTCCGGGTAGGGGGCTACGACAGCATTCGTTATGTGTTCGAGTCTGGGTACTTCTCGCATCAGGTGGGCGGATTTGTGATGGCGTACTGGCCCACTCCCGGAGGGATCGTTCGCGAGCTCTCTCCGTTTCTTAGAGTGGGGGTCCACACCGACCATGATTTCCGCGAGGGCACGGTGGCGGGGCTGGCCGGAGTTCTCGTCAGCTACGACCTCGGGCCGCTCTAACCCGCATCGGTCACCGGTCGGCGTGTCTCGCGCCCGAAGGCACCGCCTTCCCCGGCCTTCTCGCTCCATCCGTCCTCGCGGTGCGTCGAGTACCGCTGCGGCGTCTTCCAGTCCGAGGTCCGCGGGAATCCAGCACTTTCGAACGCGATCCATCGCCTCTGGTGGCCGGCTAACGCTGGCTTTGTGAAGGGAACGCCCTCCTGACATGGAGCGTCAGGAGCGACCTGGCGCGGCCTCGGCCCGAGCTGCATGCTGACAGAATGCTGTCAGGAGCGCTGTGACATGGTCGGCTCGTCTCTTACGAAAGGAAGCCCCATGAATCAGTTTATTCCCAAAAACGTCGCGGTTTGGTTCGAGATTCCGGTGACCGACCTGGAGCGCGCAAAGGCCTTCTATTCGGCGGTTACTGACATTCCGCTGAAGGAGCAGGCCCCCGGCCCCAAGCCCATCGCGGTCTTTGAAACCAGCGACCCGGAGGGGGGAATCGCCGGCCATCTCTATCCTGGGACGCCGGCGCCAGAGGGCGGGCAGACCGTCCACCTCGCGGTGAAGAGCCCGCTCGAGGAAGCGCTTCAGCGGGTGAAGGAACACGGGGGCCAGGTGCTTTCCGACATCATTTCGATCCCCGCCGGACGTTTTGCCTACTGCGAAGATCCCGACGGCAACAGCGTGGGGTTCTTCGACGCGAACTAGCGATTCGGTCTTCGGACCTTTCCGAGTTTCACGAATCCAAGTCCATTCAACTCACTTCTTTGCATCATGCGCCGCGCCGACCGACTCTTCCAGATTCTCCAATACCTCCGCGGAGGACGGCTGGTCACCGCTCAGATCCTTGCCCAGCGCCTCGAGGTGTCCTCGCGAACGATCTACCGAGACATCGCAGACCTTCAGTCCTGCGGGGTGCCGGTGGAAGGGGAGGCCGGCGTCGGGTACATCCTGCGGGAGGGTTTTGATCTCCCTCCGCTGATGTTCACTCGGGACGAGATCGTGGCGCTCGTCATGGGCGCGCGGCTCGCGCGGGCCTGGGGCGGTGCGGCCATCGCCCGCGCCGCGCAGGAGGCGCTCCTAAAGATCGAGTCGGTCGTGCCGGAGTCGGACCGAGGGCGAATTAATCGAACCGAGATCCACGCGCTCGAGTTTATGATGAACGACCGGGTCCGGGCCCTCTTCGACACGGTGGAACGCGCCGCCGACGATCGACGGGTGCAGTCGATTCGCTACTGCGACCAGGAAGGAAAAGAAAGTACCCGCGACATTCGGCCCCTCGGCCTTTGGTTCTGGGGAAAGGTCTGGACGCTGGTCGCTTGGTGCGAGCTCCGCGACGACTTTCGGGTGTTTCGCCTCGACCGGATCGTCGACTGCACGGACGCCGGCCGGGCCTTCGAGCTCGAAGTCGGGAAAACGCTCCGCGAATTCTATCGGAAGATGGCCGCCGAAGAGTAGTGGGCGACCCGGCAGGGCGGTTCGTGTAGCGTGTGCGCGTTTTGGGCACCGACGGCAAGTTCACCGGCTACCACTGGCGCCTCCTGGCGTTCTTGAGCGTCGCGACCTTCTTTGAAGGCTACGACTTCATGGCGCTCACGCAGATTCTACCTGAGCTCCGGAAAGACTTCGGACTGGACCGCACCGCGGGCGGTCTTCTGGTCGGCATCATCAACGTGGGGACGGTCCTGGCCTATGTGCTGATTCGAAAGGCGGATCACTGGGGTCGACGCCGCGTGCTCACGGTAACCATCGCGGGCTACACCCTGTTCACTGGGCTCTCCGGCCTCGCGCCAAACGTGTGGTGGTTCGGTGGGCTCCAGCTGATCGCTCGAGTGTTTCTCATTGCGGAGTGGGCTACCAGCTTCGTGATTGCTGCAGAGGAGTTCCCCGCGGCCAAGCGCGGGATGGTCATCGGCATCATCCAGGCGTTTGTCAGCGCGGGGGCGATCGCCTGCGCCGGAGTGGTACCGCTACTAAAGAAGCTTGCGCCCGAAGTTGGCCCTGCGTTTCTCTGGCTTCCCGAAGGAACCGACTACCGCTGGCGCATTGTGTACTTTGTGGGCGTTGTGCCGCTTCTGATGCTGGCGTTCGCGCGCCGCAACCTCAAGGAGACGCAGCGCTTCACCGACCAAGTCGCCGCACAGACAGCCGCGCCGCCCCGGCGGAGCTTCTTCTACATCTTCACGACTCGGCACCGGACGCGGATGCTCCAGCTCGGGCTTATCTGGTTTGTCACCTACCTGTGCACCCAAAACGGAGTGACTTTCTGGAAGGAGTTTGCCGTGGCGGAAGCCGGACTCTCCGACGAGGAGGTCGGTCTGGCGATCAGCGTTGCGGCGATCGGTTCGCTCCCGATGGTGTTTGCCGCCGGCAAGCTCCTCGATGTGGTCGGACGGCGCCACGGTGCGGCGATCATCTTTGGTCTTGGTTCGCTCGGTGTGTTCCTAGCTTACACGCTGTCCGGGCTCTGGCCGCTCACTGCGGCGCTGGTGTTCGGTATCTTCTGCGCGAGCGCCACGATGCCCGTCCTCAACGCCTACAACACCGAGCTCTTTCCCACCGATGTGCGAAGTGACGCGTTTGCGTGGTCGAACAACCTCCTCGGACGGATCGGCTATGTGCTTTCGCCGATCGCCGTCGGGTGGATTGCCGAGCAGGTCGGCGCGTGGGGACCAGTACTCCAAGTGATCTCGGTCTTTCCCATCATTGCGGTGATTTTGATCTACGTGCTCCTTCCCGAAACGAAAAATCGCGAACTCGAAGAGACGGCCACGCTCTAAAAGGCGTCTCGAGCGCGCTATTGAATGCGGGCTCCGACCGTAAACGGCTCCTGCCACTGCGACACCGGGCGACCGAGGCGGGGGCCCGGCCGCAACGTCTCGGACAGCGCCCGCGCGAGACAAGGCTCGAAGCCCTCCTGAGCGACCGACGTGTGGTTGATGACGACCTCGGGGTTAAAGGTGTCGTAGTCCCCCATATCCCGAAGCAGGCTCTGAAAGCGAAGGACCAACGCGGCGGTGGCCTCGCGCTCATGGTGAATCTCCCAGTCCTGAATGAAGCAGTCGCTGATGGCGAGCTGTGCCGCTTCGCTCAGCAGCGTCTCCTTGAGTTGTGAGAAACCCGGGCGGTCGCTCCGCGCGAGGTCGACCGAGATCACGATCGCGTCGGCGGTCGGGCGCGACGGCGACTGGGTGAAGAACTGGCTGGGCGGTTCGTCCTGGTCAAAGAGCGCGATGTCGAGCCCGTCGAATCGGAGCCGAGCCAACGCCTCCTGCACTTCCCGCCGCGCCGGGTCCCCGGGAAGCGAGGTGCGAAAGCAGCGGTCGGCCTGTGCCGCGGCGGCCTCTCGGCTGGCTTCGTCCTCCGCAGCCCGAAGGCTCGCCCCCGCGGCGCCGCAGGCGACCTCGGCAGGAATCGGCGCCTCCGCCCTCTCGAATGCGCGAATCGCGTCACGATAGGTAGCGATCGCGCCGCGAAAGTCGCCCGCCCGGAGCTGGCCCTTCGCGCCGGCGGCAAGGATTTCGCCGGCGGTGCTACTTCGCCGATGGCGGCAGTGTCCTTCGACGCACGCCTGGTCACTCGAACAGTCATCACGCCCGCGGCACGTGGCACCGGCGGGAGGAGTTCGACCGCGGCGACCCGGAGACACGGCTTCGCCTTCGGCCGATTCGTCGGTTTGTTCGGCGACGGCGGACGGCTGCTCGCAGCCAGCGAGGAGGAAGAGGAGGAGGCCAACCAAGCGCATGAGCCCGGATGATACCGCACATCCAGCGAGGCTCCCTGAGAACCGCCGCCTGGGGAGCGCTCAGAATCCAGCTTCGAGTCCGAGCGTTCCGACGATCGCGTTGGTGTTGGGCACTTCGGCCTGCGCGTAGCGGAAGTCGGGAAAGCTCGTGATGAGGTAGTCGAACTTGCCGATGATGTCGAAGCTGTCCATGAACCCGAGGACGTACCCCTCGTCATCCGCGGGGACCGAAAACGACAGCCTGCCGCCCACGGCGAAGCTGTTCATCTGGCTGAGCTCGCGGTCCCCGGTGAAGTACTGGCCGCGAGGAAACCGCGTGTAGTCGTCGGAGTAAAACGCGGCGCCGGACTGAGTGTAGTAACGACCGCGGACCCGGAGCCGGAGCGCATCCGCGAGCACTTGGTCGTAGGCGAGCTCCGCGGTGAGTGACTCGATGTCCCAGGTATCGCGATACACTCGGCCGAACACTTGAACTGCGCCGTTAAGCGGTTTGATCCAAAGGCGGGCACGAAGACCCGCGGCGTAGCGAATTCGAAGCTCCGGGTGGTTTTCTTGAGCAGCGGTTCGACCGAGCCACACGCCGCGATAGGGGTTTCCCTGAAACCCGTTGAGCACCTGTGCGGTCAGGGTGAACTGGGTGGAGAACACCGGACTCCACGCCTGAGTCCACGACCCCTGAAAGGTGTGGAGGTCGAGGTCGAGCGAGTCGCGGGTTCCGTCGTCTTCGAAGCATCCTTCGGCGTCCGGCATTCGGGATCGTTCGACCGCCTCCTGCGCGGAGATGCCGGGAAGGTTGCAGACCTGGTCAAACCCTCGCGCGTAGCTGATCTCGAACGCTGTGTTTCGCTCGAACACCTCCGCGCGGGCATTCAGGCTAAAGGAGTGGGTCCGGTAGTCGCTCTCGAACCCATAGTTGTAGCTCGCCCCGATGCTGGTGGTGTCGCCGCGAAGCTGGAAGCTTCCTCCGACGTTTTGCCGAACATCGTCGAGGGTCGTGGCCGAGGTCACCGCATCCACGGAAGCGCCCGGTGCGTCGACGACGGCGACCGAGGCCCCGGTGACGATGTCGGCTTCGTAGTTGATCGAGACGGTGACCGGGTCGCCGATGTCGACGGAGGCTTGGGCCGACGGTGTGATCACGGTCATGTTCAGCGGGCCCCCCGACTCATGAAACACGGTGGTGGTGGTACCCACCCCGGTTTCCGCGTGGGCGGTGCTTGCGATACTTAGCGCGAGGGCGAGTCCGAGCAGGCCGACGCGCGCAGCTCGAGTGCCAGCATCCCGGATGGATCGAACGACCGGCGCCGTCGTGGTGCGTTGCCCGAACGCGGGAGTCGCCGCGCGAGACCCGAAGATGTGGGACTTCAGTTGCACCCGCAGCCGCCTCCAGAGACGCCGCCGGCGCCGAAGGAGCCTTCCCGGTTGCTGAACACATGCTCGTCGTGGGCTTCGCGCATGCCTTCCGAGCCGAAGGTCATCGCCGGGTCGGCGAGGAACTCTTTGTCCTCCGGTCGAACCGTGACGCAGCCCGGCGCGAGCAGCGAGGTGAGAATCACGCCGACGCCGATGAGTGCCGCGCTAAAAGAAAACCGTGATGCCCGCACTGAGCTCCTCCTGTGCCACATAAAGATTCGGAGTGACGAATAGCCAGGCCCGCGCCTCGATCCGTAGGGTGAGCCGGTAGCGAAAGCCAAACCGGAGGCCACCTCCGCCGTAGAGAAGTCCGGTGTCGCCCTCCTGGAGAAGGAAGGTGTCGGCGTTCGGATCGGCTCGGTTGTAGCCGCCCCCCGCAACCAGGTACGGGACGATCGGCGAGCGGGGGAAAATATTCACGATGCCCCCCACCGTGCCCATGAACAGTCGGCCGCCGTCACTCACCGAGGCGGCGAGCGTGAACTCGATGCCGAAAGTGGGCTGGATGTAGATCGTCGGACGAACTGCGAGGAATCCGCCGACGCCGCCATCGCCAAACCCAAAGCCCTGACCGAGAACCCCGCCGGTGACCGCAAGTTCACCGGACGCCGTCGGAAGGGGCGGCGGTGCAAAGAGCCAGGGAAGAAACCGGCCCCCGGTGGCTTCCTCGTCGCTGACCTCGTGCACGTACACGACGTCTCCAAGGATCCAACCTTTGGTCGCATCGGGGAGCTCGACCTGAAACCAGTAGCCGCCGCGGGTTGCGCGGGAGACGACGGGAAACACTTCCCCGCGCTGCGCCACGTAGACCCGCTGGTAGCTCGCGGCGGGACCACTGCGAATGATCGCGGTATCGACGATCACTCGTGCATAGGGTTCCACGTCGTCGGCAGCGGCCACCCGTGGTGTGACGCCCGACCCGAATACCGCAGCTCCCATCCCTAACAGCACGGCGAAGGGCTGCCAGGCGCCGTGGTGTTTGCGCAAAGTCAGCGAGCCCCCGCGGTGATCCAGTCGCGAACTAGGGTGCTTTCGACGCTGTCGACCGCATAGATCTGGCGCGGATGCGAATCGAGATTGATCGGCCGCCGGAAGAGGGCGCTCGAGAGCGGATCCGCCTGGACGGTGAACTGAATCGCGGCGAAGTTGGCGATGTAAGAAGCGGGCACGGGACCGACCGCGCGATCGCCTTGGCAGGTAGGGGGCGGATCGGTCTCGGCGGCTACGGAAAGCCGAAGGGCCGACCGCGCCGAATGGCATGAACCGTCTTCTCCGGGACCACCGCTCGCGCAGCTTTGCGCGGTGAGCACTTCGGGCTGGATCCGGCAGTAGAAGAAGTCTTCGTCGAGCTGAAGTTCGGGTGGCGGCGGATTGTCCCCGAGCTCCACGGTGGCGCAGCTGCCGGTGAGAAGCATCGAGGGCAGCGCCAGGAGGATGAACACTCGCGCGACCGAAGCGGGGAACTTCACCCACCAAGAGTGCCAAGGGCCCTTCCCAGGGCCAAGCGATTTTCGGCAAATTGTTTGGGTGCAGATTACCTTCGGTGTTTCATACAAGGTAGGATTCGGGCGCTGATGCGGGACCCTGTCAAAGCTGCGAAGGTCGGTGCGCTGGTCGTCGCTGCGTTGGTGGCGAGTTTTCTCGTGTACCGCTTTGTCGACGAGAGCGCCGGCGGCGCAGAGGACTACGGCGTCTATGCGGTCTTCGACGATGCGCAGGGCCTCGTCGAGAAGTCCCGCGTGATGATCGCAGGTATACAAGTAGGCTACATCGACGAGATCAGCCTCTCGGGGGCCCAGGCCCGCGTCGATGTGCGGATCGACAGCGATGTGAAGCTCTACGAGAACGCGACCGTGGCCAAACGGACCGCGTCGATCCTTGGCGAAGCGATCCTCGTGATCGTTCCTGGCACGCCCGACAACGCCGAAGTGGCCGACGGACACCAGCTCCGGGTCCTCGAGTCGGCGCCAAGCACCGATGATCTCCTCTCGTCGGTCGGCCGTACCGCGGAGTCGGTCGAGAACATCGCCGCCCAGATGGAGCGGGTCTTCGGGACCGACGAGGGCGGCGACCAAATGGCGTCGGCGCTTCAAAACCTCAGCGAGGCGCTCGAGGGCGTCAACCGGACGATTCAGCAAAACGAGGAGGTCATTTCGAGCACGCTCCGCAATGTCGAGGAGACCACCGGCACCGCAGGGCCGCAGCTCGTTCGAATCCTCGACAACGTCGAGCAGGTGAGCGCCGACGTCCGCGACATTATCGGTGACAATCGCGACGGCCTCAACGAAGCCACCGGCGACGTGGCGGACACCGTGTCGTCGATCAATCGCTCGGCCGAGCGCCTCGAACAAGTGATGGCCGACATTCAGGAGGTGACCGGTCGAACCGCTCGCGGCGAGGGCACGATCGGCCGGCTCACCGAAGACGAAGCGCTCATCGATGAAGTGGAAGGCGTCGTCGAAGACGTGGGCGACATCGTCGGCCCGCTCGCGCGCCTTCAGACCATCGTCGGTCTTCGAAGCGAGTACAACGTCCTTTCCAACACGTTCAAGAACTACGTCAACATCCGCATTCAGCCCCGCGAGGATCGCTACTTCTTCATCGGCTTGGTCGACGATCCACGAGGCCTCACCACGTTTAGCCAAACCACCGTTCGGCGAAGCGGCGCCGCCGGCGTCGAGGGGTCCGGGTCCTTTCAAGAGACTCGAGTGGTGACTGAAGACGCGTTCCGATTTTCCCTCGGGTTCGCCAAGCGGGTGTATTTTGCGACGTTTCGCTTCGGAGTGATCGAATCGACGGGCGGAATCGGGGTTGACTTGCACCTCCTCGATGACGACCTAGAAATCATGACGGATCTATTCGCCTTCGGGGAAAAGGCGTTTCCCCGGCTGCGAACCACGCTCGCCTACGAGGTGGTCGAGCGGCTGTGGATCCTCGGCGGCGTCGACGACGTGCTCAACGATCAGTCCCGGGACTATTTCCTTGGGGCGATGCTCCGTTTCAACGACGAAGACCTGGCTGCTATCTTTCCGTTCCTCGGGGGAGCACTTACCGGTGGCGCTGGCGGTTAAGGGCGCCGCCAAGAGTGTGGCCAAAGCCCCGGTGAAGGTTGCCGTCGGCTACTGGCGCGGCCTCACGTATCCCTTTCGGGGCGCAAAGTTCGTGTACTTCAAGCACCCGGGGCTGATTCGGATCTGGGTCTTCCCGATCCTCATCACCCTGTTCACGCTCATCGGCGTGATGTGGGGGATCTGGAACTACCACGATCTTGTGGTCACGTCGGTGTGGGAAGAGCCGACCGGCGAGGGGTTCTGGAGTGACGTCGGGCGGTTTTTCCACGGCTTCATCGAAGTCATCGTGGGCATCTTGTTGTCGCTCATCGGCATTGTCCTGGTGTTCATTCTGAGTGCGGCGATCGCCGCACCGTTTAATGCCGCGCTCAGTGAACAGGTCGAGATGCTCTCGACCGGGCAAGAGGCACCGCGCTTTTCCGTCGCGGTGCTCTTTCGGGACTTCTTCCGAATGCTCGGCCTCGAGCTTCTTAAGCTCGCGATCTATTTCATGGTGATGGTGCCGCTTTGGATCCTCCAGTTTGCGGTGCCCGGGGTCGGTAGCGTGCTCGTCACGATCTTCGGCTACGTCTTCACCTCGTTTCATCTCGCGATCGACTACACGGACCACACCCCCGAGCGGCGCGGGTTGGGTTTCTTCCAGCGTTACTGGTTGTCCCTCCGGCGTCCGATGGCGAGCCTCGGCTTCGGCACGGGCTGCATGGTGTTCTTCTTCATTCCGTTCGTGAATCTGCTGTTCCTACCGGCGGCGGTCGCCGGAGGCACCCTTATGTACCTGGAGATGGAGGAGAGTCTTGGAGGGGTGGTGGAGCCGACCCCGCTCCCGCCGGGAGAGTCGGGCGTTCTGGAAAACGGGCTCCCTCGAACCCACGGCTGAATCCCGCACGCAGGGAGGGAAAGCCCTGCCCACACGCCGGTTCCCAAAAGGTTGAATCGGAATCGCGGTTGCCCGTCGAACCGGACGCTGCCTTGAGACACAAGGAACGCGAGTGTATGCTCTTGTGTGCGAAAAGCGGTGTGAATGCGCGCTCTTTGGCGGGCGCGCTCCCGGAGTGAGGGTCGGAGGCCAGGATGAAGAAGGTTGTGATCGCGGCAGTGCTCGCCTCGTTTTTTTCGGGGCTGATTGTGTACGAAGCGGACGCGCAGCGCCGGCGTCGGCGTGGTCAGCGCGCGGAGCAGCCTCAGCAGGCACCGGAGAGCGACGCGATCGCCCCCGCGCTCGGCGAACTCCGCTGGGGAATGCGCAACCGTGAAGTCTTCAATCACTTCCGGGAGCAGATCCAGGGCCGCTACGCGCCGCGCCTTGCCAAGGCTCGGGACGCGATGGCCGAGGATCGGCTGCGCCACAACATGAACGAAGAGATTCAGACTATCCGTCGGAGCTACACCCGCTTTCGCGGTCAGACTTCGGGGTGGGACGTGTCGTTTCTCCGGGACGAGTTCACCCACAACAACAACGAATCGATGATGGTGGTTCGGGATGGGAACTCCCAGAACTTCTACTTCTTCATCAATGACCGGTTGTGGAAGTGGTACAAGGCGTTCGACGCGGAGGTCTTTGCGGGACAGTCTTTCGAGCAGTTTGCCGGTGCGCTTCAGGGCCGCTTTGGTCGCGCCCTCGAGCGCTCGGGCCGGATGACCGAGCGGGGCCAGGAAAAACAGTGGCTCGAATGGCAGGACGCGCAGACCCGGCTTCGCGCGATCGACGAGAACCGATTCTACGGCTTCTACTGCATGGTGTTCGAGTCCAAGGAGACGGTGGCGAACCTCGCGCAGCTGCGCACCAACCGGAGTCAACAGCGTGGCGGCTCCCACGCACTCGTCGATGCGGTCACCAACGACGATACCGAGGCGAGCTCGGCGAACCAGGATGTGGTGGACCGGATCACCGGCCGCATCCGCCGCCGGACCCAAGCGCCCGAGGGAACGGGAATGAACCAGGGTTCGTCATCCTCGATGAGCTCGAGTTCGAGCATGAGCAGCACTTCGATGGCCGATGTGGATGACGATCCACTTCGGGGCCTCGACCTCTAGTCCACCCGTCGGCGGCAATCCGCGGAGCGATCGGAGCGAAATCGCACGGTTTGTGAGGCTCGGCCCGTAGAAACCGTCAGCGTTCGGAGGGAGCTCAACGCTCCCTCGTCCATCGAGGGGCGAACCGCGACATCGATGGCCTCGCCGAAGGCGAAGTGGTGATCGCCGCCGCGACGCTCCGTTATCTCCTTCGCCTGCGGCTGAAAATTCGGAACCTATGCGTTTTGTGTTGCTCCTTCACCAACGGAAGTCGTGCAGCGGACCGGACCTCGGGCTGGACGAAAGACGCCACCCCGCGTGGGACCAGTGAAATAGAAAATCCGAGCGGTTCCGATGGGGAATGGGTCTATACTGGGGCTCCTGAGCTCGCCCCTTTTCGCGGTGGAACGTGTCTCGATACCGACTCCGGTTCTTACTCCAAGAGTTCGACGTCAACGGGCCTGAGGTCGTCCTTGGGCGGAGTCCGGATTGCCACATCACCCTCGAAGATCCACTGGTGTCTCGTCGCCATGCGTGCATTCGGACTGCGCCGGGATCGCCGAAGATTCGTGACCTCGGCAGTCGGAACGGCGTTCGAATCAATGGTCGTAAGATCGACGGGGAGGTGGAACTCAATGACGGTGACCGCATTCGTCTCGGGACCCAAGAGCTCGTGTTTAGCGTCGTGGGCACCGGCAGTCGCGAAGCCAAACCCACCGGCTTCATGCGCACGTGCCACGCATGCGGCGTTCCCTATCCGGAGGTCGCGCCACGGTGCCCCCACTGTGGTGCGCTTCCGGAACCCGGCGAGGAAGAGACGACGATCTCCGGGGTGGTCGCCGAGCCATCCCGCAAGTGGACGTTCCAGCTGCTTGGCGACGTGATCACTCGTGCGGTCGACTCGGGTCGGAGCGTCGAGGCGGATCGGCTGATGCGGCGCGCGGCCCGCGAGTTCGACGCGATGCGAGCCGACAATGCCCCGATCGACGCGGAGCAGCTCGAACTCGTGGCCTGCAAGGCGCTCGAAGTGGCCCGACTCGCGGAGAGCTCGGAATGGGTGTCGTGGGTGATGAAGACGCACGAGAACCTCGAGCTCATGCCGTCGTCCCTCTCGATCGAGCGAATCGAAGAGCTCGACCTGAGCACCATGCCCGAAGTCAAAACCATCATTTCCCGCTTCGTGGATTTTTGGCGGGGGCGCCCGGAGGCGGACGCGCCGACCAACGATCTTGGGGGGCTCGCCCGCCTCGAGCGCCTTACGCGCTGATGAGCCGCGCGAGGCCTTGGAGCCGTTTCATCGCGAACCGCTCCGGCGCAGAATGGGCGGTCTGGTCCCCGAGAGCCTTCAACATGTAGCGGATCGGTCGGGGCTCCCGGTAGGTGAGGGCGTCCACGAGCGAATAGAGCGCGTCCACCGTTGCGACCTCCGGCACTACCCGGTACGCACAGTGAACATCGAAGACCCAAGTGATCCACTTCG
>JBCCZL010000177.1:0-16178 GCA_039187775.1 Myxococcota bacterium
CCGAAGTTTCCGCACCCGTCCTCGTTCCGCGGCCGCGGGCTGGGCCACCGTGGCAAGCTCCTCGAGGCGGCGCCGGACATCGGGAATCCCCTCGCTCTTGTCGGTTGCCACCAAGTAGATGAACTCTTGGTTGCGAAGGTGGCTGACCTTGCCGACTTTGTCGCCGGCGGGGCTATAGACGCCGATCTGCGCGCCGACATAGCGCCGGAAGTCTTTGGCGATCACAAACACCGGTCCGCGCTCGGCCAGGAGCTCTTCGAGTTTGGTGCGACTCTGATAGCCCTCGTTGTTGAACGACACCACTAGGAGCTTGGCCTGGACGGCGTCGATGAGATCTTGAAACGCATCGCGGTGGCGACGCTTCGAGTTGTAGTCGCTTTTCCGGGTTCGGCAGTCCATGCGCTTTCGCGCCACACCGTAGGTGTCGGGTTTGTCCCAGAGCACGAGACTCTCCCAAATGTGGTAGTTCGAGAGGTAGCTGTGCTGGTTGTACGGCGGGTCGATGTACGCCACATCCGCCGAGAGCTCCCGCGCGGCCTGGTTCGCATCGAGTCGATACGCGCGGCACGGCTTGTGGGCCCTTGGGAGCACCTCCGGCATGCGAAGCTCGAGGTCGTTGTAGGAGCGCGGTGCCCACTTCTTTACGAACGCCATCTGCACCCCGCAGGTCGAGTCGACCCGGTCGGCGGCTTTCATCAGCGAAGTGAGAAGGACCGCCTTCAGCGTCGGGGAAAGACCTTTTTGTTCGATCGCTTCACGGACTGCGTCGACCCGCTCGCCGTTGTGAGGCTGGAAGAACCGCGCCTCCACGCAAAACGTCTCCGTAAAGTAGCCGGGACGCCCCGGCAGTCGATTAAACTCGGCGATCAGCTTTTCGGCGTCGGCTTCGACGTCTTCGCGATCCGCTTCGACGTAACAAGTGGCAAGGGTGTGGGCATAGGCGTTGTGGTCATTGCTCAACACCGGATAGCCCGCCTTCTTGAACGCGTGGCCGACGCGGCTGGTCCCTGAAAACAGATCCAGCGCGGTATCGAGCTCCGGAAACGCGTGCAGAATGGCAAGAAGCTCATCCAGAAGCGTTCGCTTGGATCCGATGTACTTGATCATCGCCGAAGCCGCATTCTTACCCGATCCCCGAGCCAAGCCAACGCCCTTGCGAGAGAAGCCTCCGTTGGATCACAAACGATGCGGGTGGTTCATCGATGGGGTTAGAGCGTGCCGAAAGTCAGAGCGTGCCGAAAGTCAGAGCGTGCCGAAAGTCAGAGCGCGCCGAAAGTCAGAGAGCGCCGAGATAGATCTTGAGCGTCTCGGCGGCCTGCTTTTTGTCGAAGGGAAGATCTGCGAGCTCTTCTCGCCGCGTGACCTGACCGAAGAGCTGCTCGAGGTAATGGAAGAACGCAGTGCATTCTTCGACGGCGAGTTTCATGCGTTCTGCCTCGAGGAGGTCGACGTCCTGAAGCTGTTCGAGGGCTCGCAGAAATGGGTCGAGGCGCTCGTAGTCGGCCACTCGCACCAGCTGATAGCCGATCGCTCGAAAGTGGAGGAGGAACTCGCGCACGAATTGAAAGCTCGACTGGGCGGCCCAGTTGTCGGCGTCGACCGGAGCGGCTTTGGCCTTCGCAAGAAACGCCCGGAGGATCTGCGCGAACATCCACACGTCCCGTCGGAGCCGTGCGCTCGAGGCTTTCCTCGACGCGCTGGTCGTCGCGAGATCCGGCCCGCGCTGTCCCGGGCGGAGCTCGTTGCAAAGGGTGTGAATTGCGTGGTGAAGCGACGCTCGAAGCTCGGCGCTTGCAAGGATCATTACCGGGCCGAGCTCCGGAGGAGCGGGGGCGTTTCCTGCGGACGTGGCGCCCACTCGTCCACCGCCAAACTCGTTGTCAACGCCAGGAAGTCCCCGCTCGAAGGTCTTTCGCACTTCGATCCGAAGGGTGTTCGCGGTGGTCTCGAGCGAACCCCGGAGCGCAACGAGCGAGGCGGCGACGTGGGCGAGTTTCTGGTGATTGGTTTCGAGGTCGGCGGCGGTGACCCCGAGAAGCTCCCCTTCGAAGCCATCGGCCATCACGTCGGCGGCCCGTTCGCCAAGGAAGCGCGTGAGCGCGCGCATGTCGCTTCGAAACACCGAGAGGATAATGAATCCCAGACTCGCAAGTTCTTCCCGCCCCGCGTAGCTGTCGACGAGGTCGAGATACTTGAGGGCCCGAAACAGCGTGAGGAACGCCATTGCCACGACCCGGTGCGAAGACTCGGAGGGCACCTGCTCGAGCGCTTCCAACACCTCAGCGCTTCGAATGCGGTCGAACTCCGAGCGGAACTCGAGGGTCACCAACGGATTGAAGTATGTGTTGCGCCCGATCTCGCGGGTGAGCTGCCCATGGAGCGCAAAGAACAATCGATGCGAGACGCGACCGAGCCGCATCATGCCGTCGACGATGTCGAGGTTGCTCGAGAACGCGTTTCGCAGGACGAAGAGCGCCTCGACCGGCGTGTCCTGGGTGAGCTGCTCGCGGACGAGCTTGCTCCGCTCGGCATCCTCGGGGAGCACCGACTCCAGATAACGCGAGAACGTGTAGGCCCGGTCCTTGTCCCCGAGGAGCTGGCGGGTCAACGCGACGCAGCGGTCGACGGTTTCACGGAGGATTCGGAGCTCCTGGGTAAAGTCATGCGCCACCGAGGGCGTGCGTCGGGGGGGACCGCTGTGATTGCGAGAGTTTCCGAAGCAGGCGATGCCCTTCAGCAGCATCTCCAGCTCGAAGAGGGTGTCTTCCTTTCGCTCCCAGGGAAGTCCCGCGAACCAGCTGTCTCGCGCGCTCGCCTGCTCTCGGCGAAGCCCGCGGGTGTCGCGGAGGAGATTGGCGTATACGTCCCGCCGCGCATACGAGCCGATGGTGAGCGTCACGGCGAGATCCTACACGTTTCCCTGTAGCCGCATCCGCCAAAATCCGGCTCGCGAATCGAGAGGCGCACTTTTTCGGCCGAAGGACGCGCCGAGCATGCGGGTGAGGTGTCGTGGAGCAAGGCGCTCTCCCGCTGAACCTACGCCCGAATGAGGTCGGACGCTTTCTCCGCGATCATGATCGTCGGTGCGTTGGTGTTGCCGCGGGTGACGGTGGGCATGATCGACGCGTCGACCACGCGAAGGCCCGCGACTCCATTCACCCGAAGCGACGGGTCCACCACGGCGCGGTCGTCGCTTCCCATGCGACAGGTGCCCGCCGGATGATAGATCGCCTCCACGTACTCTCGGATGAAGTCCACGATCGCATCGTCATCCATCAGCTCCGCCGCGGGAGCGAAGCTGGCGCCGCGGTACCGCTGCAGCGCACGCGTATTGGCGAGTCGGACGGCGAGCCGATAGCCGTAGATCAAAGGCGCTAGGTCCTCGGGGTTCGTCAGGTGACGCGGGTCGATCATCGGCTTGGCGCCCGCGTCGGGATACTTCAACCAGAGGCTGCCACGGCTCTTTGGGGTGAGGAGGGTTGGCGCGATGGTGAACCCTGCGCCCTGGGTCGGGTTCTTTCGGCCGTGGTCGATGAAGTAACACGGGGCGAAGTGGTACTGGAGATCCGGCCCCGGGAGCTCCTCTTGGGTCCGGAGGAAGCCGCCCGCTTCGCCGATGTTGCTCGTGAAGGGCCCCTGCTTTCGTGCGATGTACTTCGACATCGCAGGGACGATGCGAGGCCATCGATCGACTCCGTCGAGGGTGACTTCTTGCCGTGAGCGATACATCACGGTGACCACCGGGTGGTCCTGAAGGTTCTTTCCGACCTCCGGCGCGTCGTGGACCACCGGAATGCCGAGCGCCTGAAGCTGCGAGCCAGGGCCGATCCCGGAGAGCATGAGAAGCTGGGGCGATCCGATCGCGCCCGCGGCGAGCACCACCTCTTTTTCGGCCTGGATGCGTCGAAGCTTCCCGCCTTCGCTGTACTCCACCGCGACCGCGCGCCGATCCTCGATGCAGACCTTTCGGACCTGAACGCCGGTTCGAACCTTGAGGTTGGGTCGGTCTTGAATGGGCTCGAGGTAGGCTTTGGCCGCGCTGCAGCGGCGGCCGGCGTGCTGGGTCAACTGAAAGAGGCCGAAACCCTCCATGTCGGCGCCCGCAAAGTCCGGGTTTTGTCGGAACCCGAGCTCGCTCGCCGCGTCGACGAAGGCCCGGCTGACCGGATTCGGGGAGCGGGGACGCGTGACCTGAAGCGGACCGTCGGTGCCGTGAAACGAATCCGCGAGATCGGCGTTGGCTTCGGCTCGGCGAAAGTAGGGCAGCACATCGTCGTAGGACCATCCCGGCGCGTCCTCGGCCCACCGGTCGTAGTCGGAGCGGTGCCCACGGATGTAGATCATCGCGTTGATGCTGCTCGAGCCGCCGAGCACCTTGCCTCGAGGCATGTAGAGCTGCCGACCTGCGCAGCCGGTTTGGGGCTCGGTGTAGAAGCTCCAGTCGACCTCGGAATCGAAGAGCTTGGGGAACGCGGCTGGAATGTGGATCTGCTTTAGATCATCGGGGCCTCCCGCCTCGAGGAGCAGGACCCGGGTGCTCGCCTGGGCGCTCAACCGGTGCGCAAGGACGCAGCCTGCCGAGCCCGCACCGACGATGATGTAGTCGTACATGCCCGAGTATCCTGGGGCGACTGCTCCTCCGAGGCCAGAAGTTCTCGGGGGTTGGTCCGCTCTCTGGCGCGGCTGGCGGCGCGGCGAGGTTGTGGGTCCGCTGTCTAGCGCGGCTCGGGGATCGTGGGCGTCCGTCGCGGCGTCGGGGCGAGCGCGGTCCGAATCGCATCCGCGGCGCCCACCGGCCGCTCCCAGCCCGCCGAAATCTGCACTGGGCGAACGCCCAGGGTCGCAAGGACGTCGGCGATCTCGTCGCTAATTGGCTGATCACTAAGGAACAGGGCGACCCGCGCCGCGGCAAGGAGCGGCCCCCAAAGCGGACGAAGGGTACGATCCATGGGGACCGCAAAGATCTCCATGTCGGCGCCGTCGAGCCGAATCACTCCGAGGGCGCCGACCGCGGAACCACCCGCCGGCGTGGGCGGCCGCTGCGATGCGACGAACTGATCGATACCGCTCAGGGCGCGGGCGAAGCGGGCGACCGCCGGCGCCGATTCGCAGAGCACCCCCAAACGGATCGGGCCTTCGATGCCGGGGCGGCGGAGCCGGATCGCAGCAGCGCGAAGCGCGATCGCCTCGTCTTCGTCGCACAGCGAAGTCTGCTGGCTCGCCGGATCGAAGATGAGGAACGCATCTTTTCCGATCAGCTCCTGAAGCGCTTCGAGGGCCGGCAGGTCGCTCGCCGTCACCGTGTCGAGAAGCTCTTCGAGCGACCGCGGCTCGTCGAGGTTGCGGAGGAGCTCGGCGGCCAACGGGGTGAGCTCGTCCGGCTTCTTGGCGACGCTGACGACGGCGCTCAGCGGCGGAAGCGATTTACTGACCCGCGCGGTCTCGTCTGCCTGGCGCGCCCCTTCCATCAACAGATGATCGGTCTTCAGATCGATCCGCTGACGTTCCGCGTGAAGACCCGGGGCGAACACGAACGATCCGGATCGGACCGCAAGGATCCGGTAGAGCGCCTTTTGGCCAACCGCTCCGCGGTACTCGGCGTCCACGATGCGCCCTTCGTCGACCCACACCTCGCCGCGGGCCGTTGGCCCATCCACCGACAGGCGTCCGGTGCGCCGATTCGCCGAGAACACCTGGAGCAGATCGAAGAGCGCGACCTGTTCGAGGTCGCCGCGGAGCTCCGGGTCGCGGCGACCGCCGAGGCGTCGCTGGAGCTCTTCATCCACCCGCGATGCGACCTCGTCCGCATTGAACGGTTTGATGATCGGTTCACCGTGCGCGTCGAGGCTTGCGAGCTGCCCGGGGTCGCCGTAGCCCATGATGAATGGATGCGCGCGACTCGTCCGCGGATTGTCGCGGAGGACTTCAAGAAACGTCCGAACGTCGACCACCGGCACGTCGCGATCGACGATCACGATCTCGGGCGCCGTTTCTACCGCCCGCTGAAGACCGGCCCGGCCGTCGGCGGCGAGGACCACATGATGTCCGCGATCCCGAAGTGCCCGCGCAAGGCTGCCGAGGATCTCGTAATCCCCGTCGACGATGAGTACGCGCCCGCGTTCGCTCAACGACGGCCTCGCGATGCAGAAGGGGTCAGCACGTACAAAGCGGCCGCAAGCATGAACCGCTACGATAGTCGAATTTCGTTGCGTCGTTGGAGTTTCGTGATCTGCTCTAGCCCCCACAGTTTCTACGCATGTGGCCCACGGACTTCTAAGTGAATGCAAGGACGTACAACCCAGCGCCGGTGACCGAAGTAAACGTCACGCCTGCGAACACCCATCGGCCCATGCGCCGATGGCTGCGAGAAAACGCTCCGGGCAGCGCCGGGCTTCTCTTTCCGCAGTAGCGCCGGTGGGACGTTGCAAGCAACACGAGCCATCCCACCCAAGTGATGGTGGCCACTCCGATGTGGATCAGGAGCAGCGCCCGAACCGCACTCACGTCCACGGAAACCGCACGCCCTGCCAGCGCCTCAGTGCCCCCCTGCATCCGAATGTCCACCTCGAGAAGCGTCACCGCTACGGTCATGGTGAGGAACAGGATTCCCTGGGCAAGACGATGCCGGTCGTGGTTCCCCAACTTCGCCCACCAGATGGCAATGACCAGCGCAACCGGCATCACCACGAAGATGATGATCACGAGATCGACAAGCAGCGTTGCCCTCGTTCCAAACAATCCCGGCATTCCCGGACCGTGTTCTACCCACCCGGTCTTGTCTTGGCGCTTTTTGACCACCGGGCACTTTCGCGCTTGGTCTCGGTTTTTGATGAGCCCGTCACTCCGCGGTACCGGCCGGGAGTCTCTCCAGTGACTCGACGAAACTGTCGATAGAACTGGCTCAGGTCCGTAAAACCGCTGGCGAATGCGGCGCGTCCGATGCCGATGCCGGTAAACAGGTGCATGACCGCGGTGTGTACTCGGAGCCTTTGGCAATACGCGCGGGGGCTGATTCCATAGGCCTGCGTGAACCGGCGAGAGAGCACGGACACGTTCCAGCCGTCAGCCTTTGCCACTCTGCCGACCGGTGCTCGGGTAAACGCCGCATCGATAAGGAGGCCGCGAGTTCCCACAATCCGTGGGTCGCAACCGTGATCCGCGGTAATCCAGGTTTTGGGATCACTCCGAAGGGCCGCATCGGCATTCGCGTAGGAGAGTGAAGTCGCCTCGCGAGAGCGTAGAACGCATGGCTCCGTCGGCCAGGAGATCGGGGGAACCACCCCACCAAATCCCGTGGTAGCCACGTCGGCTTCTCCCACCGACATCCGTACGATAGCTCGCGGGGGGAGATACAGAAGAAAAGTGCTCCCCGGTGACACGACATCGTTTCCGACCCGAACGACCATTTCACCGCGCCCCACGTGAACCAACGAAACAAACCAGCTTGCGGCAGTGGCAAGCACGCTGTTGAGCGAAGAACCGAAGAACCGTTGCTCGATACGCACGTAGCTTCGTTCGAACCCCACCATGCGGCGCCGCATCTCAAACGAGCTTCGCTTTCGGGTCAGCCATTCGTCTGAACGCGGAACTGCAGCCCTGCGGTCCATTGCGCGGAAAACACTCATCCGCCAGGCATATTCCCGGCGCGGTTCCCGGCTCCCGGTCGAGGTCAGACCGCGATGGGGCTAACGGACTTCGGGTTGGAGGTGGTATTCGCTTTGGAGGGCGGACACCAGGCCGTCGACGAGGTCGAGGTCGGAGGCGTGGTAAGTGAGCAGGGCGCCACTCGAGAGCTGTCGGCCGATCAGGGTGTAGCCGCCGAGCTCGGTGAGCGAGAGCAGGAACACTTGGCGGTCGACGCGGGCGTCGCCGACGGCGAGGTGGACGCGGGTCGATCGCGCCTCTGGCGAAGCGGTGAGGCTCCACGCGCGAAGCGGGGCGTAAGGGTGCGCTTCGACGATTCGCGCCACCGCCGCCGAGAGCGGGTCGTCGCCCGCGACGTAGAGGGTGCCTGCGAGTTTTCGAGCCATCGCGTCGGACGCGATCGCGCTCGCCAAGTGGGGAAGGGTTTCGCGGCTCATCGCGGCGTGGCAGGCCATCGACGCGTCGTCGTGGGCGGCGTGAAGGTCCGGGTGAAGCGAAATGGAGCCATCGCGTGCGAGCACCGCGTCGTCTTCGCTTCCGAGCACCCGCGTCACTGCATCCCAAAAGGAGAGCTGCCCGAGGCCGAGGCGCCGCCACACGCCAACCCGGGAGCGTTCGGCCCGGCGTCGGCTCACGCGAAGCAGCCGCCCAAGGTCCGAGCCGTCGACCGGGTAGACGGCGATGCCGGCGACCGGGTCGAGGGGCGCGTCGGTTCCGGGAAGGAGAAGGTGCCCCAGCCGTTCGGCGATCCGGCGTCGGCAGGCGAGCGCGCCGAGAAGCCCCGACTCGGGGAGCAATAGATAGAACTCGTCATCTTCGACGCGGGCGAGCACGTCCGAATCGCGAACCGCTTCGAGGAGCGCGTCGGCGATCGCGCGCCGGAACTCGACCCGGTCCTGGCCCGCACTTCGGCGAACGTCCATGTCTTCGAGGCTGAGGGTCACGAGGCTAAAGCGTCGGTTGTGCCGCGCGGCGCGGTCGATCTCGCGCCCCGCCACGTCGCCGAAATACGCGAACGTGTAGGCGCTCGTATGCGGGTGTTTGATTCCCGTACGCGCGATCGCGGCCACTTTGCGCGCCGCATCGAGCGCCGCGGTGCCCATCGCCGTTACGACTTCAAGCGCGTCCCGCACCGCCGGGCTCAGGACCTCCGCGGTTTCGAGCCACACCAGCCCCGCGATGTCCGAGCCGCCGAGGAACACGACCCACGCCCCGCCGTCTTCTTCGATGACCACCTCGGTGGGGTCGAAGTTCTGGAGCGTCGACTCATCTACGTACTTTGGCTTTCGATCGCCTGCCCCGACCGTCGCCACACGAACATACTTCGAGGCCCCGTCGGGCAAATAGACTGCCCCGGCGGTCGCCGAAAGCTCCGCAAGGCAGGCTTCGAGAAGGCGTTCGGCGACCACGCTTGCGTCGGTTTCTGAAACGAACGCCGCACATCGTGCGTAGGTGGCGGTACGGCGCTTGCTGACCGCGCCTTCCTCGGCGAGGCGCCGTCGCTCATCGATGAGGACCCGCCGCTCGCGGGCTCGATCCATCGGGACCATCAGCCCGTCCCCGGTGAGAGGAAGCATGATGCTCGAGAGCACGCCGAGGGCCATCGCGTGGGCGGTTTCCTGGAGCTCGGCAGGCAGGCTCATCACCAGAACGTCGATGTCCGGATAGAGCGCACGGAGATGGTGGACGAGCGCGAGGCCGTCTCCCCGCGGAAGGGAGAGCGAGACGAGCGCCACATCGAAGTGCTGCTTCGCGAGGAGGTGGAGCGCGTCGGGCACGTCGTTGGCTACCGCACCATGGTCGCCGTGGTCAGCGAGCACACGCTCGGCGAACTCCGCAGTGGACGCATCGGCAGCGACGATGAGAACCCGAAGGAGGGGCCGCCCGGGTGCGGAGCGTGGTTCGCTCACGGCGCGTGGTTCGCTCACGGCGCGGTGCCCGTTAGACAGTTCCGTCGAAGACGTGGCGTGCGGGGCCCTCCATTTGAATGGGGGCACCGTCGTCTCCGACCGTGATGGTCAGTATGCCCCCCGGCAGTTCGATCTCGGTCGGCCGATGCCGCTCGCAGCGTTCGGTCACCACCGCGGCGTAGGCTGCCGCGCAGGCGCCGGTTCCACAAGCTTGCGTAAATCCAACGCCCCGCTCCCACACATCGAGGACGATGCGTTGGCCGTCCAACCGCGCGAAGCCGACGTTGGTTCTTTCGGGAAACCGGGCGTCGACCTCGACGACCGGACCGAGGCGCGCTCGCGCTCCGACCCCGACATCGTCGAAGGTCACCGCGTGGGGATTGCCCATCGACACCCCGGTGATGCGCAGCGTTTCCCCACCGAACGTCCAGGCTTCGTCGATCACCGGTTGCGCCGATGCGACGGGGAGGTCGCGCGGATCGAGCGAGGCGTGGCGCATCCACACCGACACCTGATCTCTATCCACCGCACATCCGTGAGGACCAGCGTCGGTCTCGACGCTGAAGGATTGCCGCTCGGCGAACACGCCGTGCTTGACGAGGTAGAGCGCGACGCAGCGAAGACCGTTGCCGCACATCTCCGGGGTGGAGCCGTCTGCGTTGAGGACGCGCATCGACCGAGCGTTTCGATCGATCACCAACACCCCATCCGCGCCGATGCCGCGGTGTCGGTCGCACAGCGCCTCGGCCCGTTCTTTATCGAGCGAGTCCTCGACGAGGATGAAATCGTTGCCGAGTCCCTCGAACTTTTCGAACCGCATGACTACTCGCCTCGCACTCGCACAAGAGTGCCTTGCTCGCGTTCGGTTGGGAACACCGCATACCAGCCGTTGGGAAGCTCCGGGCCCGCGAAATCGAAGAGCCAGCGGGCGTCGCTTGGGGCGAGATTGACGCAGCCGTGGCTTCGGCGCCGGCCGAAGTCGTCGTGCCAAAAGGCGGCGTGAAAGCCATTTGCGCGTTCGAAATAGAGAACCCACGGTACCGCTTCGATCGAGTAGTTCGAGGAGACGTCGCTTCGCTCGAGGTCGTCCATATTGCTGGTTGCGAGTTTGACCCAGATCCGGAACTCGCCAATCGGGGTCGCATGGCTCGGACGATTTCTCCCGGTGCTCACCAGCGTGGCATAGACGGGGCGGGATCCTTGGTAAGCGATCATGACCTGTTCGGCCACGTCGACATCGATCCAGCGCTCGTTCGGGGCGAGGCCGCCCGGCGCCGGAGCCACCGTCGCCCGGCCGAGGTCGCGGTCGCGCATGAAGGTGCCGTCATCCAGGGTCACCCAGTCGCCGTCGACGGCGACGACGTGCACGATCGCTCGCCGCGAGGCACGGCGGAGCACACGCCCTCGCGGCCGCTGGTAGACCCGGGCATTGCGGGAAAGAACCCAGGCGTGGTCGAGCGTGCCGTCGACCTCGACGCCCTGAAAGTCGCTTCCTCGGGCGAACCCTAGGGACTCGCGGTCGATCCAGAGGCCTCGCCGCGTCTGCACGAAGTCGACGCCGTCGTAGTGACGGCTTCCGATGACCACGAGGCCGAAGCCTTCGCCAAGTGCCTCGACGTAGTTGTCGACCAGGTAGTCGGACGGGTGGGCGTAGGCGCGGGTCCCGTCGTGGCGAACGAACGCGTAGCTGTAGGGAAGAAGGCGGCCGCGGCGGCGCGGTGGCTGGGGCGACCCCCGGGGCGGCTCGGCGGAGGGGCGAACTCGCTCGTCGCAAACGAACGCGCTCGGGCCGATCTCGTACCAGGCGCCGCTTTCACACCCGGTCCCCGCGAGCCGACGGCGAAGCGCAAGGCGCGTTCCTCTCGCCACCGTGCCGCGGCGCTCGGCGCCTTCCTCCGGCCTCATGTACACCACGGTCCCGTCGTCCAGGGTCTGGATCGACTGAGCCCACTCGGGAGCCGGGGCGGATGGCCCCGCGACCCAGTCCTGCGCGACTGCGCCGGAGCCCACGAGCCATAAGAGAGCCGCAATGGTGATCGGCCGCACCGCCTCATTATGGGCCCGGCGCGTCACGATCGCGAGTTTGAAGCGGCTTCCGAGTATGGTGAAGGCGCCTCATGTCGGTTCGATTCGTTCTGCGCCCCGCCAATGAAGCTGATTTCGCCTTCGTGCACTCACTTCGCGCGGCGGCTTACCACGCGTGGGTTGAAGGTCGCTACGGAGTCTGGGACGACCAAGACCAGCGACGGCGCCTTCGCGCCGCTTGGGCCGCGGGCGCACACCGAATCGTCTTGGTTTCGGAGGATCGGGTCGGCTACGTCGATTGGTTCGTCGGAGGCAGAGCGGAGCTTCGAAACATCGTCTTAGCCTCCGAGGTCCGAGGCATGGGTCTTGGCACCGAGATTCTCGGGCATCTCCTTGCGGAGGCCGATGCGAGACGCCGGTCTGTTTGGCTGCAAGCGTTTCCGGAGAACCCGGCGGTGAGGCTGTATCGGCGACTTGGGTTTGTGGAAGAGTCGGTGCGCAACGGGCGGCTTCAGATGGTGCGCCCTCCGAAGAGCTGATGTGGAGGCTCCTTTGCTTGCTGGGTTCGGCCATTCGCGCGATAAAGCCGCGCCCTGGACTTGCGGGGCCGACAGGGAGGCCGAGATGGCGCGTAGAAATGCTTGGTGGCTGGCAGGATGCGTTTGGTGGGGAGCGTTTGCGGCTCCGGTTGCCGGTCAGGATCCGGGCGAATCGAATACCGCGGAACAAGACCGCGATCCCGCCAGCGATGACGCCGCCGAGCCAGCGCCCGCCGAGCTGGTGAACCATGCGCCGGAGGAGACCGAGCCCACGGAGCCAGTGAACATCAACGCCGAGCCGGTCAGGAATGAACCGGTAGACCCCGAGCCGGGCGGCTCCGAGCCCCCAGCGCAAGAAGGGGTGGAGTCACCTGGTGACGATGCGGAAGAGGGGCCCTGGCGCAATGAGTTCCTGCGCTTCGACCTTGGCGGCATCCTCAACCTCTATACCGCGGCGGTAGAGGTCGGCACCGACGGAGAGAGCAACCAGCGGCTCGTCAATGATGTGAGCTTTGGGCTTCACGCCGCCGCCACCTGGCGATTTTGGGGACCGTTTTCGGTCGGGCTTTATGCCCAGTTCGAGACCGGCTCGCGCGAGTACGGCCGCTTCGATGAGGTCGGCCCCGACGGAGTCGCCATGGTCGAGCGCGAGGGCGGCGGCTCGTTCACCGAGTTCTGGTTCGGTCCCCTTCTTCGAGCGCAGTGGGAAGCTCTCTTTCTCGAGTTTGGCTGGGGGCCCCTCGGGATTCGCTCCGACAACGGTCGAGACGACCTCCCTGCCGACGGTCGTACCGACGGTTCCTTTCGAACGACTCCGAGCATCGCGTGGCTCATCGGCATCGGGGCCGCGGTCGAGCTTTTCAGCGACCTCGAGCTCGTGATGCGCCTCAACTACCGCATTCGCTACTACGAAGTGCGAGGCGGCGAAGACCTCGACCAAGGCCTGGCCCACGGGACGCAGGACTTCATCCCGTTTGTCGGGCTCGCCTGGGCGTTCGACCGGACGATTCTCTGAGGTCTCTGACGGCTAGCCCTACGCCGACGAACTCGAATCGCGAATTCCGTAGCGCTTGGCGAGCTCACGCAGGTGGTAACGAGTCAGGCCCGCGGCCTGCGCGCTCCGGGTCACATTGCCGCCGTGCTTGTCGAGGAGCGCCTTGAGGTACGCGGCCTCGAAGGCGTCCACAATTGCCTGCTTCGCTTCCTTGAATGGCACTTCGTCATCGACGAAGCGCTCCGCGTTGGCTCCGCCGGGCATTGTTGCCGGTGGGGTCTTCTGCGATGTCGGCAAAAGATCGCGCACGCCGAGCTGAAGACCATCGGCCAGCGAACCCGCGCGCTCTACCGTGTTCTTGAGTTCGCGGACATTGCCAGGCCAGGGATAGGCCTGGAGACGCGCCATCGCATCCTTTGCGACGGTAAACTGTTTGTCTTCGCCCGGATATCGGCGGGCGCCAAAGTCCTCGAGGAAGTTCCGCACGAGCAGCGGGATGTCCTCCGGGCGTTCCCGAAGCGAGGGCAGCTCGAGCTGAACAACGCTCAATCGATAGTAGAGGTCTTCGCGAAATGTCCCGTCATTCACCATCTGGCGAAGGTCCCGGTTGGTCGCCGCGACCACTCGCACATTCACGGGAATCGTTCGGTCGCCGCCGACCCGTTTGATCTCGCGGTTTTCGAGCACCCGGAGGAGCTTCGGCTGAAGCGTGATGTCGAGCTCGCCAATCTCGTCGAGAAAGATGGTGCCGCCGTCGGCCTGTTCAAAGGATCCCCGATGCCGGTCCGATGCGCCGGTAAACGACCCCTTTTCATGGCCAAACAGCGTGCTTTCAATGAGATCCTTGGGGATCGCGCTGCAATCCTGGACGACCAGGGGCTGGGCCGCGCGGCGCGAAGCATTGTGGATCGCTCGGGCCACGAGCTCCTTGCCGGTGCCCGTTTCGCCCCGGACCAACACGGTCAGATCGCTTGGACCGACCTTGCCGAGGGTGGCAAAGATCTCTCGCATCCGAACGCTCTTGCCGATGAGCTCATGAAATCGCTCGTCGCTGCTGAGGTCGATCTCGACCATCCCCTTGATCGGCTCGAAGCGGATCTCGGACTGGCCCACGCGAATGACCGTGCCCGGCTTCACCCACACTTCTTTGAAGCGAAGCTCGCCGTAGAAGGTGCCGTTGGTGGAGTCGAGGTCGCGAACGATCACCCCGCGCTCGCGCGCCACGAGCTCGAAATGAGTTCCGCTGACCGCCTTGTCTTCGAGCACGAGGTCGCAGATCACCGAACGGCCTACGGTGACGCGCTCCCGGTCGATGATCAGTTCCTTGCCCCGGTCAGGTCCCTTGATGACCGAAATCTTGCTCTTCTTGAGTCGTCGCTTGGTCGCCTTGTCGTCGACAAAGACGGTTGTCAGCGAACCTGGTTCACTCACGAGATGCTCCCTGTGTTTTGGCCAGCTTCGCCGTCCTGCCGAAGTTCATCGATCGCTCTTTGATAGTCGTCTCGACCGAACACGGCGCTCCCTGCGACCAGCGTGTCTGCCCCGGCGGCGGTGACCTGCCGCGCTGTTCCTGCCCTGATTCCGCCGTCGACTTCGAGGGCGATCTCCCGACCGCTATCGTCGATCATTCGGCGCAGACTTTCGAGCTTTGTCAGAGTTTGGGGGATAAATTTTTGGCCGCCGAAGCCGGGGTTCACGCTCATTACCAAGATCAAGTCCAAATCGGCGAGAACATACTGGATTCCATCCGGCGGAGTGTGAGGGTTTAGCGACACTCCAGCCTTCTTGCCGAGGCCTCGGATCGCCTGGAGCACCCGGTGAAGATGCGGGCACGCCTCCAGATGGACGGTGATGATGTCCGCCCCGGCGGCGGCGAACGCCTCGATGTACCGCTCCGGCTCGACGATCATCAGGTGCACGTCAAGCGGCAGGTCCGTCACTCCGCGGAGCGCCTTGACCACCGGTGGACCGATCGTAATGTTGGGGACAAATCGCCCATCCATCACGTCCACATGGATCCAATCCGCGGAGGCCTTCTCCACGGCCCGAACTTCCTCGGCCAGCCGGCCAAAGTCGGCGGAGAGAATGGACGGTGCGATGGTCAGCCCTTTGGACCCCACAGGGTGGGATCCAACTCGGTGCAGCTTTCCACGTCAACCCGGGGGAAGCTCACATCTGAGGGCTCTCATACCGTGGGAAAAATCCGTCTTCCGATCCCCGTGGACCGTGAGTGCCGACTCTCGTTCGGGGCGGTCGGGCGGCTTACATGTTTGAGTTCCTGCAGGGACCACGGATCCCGGAATTGCCCACGATATTGACGGCCCGGGGCGTCCGACCGACAATCCCCGAACGCGCCGCCGCTCCCGCTGCGCGCACCGCCCCCCTTATGGCCGACCAGAGATACCGTGTCATCGACCGCTTGGAAGCCGGCGGTATGGCGGAGGTCTTTCGAGGGGAGGCGCAGAGCGTTCAGGGCTTTCGAAAGCAGGTCGCCATCAAGCGGGTCCTGCCCCACTTGGCCCAGAATCAGAACTTCATCGCGATGTTCCTCGACGAGGCCCGGCTGGGCGCCCGGCTGACGCACGCCAATATCGTCACCGTCTTTGATATTGGTGCCGCGGACAACACTTACTTCATCGTGATGGAGTTCGTCGACGGGGCGAACCTCAAGAACGTGATGGAGAGCCTGCGAAAGCAGGGGCGCCGCTTTCCGATGAAGGAGGCGATCTTCATCTGCATCGAAGCTTGCCGCGGCCTCAATTATGCGCATGAAACCATCGACGATGAAGGACGCGCGCTCGACATTGTGCACCGCGACGTATCGCCGCCGAACATCCTGATCAGCAAGCGTGGTGAGGTGAAGCTCACCGACTTTGGTCTCGCGAAGGCGACGACCCAGCTCGAAAAGACCGACCCGGGGGTAGTGAAGGGCAAGTTCAGTTACCTGTCCCCGGAGGCGGCGCTTGGGCAGCCGGTCGACGCGCGGGCCGATATCTTTGCGCTGGGGATCGTGCTCTGGGAAATGCTGGCGGGCCGTCGGCTGTTTCTTGGGGAGACTGATTACCA
>JBCCZL010000178.1:0-16166 GCA_039187775.1 Myxococcota bacterium
CGCGAGTCGTGTAGCTGTCGCGAGGTGACATTGGGCCGAACGGTTCTACCTTGGACCAGAACACGGACCCGTTCGCCGTGGCGCCTCGGTACACGTTGCATAGACACCAAACTTCATCGCCCACGACGTGCACGTCCGAGACAACGTGCTTCGTCTCCTTTGTCGCTTCTATCCGCTCAGGAAGCCTATCTTCGAGCCCAAGCTCCTCGGCAAGCTCTTCGAGCATCCAATAGGGGCCAGTGTCGGCCTCGCATTCACCGAGAACGGCCAGCACCTCATCAAAGGCAAGCTGTTCCTCGCCGGCCGCGTGCACGTGCAGGAGCGTCCACGCAAAGGCGTCCAGGCTTGGGAAGCGCGTGTGCTCCTCAACCGTGTCTTCCTCATGGTTCCAGATCACCACCGCCCCGTCCGAAAGCAGGACAAAGAAGTTGCCGCCCATGTCGGCACCGAGTGGGAAAGCCCCCTCACTGATATCCTCGCCATCGAGCTTCAGCGCCACTCCGTCCGCCGAGAGATTGTAGCCAAAGAGGAGCGCAAAACCCGATGGATCTCGAAACTCGCCCGAGCGGACGAGCTCCCACCACGCGCTGAACGCTCCTCTTGCTTCAGGGCGCAGCTGCGCGGAGAACTCGTCGGGGTCGAGCGGACGCCGCCCCTTTGCGACTTGCTCGGCTCTCCAAGACAGGAAGTCATTGATTTCGCCGTCCGGTACGAGTCGAGCCATATCCGCCGCCAGTGAGGACTCTGCGTAGCGGTCAAAGGGTTGTGTCATCGTTGAACTCCGCGAAAGACGTGAGCAATAAGCAGACCTAGTTGCGACGCCACAATATCGGAAACCCTGCGGTGGAACCTCGAGCAATGATTGCTTGGATAGGCATGACTTACTCTCTGGGCATCCAGCGAGACGGGAATGTCGCGCTCGGTGTCGATCTGGTCAGAGGGATCGTCGACCGCAGGGGTTCTTCGTAGTTTCAGCTTATCCCCGCCACCGGCGCGACGCCCGATCGTTGACGAAGGGAAACTGGGCCACACTCCGGAGGCGTGGTCGGAGGCAGGCCACGTACGACAAGCCCGAGTTCAGAATCATTGGCTAAACCGGGGTTAGTTTCGAGTTAGTTAGTTAGAACGGTGCGTCCGAGATCCAGGTTCCGCCGCTCGGCGCGATGTAGTCCGACCGAACCCCACCCGTTTCCCGACGAGCGACGTAGCCCCGACGGAGCTCCAATGGAACCCCCCACGACCGCGGGGGAAGGTGATCCGCGTCGACCGCAAGCATCGCGATATGGACGTGCGGTTCGAGGGATATCCCTGAGTTTCCAACGTGCCCGATAAGATGGCCTTGCCGGAGACGCGCGCCCACTATCACGTCCGAGGGTATGCTCCCCTGCCGAAGATGCAAGACATAGAGGTAATAGCTTCCTCCGAGATGAACGCCGACTAGGTTGTCCGGTGTACCGTCCTCGTAGGTCCCGGGCGTGTTGTCCGGCGTGCGCGACTCCACTTCCACCACCACACCGCCGGTAGGCAGGTACACCGGTTCGTCCCACACGAAGTAGTCCTCGTTCGACTCGCCACGATTCGCAAACCTCGCGCCATCTCTGTTCCGCACGATGTCCCAGGCGAAATGGCCGTAGCCGTTTTCCTCGAGATGGTACGACTCGCCCGCGGTGATGATGTAGTTGACCCCGCGAAGTGGCAACTGTCTCATCACGATCCCCTCGGAGCGGCGAAATCGAGCGAACGAACGCCGCACTACCCCATCATCCTCGCGAGAGACGATGGTCGCCTCGTCTAAAACGGTCACGCTGCGGTCGTTGGGAAAACCAGCGAACTGATCCTCACGGAAGACGCCGATGCTCGTGCGGTCTTCCGGATCCCAAAAGATCCGATGATCGTAGGTTGCGAAGACTTCACCGCGAATCACCGCACCACCGCGGAGGGCAATTCTCTGTTGTCGGACCAGCTCGGAGTCCGTCGAGGCGTCGGTCGGAACTTCTGCATCTTCACGGGCATCCATCGTTCCGCCCGCGTCAGCGGAGTCACCGCTGGACGCGGAGTCAAGCTGCGCGTCCAGCGAGGCGTCCTGCCGTTCTGCTTCCGTCCTACATGAGCACAAAATCAAGAGGAGTTGAACGCTTCGGAAGATGAGCGACCGCATGATTCGGTACCGATAGAGAGGTTCCGCGTATGAAGGCTCCGCGCACCATCCAGACGTGCGAGAGCGGATCTGGCGGCCCCTGGAACATGGCACCTGAGGCGGGAGCCGTCGAACAATTGAGTTCGCTCAGAAAATCGGTCGCCGTCCGGTTTCCCCCGCTATCGAGTTTCTGGTGTTCGGCCTCCTGGTTAGACGCTCTGGGTGGCGTTCAACGACGAAGGATCGGCGGTGTCCGGCTGTCTCCAGCCTTGGTACGTTCCTCGGCTGCAAGTTGCGGCGTTGCCCCGCGCAACCCGATCTTGGGTGAGAGGTACAAAAGGCACGAGCGTCGGATGGTCACTCGAAAACGCGAGTGACTGAGCTCTAAGCGCACCTTGCTCCAGGGCGCCTCGATCGAGCAGTCGTGACTTTGGCCAGCAACGGGAAGAAGCGGTCCGCGTCGCGCTGGAGCCTGAACACTTGTATTCGCGAAGACCGTCCGGCAGACCGTCTGGAAACCAAGTCGACCAAGTAAAGAAGCCCTCGCAACCTTCAACAGTTACGAGGGCTTTCGATGGTCGGGGCGACTGGATTCGAACCAGCGACCCTCAGACCCCCAGTCTGATGCGCTACCAAGCTGCGCTACGCCCCGAGGACCATCCCGCGCAAGCGCGGACGCCGACTTTACCCGGCTTAGGGGCCGGTGCAATTGGATTTCGCGCCGAACCCCGCGAGATAGCAAAGGACCCTGGACGCCCTCGACCGCTACCTTAGCGGTTTCGAACCGGCACCGAACTCGGGACCACTTGGTCCACGGTCGCGCTCAGCTCTGACGGCGATTCCTCGTTCATCGCATCGAGTTCGTCGAGGAGACCGACGAGGCTCGCCCGCACTGCAAGGAGGCCCGCCCGATACGCGACCTTCCGATCGGCCGCCTGCTTTCTGAGCCGGCTCTCCCGCTGGTCCGGGGAGAGATGCTTCGGGTCCAAAGATGTAGGAGTTCCCGACGGTTGGCGCCGGACCGGAGCCGGCTCAGAGTCTTTCGGCGCGTCGAGTTCGACGATGGTTTGGTCGAGCGGGGGATCGGGCGGGGTCTCCGACCGATCGCGCTTCGCCTGCTTCTGGCTCTGTTTTTCGGCGCGGCGAAGTTCACGAAGGCGTCGTTTCGCACCGGCAATGGTGTAGCCGTCATCGTGCACGAGCTGGCGAATGAGCGCCGCCATCCGGATGTCGTCCTTGCTGTACATCCGGTGGGAGCCGCGGGTCTTGAGCGGGCGGAGCGCCGGAAACTCGGTCTCCCAGTAGCGGAGGACGTGGGTCTTGACGCCAAGCATCTCGGCTACTTCGCCGATCTTGTAGTAGAGCTTTCTCGGCTTCTGAGGCACCGGTGGCCTCCCCTCGTCGGCTGTCCCCTCGCCGTCCCCGGCCGTGTTCCCTGCGCGCCGTGCACCAAGAAACCACTGCTTGAAACTCCACGGGAAGGAGCCCCGATGCCCTATCCCCGCGTCTCACTCGATTGGCGCCACGCCGCCCCTGCGCAGGCCACCATGACTCAGCCCTGAACCGGACCACCCGCGGTAGGTTCGGAGCCTGGCTCGTCGCGCATCGCGTCTGCTTTGGCTTTCTCTTTGTCCGGATTGAGGATCTTCTTGAGCACTTGGCTCGGCTTGAAGGTCAGCACCCGACGGGCGCTGATGGGGATGGGGGCGCCCGTCTGGGGATTCCGCCCAATCCGCTCCTTCTTGTCGCGCACCATGAAGTTTCCGAATCCGGAAATCTTTATCTTCTCGCCCTCTTTGAGGACTTCTTTCATGGTGTCGAACACCGCCTCGACTATCTCAGCGGCCTCTTTCTTGGAGAAGCCGCCGACGCTCTCATAGACCGCGTCGATGATTTCCGCTTTCGTCATCGAGGTCCCTCCGAGCCGCTATGCAACCATGAACCGGCTTGGATCTCAACTGGTTACGGCCCAAAGGGTCGAGCGCAAAACGCGCTAGCGAATGACGGCTTGGAACGTCTTTTGTACCGCGGCGCTCACTTGTCGGTGCGCTCGGTCGACCACTTTGTCCGTGAGCGTGCTTTCCGGGTCTCGATAAGTAACCCGAAAAGCCAAGTTTTTCCGACCCCTTGGCACATGCTCCCCCCGATAGAGATCGAAGAGCTCCACCGCCTCTACGAGGCTCCCCCCAGCCTCTCGGATGGCTTCCATGACCCGGAACGAAGGAAGCTCCTCATCGACAATAAATGAAATATCTCGGGCGGCTGAGGGGTACCGAGGCAGATCGAACGCCTGCGGAACCCCGAGCGCTTGGTGGATCCGGCGAAGGGCGGCGACATCCATCTCGAAGTAGATCGGGCGCCCCTCCATCTCCATCGCTTCCACAACGTCGGGATGCACTTCCCCGAGGACCCCGACTTCTTCGAAGCGGTCGCCCATCCGAAAGCCAATGATTCCCGCTCGCTTGGGGTGCAAATAGGAAGGCACCTCGCCGAGCTGCAACTCGGCCGGTCGCCCCACCGCGTGCGCGGTCAGTCGCTGAAGCGCGCCCTTCGCATCGAACACGTCAAGGTCGCCTTCGGTCCCGATCCAGGTCGGACGTTGGCCGAGGAGCATGCCGGCACAGACGACGGTCTCCCGGGGGAGCACATCCTCCACGTGGGTGAACGCGGTCGCGACCTCGAAGAGCCGGATCGAGTCCACCTGATGTCGCTGCGCGCCCCGTGCAGCATGAAGCAAGGTCGGGAGAAGCGAGGTCTTCATCACCGACCGCTCCTCAGAGAGCGGATTGAGAACCACGACCGAGTGGGTGGAGACCCGACTGTTGGCCAGGTCGTTCGGAGCGCAGAACGCGTAGGTCACCGCTTCGTGCAGCCCCGCGAGCGCGCCCGCTTCCCGAAGACGCCGATCGAAGCGCACCGGAAAGGGAGTGCCCTCCCGGGATGTCCGCACCGCCGGAACATCGACGGGAATGCGGTCGAATCCCCGCACCCGAGCAATTTCTTCAATAAGATCCACTTCGCGACCGAGGTCCGGACGGAAGCTCGGCACCGTCACGCTCCAGGTTCCGTTGCCGGTGGCGGAAACCGTGCACCCGAGCCCCCGAAGGATTCGCTCCACCTCGGAGTCTTCGGTGTCAAAACCGAGGAGCATCGAAACGCGGTGCTGTCGAAGAGGCACCACGACTTCGGGGATGTCGGCCCGACGCACGTCGAGTGCCTCCCCCGCGACGCTCCCTCCGCTGAGCTCACCGATGAGGGCGCTGATGCGCGCCATCACGTGAGGCACCCCGTTTGGGTCGACTCCGCGCTCGAAACGGTGGCTCGCGTCGGTATGGAGACCGAGGCGGCGACTCGTGCGGCGCACCGAACGCGGATCGAAGTACGCGCACTCGATGAGTACGTGCTCGGTGCTCGACGAAATCTCGCTCTCGAGGCCACCCATCACCCCGGCGACCGCCACCGGCCCGTTGCCGTCGCAGATGAGAAGGTCATCGGCAGCAAGTTCCCGTTCGACCTCGTCGAGGGTCTTCATCTGCTCGCCTTCTCGCGCGAGGCGCACGTCGATATGCCGATCGGCGACTTTCGCCAGGTCGAAGGCATGAATCGGGCAGCCGTACTCGAGCATCACGAGATTCGTGGCGTCGACGACATTGTGAATCGGGCGCAGTCCCAGGAGATACAGCCGGTAACGTAACCAGAAGGGCGATGGCCGAATGGAGACGCCAAGCACCACCCCGGCGCCGTAGCGAGGACAGCGGTCGGGATTCGATAACGCCACCGAAACCGGCTTGGACAACACATCGGTCTCGACCGTGCGGACCTCGACAGTGCCGACCTCGACAGGGCCGGTCCAAAGGGTGGAGAGGTCGAGCCGGTCGCCATCGGCGAGAATGCCTTTGGCACTCTCGAGCACCGATGGCGGCGCCGAGATCGGTGGTAGCGCGAAGTCCTGGCCCGCCCGGACCGCGAGGTCCCGAGCGATGCCGACGTGACCGAGTGCATCGGGCCGATTGGGAGTGAGGCCGATTTCGAAGATGGTGTCTCGAAGACCGAGTGCATCCGCCGCCGAAGTCCCCGGCGCGGCGTCGAAGCCTTCTTCCGACACCACGAAGATGCCGTCGGAATCCGCCCCGATGTGGAGCTCGGTTTCGCTGCAGATCATGCCGCGGCTGAGCACGCCCCCGAGCTTTCGCTCACCGATGTCCATGCCGTTCGGAAGCGACGCCCCCACCTGCGCGAAGAGGACGCGACCTCCGGGGTCGGGCACATTGCTCGCGCCGCAGACGACCTGCACCTCTTCGGTGCCGTCGAACACCGTCACCACGGTGAGCTTGTCGCGGCTTTCGTGCGGTACCTTGTTCTTTACTTCGGCCACCACCACCCGATCGAGGCCCTCGCCATACGGTACGACCTTGTCGATCTCGAGGCCGAGCGACGTGAGGCTGTCGGCGTATTCGGCAGAGCTGCCGTCGACGCCAGAGAGTTCTTTGAGCCAGTTATAGGAAGCGAGCATGGCGCACGTTCTTTCTAGTGCGGGCGTTTACACTTTTTGAAGCGAGCGCTTAGAGCTGCTCGAGGAAGCGCACGTCATTTTCGTACATGTAACGAATATTCGGCACGCCGTAGCGGAGCATCGCGATCCGATCGATGCCCATGCCGAAGGCAAACCCGGTATAGCGTTCGGGATCGTAACCCACGCTTTCAAACACGACGGGATGCACCATGCCGCAGCCAAGGATCTCGATCCAGCCGGTCCCCTTGCACACTTTGCAGGCGGCAGTTCGCTCCGCGTCCCCTTCCCATGGACGACAAAATGGACACGCGATGTCGACCTCTCCCCCCGGCTCAACGAAAGGGAAGTAGCTTGGCCGGAATCGAGTACCGACCTCGGGTCCGAACAGGCGCTCGACGAAACGCGTCAGCACTCCCTTGAGGTGGGCAAAGCTCACGCCTTCGCCGACCATGAGCCCTTCGAGCTGGAAGAACATCGGAGAATGGGTGGGGTCGTCGTCGCGCCGATACACGGCACCCGGCGACACCACCGCGAGCGGTGGTTTTCGCCGCAGCATCTCGCGAACCTGGACCGTCGAGGTGTGGGTTCGGAGGAGGGTTCGCTTGCCCTCGGCGCGGATGAAGAAGCTGTCTTGCATATCCGTCGCCGGGTGGTCCGGCGGGAACCCGAGCTTGTCGAAATTGTACTCGTAGAGATCGATCTGCGGACCTTCTGCCACGTCGAACCCGAGGCCTTGGAAGATGTCGAGCAGATCGTGGCGCACCCGAGTCAGCGGGTGAAGCGTCCCCATCACCCGGCCACGGCCGGGTAGCGTCACGTCGAGCGGCGGGCCGCTCAGCTCCGCTTCGCGAGCCGCTTTCGCCAACGCTTCGAGCGCCCCGTCAAAGGCCGCGCTCACGTTGTTTTTGACTGCGTTCGCCCGCTGCCCGAGGTCTTTCCGACGGTCCTTGGGGAGCTCCCGCATCAGCTTCATCAGCTTTGTGAGCTCACCCTCGGAACCAAGGAGTTGGGCATTGGCCGCACGGAGGGCGTGCTCGCTCGATGCCTCGGCAAACAGAGACTCGTACCGCGCCGCCACCGCGGCGAGGCCATCCTCGAACCGGGTTACGGCGTCGGCGTCGGCCATCTCGCCCTACCCGGTGACTGCGTCGACCACGGCCTTAAATCCCCCCGGATCTCGGAGGGCAAGGTCCGCAAGGACTTTTCGGTCGAGGTCGACGTTGGCCTTTTTGAGGGCCGCCATGAACTTGCTGTAGCTCAAACCATGCTGGCGCGCCGCAGCGTTGATTCGGACGATCCAGATCCGCCGGTAGTTCCGCTTGTTCTTGCGTCGGTCCGCGTAGGCGTCTTCCCACGCGTTGTGAACCTGCTCGATGGCGTTCGCAAAGGTGCGACCACGGGCTCCGTAGTAGCCCCGGGCATGCTTGAGGACGCGATTGCGGCGGCGCCGCGCCTTGAAACCTCGTTTGACTCTGGGCATGGCTTCCTCAGAACTTGTACGGGATCAGGCGACGAATCCGGGGCTCATCCACCGGGTCGACCATGTCGTTTTTATCGAGGCGGCGAAGGCGGCGCTGCGACTTGCCACTCATCATGTGGCTCTTTCCCGCCTTGGCACGACGAATGCGGCCGCTCCCGGAGACTCGGAAGCGCTTGCTCGCGCTCCGCTTGGATTTCATTTTAGGCATCGTGATTCCTCTCTTTTTTCGACACATTGCCTCGCCAAGCGCGGCTCCGGGCCGAACACAGAACCAGTGGCAATAAGCCACGGCGCTGCGTGGGGAGCGGGAGGTCTAGGCGGAGAGCCCTCAGCCGTCAAGCCAGAACGCTTGACCGAGACGAAAGCCCTCAGCCGTCAAGCCAGAACGCTTGACCAAGACGAGAGCCCTCAGCCAGAACGCTTGACCAAGACGAGAGCCCTCAGCCGTCAACCAGAACGCTTGACCAAGACGACAGCCCTCACGCCGCCACCCCAGGAGGGCTTCAGTCATCACGCACCCGGTCCTTCGGGGGCGGTGCCCGGAGACCCGCCCGACGCAGCCCAAAGACAAAGAACCGGCTCCTAGGCTCCGTCTCGGGCGACTATGCCTCCGCTTCGCCGCTCGGACGCATATCCCGTTCGGTGCGCCGCCGCGACGGCTTCCCGGAGGTCTTCGGTGCGATGATCGAGGTCATCGTCCGGCCCTCCATTCGACTCGTCTGTTCGACCACGCCAACATCGCCGACCGCCTCCGCGATAATGTCGATCTGGCGCTGGGCGGTCTCCGGGTGGGTGATCTCGCGGCCGCGGAAACGAACCGTGATCTTGACCTTGTTGCCCTCCTCAAGGAAGCGGCGGACGTGCTTCGTCTTGAACTCGACGTCGTGGTCGTCGGTCTTCGGGCGAAGCTTCACCTCTTTGAGTTCGACCTTCGTCTGGCGCTTTCGAGCTTCGGCTTCCTGCTTCTTCTTTTCGTACTTGAAGCGGCCGTAGTCCATGATCTTGCAGACCGGAGGGTTCGCCTTGGGGTCGACCTCCACCAGATCCAGCGAAGCTTCGCGCGCCATTCGCTTGGCCTCGTCCGTTCGAAGGATCCCAAGCATTCCCCCGTCGGCGCCGATGACGCGGATCTCAGGGATGCGAATGCGATCGTTGATGCGGGGGCCGGTCGGGCGTGGTCGGCTTCGGTCAAATCTTCTTCTGGCGATGGCTGAATCCTCCGGTGTTGGGGCCAAGCCCCAGTGGGTTTCACCCTCGCCCGCGCGTTCGTGGGAGAGGGCAGTAACATTTGAGAATAGACCCTGGGCGCACAGGACGAAAGGGTCGCGTCAGGCGGTTTTGCTCTCTCGCCGAGAGGGCGGAAGTGCCTCGAGGGTGAGTCGCTCCACCACCGCGTCGAGCGTGAGCAAGCCGAGGTCGGCGTTCTCGTCGCGCGACCGAATCCCGAGGCCTCGCGCCGTCACTTCCTTCTCCCCGATGACTCCTAGAAAGGGGACTCTCATCAGCCGCCCCGCGCGGATCTTTGCGCCGAGCTTGTCACTCCCAAGGTCCGCCCCGACGCGGAACCCTTTTCGGCGAAGCAGGTCTCGCACTTCCACCGCGTAGTCATTGAACTTCTCGCTTACGGTGACCAGCCGAAGCTGTTCCGGGGCGAGCCACGTCGGAAATGCGCCCCCCACGTGTTCCACGAGGATCCCGAAGAAACGCTCGACCGAACCAAGGATGGCGCGGTGCAGCATCACTGGCCGGTGGGTCGAGTTGTCTTCGCCGACGTACTGAAGATCGAAGCGTTCGGGCAGGTTGAAGTCCGCCTGCATCGTGCCGAGCTGCCAGGGCCGACCGAGCGCATCGGTGAGGTGGAATTCGATCTTCGGCCCATAGAACGCGCCCTCCCCCTCCGCGACTTCATAGGCGAGACCCTTGCTCTCGAGGCCAAGGGCGAGCGCCTTTTCGGACCGCTCCCAAATCTCATCGCTTCCGATCCGTTTTTCGGGACGGGTCGCGAGAACGAGCCGTACTTCGCTGAAGCCGAAGTCCCGGTACACTTCATACACGAGGTCGAGGAACTGGCCGATCTCGGACGCGACCTGATCCATCGTGCAGAAGATGTGGCCGTCGTCCTGGACGAACGTTCGGACCCGGGTGAGTCCCTGGACCACACCGCTCCGCTCGAAGCGGTGAAGCCGCCCGAAGTCCGCGATGCGCATCGGTAGCTCGCGGTAGCTTCGGCGCGACATGCCGAACATCAGCGCGTGGGCGGGGCAGTTCATGGGCTTGACGCCATAACGAATCGCATCGCTCGCGCTCGAAGCCGCCGCCCCTTCCTTCGCTGCGGCGTCGAGCCGCTCGAGGTCTTCGGGCGTCGTCGCGAGGTACATGTTCTCGGCGTAGGAGGGGAGGTGGCCAGAAGTCCGAAAGAGATCGTTATCGAACACCTGCGGCGTGACGACCTCGTCGTAGCCGTAGCGGGCGTAGAGAGCGCGAATGTGGTCGATGAGGAGGTTGTAGACTGCCGCACCCTTCGGCAGGAAAAACGGAGAGGCCGGAGCGAGCGGGTGAAACGCGACGAGCTCGAGCTCTTTTCCGAGTTTCCGATGGTCCCGCTTCTTCGCTTCTTCGAGGCGCTTGAGGTGGGAACGGAGCGCCTTCTCGGACGGGAACGCCGTTCCATAGATGCGCTGAAGCATCGGGTTGCGCTCATCGCCGCGCCAGTACGCACCCGCGACCGACGTCAGCCGGTGAGCTTTGAGAAACCGAGTGCTCGGCACGTGGGGGCCTTCGCAGAGGTCGATCCAGTCGCCGTGGCGATAGACGCTGATCTCTTCTCCCGCCGCGAGCAGCCGATCGAGATGCTCCACCTTGTACGTCTCGTTCATGTCCGTGAGGAGCTTGCGCGCTTCGTCTCCCGAGAGGACTTCCCGGCGAAACGGATGATCCTCGGCCACGATCTTGGCCATCTCCTCTTCGATGCGGCGAAGGTCTTCCTCGCTGAAGCTCCCGCCAGGCGGATCGAGGTCGTAATAAAACCCGTTCGCAACCGCGGGGCCGAACGCGACCTTGGTCCCCGGGAAGAGGCGCTGTACCGCGTCGGCCATGATGTGCGCGGTGGAATGACGAATCACCGCGAGGGCGTCGGGATGATCCGCCGCCACCGGACGGACCTCGGCCCCCTCCGGGAGGGGAGTATGAAGGTCGAAGAGCTCGTCACCGACGCGAACCGCGACGGTATTCTTCTGAAGGAGACCTTGTTGTTCGAGGAGCTCGCGCCCCGCGGGGAGATTGTCAGCCATGGTGTTAATCTGGGTCGGAGAGGGCAGAGCGCCTAGAGAGCCGGAACGAGTTCGAGCATCAGCGGTGACGGGAAAGCGGGCCTCCCCAAGCACGACACGCCGCCCGGGCGAAGGAGCTTGAAGCGGTTGGCAAGAGGCCCCTGGGGCCCAGGGAGATGGTAGGCACGGGCGGGATTGAACCGCCGACCCCTACCGTGTCAAGGTAGTGCTCTCCCACTGAGCTACGTGCCTGCGCCAGCGGGGTTCCGCTGGGCCGTTGCATCACAACGGACCGGGGTGGTAGCGCCCGGGCGATCGGGTGTCAAGCAACCCCTCGTTCGCCCCGCAACCCCCGAACCAAAAAGTCCTCGGGAAATGTCGTCTTTCCCCCGAGACAACCTTACCATTAGGGGATGTTGTGCCCTGGGACCCCAGGTCTCTCTTCGACGGTTGCTAGAGTTCGCGCGCTCGCTTCGTTTACGGGTGGTTGGTGAGCCTGTCCTACCGGGAAATGCTCCGCGCCTGGCCTCTGGTGCACCGCTACCTTCCCCGGACACCGCTTTATCGCTACTCGCTGCTCAGCGCCCGCCTCGGATTCGACGCTTACGTAAAGCATGAGAATCACTTGCCAATTGGCGCATTCAAAGTCCGGGGCGGCGTCAACCTTTTCGCCAACCTCTCCGAGCGACAGCGGGCCAAGGGGGTCATCACCGCAACCCGAGGGAGCCACGGCCTGTCGATGGTGTGGTCGGCGCGGACCTTCGGCTCCCGCGCGGTGATCTACGTACCCAAGGGAAACAACCCCGAGAAGAACGCGATCATGGAATCGATGGGCGGCGAACTTGTGGTCCACGGCAACGACTTTGACGAGGCGCGTGCCGAGGCGGAGGCGCGCGCCCGCAACGAGGCGCTTCGCTACGTGCATGTCGCCAACGAGCCACTGCTCATCGCCGGGATAGGAACCTACGCGATGGAGATCGCGGAAGACCTCCCTGACGTCGATGTGGTGCTCGTGCCGGTCGGCGGAGGAAGCATGCTGTCGGCAACCGTGATCGCGCTTCGCACGCTCCGGCCCGATGTCGAAATCGTCGCGGTCCAAGCCGAGCGGGCGAACGCCCTCGCGCGATCCGTCGAAGTGGGCGAGCTTCAGGCGGTCGATTCCGCCGACACCTTCGCCGACGGTCTCGCCACGCGCTTTGCCTTCGAGCTCCCGTTCTCGATCGTGAAGGAGCAGGTCGATCGCTTCGTGATGGTGAGCGAAGATGAGATCAAAGCGGGCCTCCGCCTCTGCCTCGAGACGACCCACAATGTAGCCGAAGGCGCCGCCGCCGCGGCATTCGCGGCCGCCTGGAAAATCCGCGAAGAGCTCGCCGGCAAACGGGTGGTGATCGTCCACAGTGGACAGAACATCGATCGCGATACCCTCCGTTGGGCGATCGGCATGTTCGACGCCTAGCGGCGCGCTAGACCGATGCGGGCTAGTTGCTCGCGCATCAGCCGGAACCCTTGTTTTTCTCGGGTTCCATCCCGAGGCGGGGCCTCGCTTTGCGCGGAGCGCTGGTCGCTGTTATCCATCCCGCCTCATGGTCGAGGCCGAGGAACGAGAAGAGCCGGTGGATCCGCTGAGCCGGCCCCTGCCGTCGGTCGACATGCGGCTCCTTCGCGACGAGCGACGGAGTCTTCGTTTTCGACTGGCCGTCGGCGCGGGGGCTGCGTTCTTCCTCGGAGGAAGCGCCCTCGCCGCGGTGCTGCTGAGCGGGTAGCCCGCCAACGACCAAGCCGCGACTGAGGCCCCGGCAACAGTTCCGGACTTTGGCGCACCACGCAAGGTCCTTGGCGAAGCGCCGACCGACCCGCCCGTCGCCTCCGGAGACGAGGGCAGCGACGACTCCGCAGCCGCGCCTTCGGAACCCAGCGAACCAGAGACGCCCACGATCATCGGAGCGAGCGAGCGAGTGACGCGACGCTTCGGTCAGGCTCGTGGTTTCCGCGACGCGATCGTCCGCGCCGGTGTCGATGGCGAGCAGTACGGCGAACTCGAAACCGCCCTTCGCGACGTGATGGACTTTCGTCGTTGTCGACCCGAGGACCGGATGGTCTTCGAGCGGGACTCCGCCGGGCACCTTGTGCTTTTCGAATACCGCGGGGGAAGCGCGACCGAGTACTACCGGGCCCGCCGCAATGGGACCGGCACACTCGTCGGTGAACGGGTCGAGATCCCGGTCGAGACCACCCGCATCGCCCGCGGCGGCGTGGTGCAGAGCAGTCTCGGTGAAGCGATCGTAGACCTTGGCTTTCGACGGTCCCTCGTCGGAACCTTCGTCTCGGTGTTCGAGCGCAAGGCCAACTTCACGACCGATGCCCGGAGTGGCGATACGTTTCGGCTCATCGTCGAAGAACAGCGCATCAACGGAAACTTCCACCGCTACGGCGAGATTCTCGCGATGCAGTACAACGGACAGCGGACGGGGACGCTCTACGCCTTTTGGTATGAGCCTTCCCGTTCGGATCGAGGGGACTACTACGATGAGACGGGCCGCTCGATGCACGGGGGCTGGCTTCGGACGCCGCTTCGCTACGACCGCATCTCTTCGCCCTTCAATCCCCGCCGCATGCACCCGATCCTCCGGCGCATCGTCCCCCACAACGGCGTCGACTATGCCGCGGGCACGGGAACTCCGGTGTGGGCCGCAGCGAGCGGCACGGTGACGTTTGCAGGGTTCAAGGGCGCGAACGGCAACCTCGTCTCCATCCGCCACGCCGACAACTACTCCTCTCACTACGCCCACCTACACCGAATCGAACGGGGCATTCGCAACGGAACCAACGTCGATCAGCGACAGCTGATTGGCTACGTGGGGACCACCGGTCGGTCCACCGGGCCCCACCTGCACTTTGGGCTCAAGCGAAATGGGATGTTTGTCGACCCCCTCGAGGTCATCAACGGCCCAGGCCGGATGATGTCCCCCGGGCTCCTCGGTCCCTACCGAACGCATGTTCGTCGCCTGACCAACCAGCTCGAACGGATCGATACCGGCGCCGCGGACCCGGTATCGGGCCAGCGGAGCGCATCGAGCGAAGAGGCGATGGACTGAATCCCCGCGGGAGTAGAGGCCAGACATCCCGTTGGTGCGTTTGGCGTTCCTTTGCTAGAACCCCGCCGTGACCCAAGATTTTGACCAGCGCCGGGCACTGCTCGTGGCGGGGGGCGTGCTTGCCATTCTGGGCAGCCTTCTCGTCGTGGGCGCCGGCACCTTCGGCATCTGGGATCACTGGGAGCTCAATCGGGCCGACGAGGCACGCCAGCTTCTTTCCGGGGACGCCATCGAAGTCACCCACCCGATGCTCGGCTCCTGGCTCGTCGCGATGGGCTTCGAGACGTTCGGCGTCGCGGAGTGGGCAGGGCGCGCTCCGATCGCCCTGTTCGGGCTTCTTGCGGTGGTCTTCGCCTATCTTCTTGTCGCGCGATTCGTCGGTCGACGGGCGGGCATCTATGCGGCGATCGTCGCCGGGACCTCGCCACTCTTCGTGTTCAACTCGCGCCTCATGCTCGGGGAGGCCCCGGCGTTCTTCGCTCAAGCGGCCCTCGCGCTGTCCGCGGGGATGCTCGTCTTCTATGCGCCGAGCGTACAGCGCGTGGTCACTCGAAGCACCGGGGAAGGCCCCTACCGGGCCGCGGAACGCCGCGAAACGGTCAGCAACGGGGGCGCATGGATTCGGGTAGGCATCTGGTCTGCGGTCACCTTGCTCGCCCTCGCCTTCGCCGTCTCCGCACGCGGCGCCCTCCTCGGCGCCCTACCCCCGCTCTTCGGGGTGGTGGCGGCAGGCTGGTTCGGAACCCGCGACCTCGGGGGAAACCGGCAACGTCAGGTCGCGCTTGGCCTCCTCACCGCCCTCACCTGCATCGTGACCTACCAGGTATTTGTCGCCGTTTCGGCCGACGCGGATGAGTACAGCATGTGGCTCGGAGGCCGTCCCCGTGGCGGAGATCCGCCCACCTTCGAAGTGGCGATCGAAACGATCTTTCACTCCTTTGCCCCCTGGAGCGCCCTCCTCCCATTCGCCTTGGGCCGGCTCCTCGTAGGCGTGCATCGCGAGCCGACCGAAAGCGAGGAAGGCACCGACTGGAGCGGCGCGTTTCGGCTCATGCTCATCGTATGGCTCTCGGCGGGCTATGGCGCTCTCACGCTGTTTGGATCACGTTACGGAGCGAGCACCTACATCCCCGTGGTCGCCCTCGCCGCAGCCATCGCGGTGATGCTTCACGATGCGGAGCGCACCACCGAAGACCGCAAAGGAAGCTGGTGGGCGGCCGCGGTGATCGCGGGACTGTTTACGGGATTGATCATTCGTGACTACCGGCTTTACCCGGATAGCCCGGTCGCGGGGCTCGGTCTGTCGGATCTGACGCTCGACCCCGAGACGTTCGAGATGACGACCTACTGGCCGGTGGCGCTCGCGATCTTTGCCGCCACCGCGGTGGTCACCTTCAGCGCGGTCGGCCGACCGGCGCGGCCCTGGGTGGAGGTGAGCAAGACCTTCCGGAAAGGCAGCGGTTTTCTGTCAGCGCTCGCGGAAAACGGTCTCGACCTCCGCGCTCCCTACCGGCTGATTCGGACCCAGTGGGCTCGAGGGCTCGAGTTCAAGGCGTGGCTCGTATTCATCGCCGTGCTCCTCGGCCTCGGCCTGCTGTTCGGGATTCTCTGCTTCATCCCGCCCATCGCCGAAGTCCTCACGACCATTGTCGTCAAATAGATCGGAAGAGCA
>JBCCZL010000179.1:0-16053 GCA_039187775.1 Myxococcota bacterium
AGTTGGTCGCCCCGGGTCCGAGCGTCGAGAGACACACCCCGGTCTTGCCCGTCAACCGACCATAGGTAGCGGCCATGAAGCCCGCGCCCTGTTCGTGACGGGTGAGAATCAGCCGAATCCGCGATTTTCGTAGCGACTCGAGGAAGTCGAGATTCTCCTCGCCAGGTAAGCCAAAGACGTACTCCACGCCCTCGTTCTCGAGCGCCTTTACGAACAGATCACTTGCTTTCATGAAAACCGCCTTCCTTTTCAAGCGCTCAAGACTGCTGGTCGGTGCTGGGGCCGAAGGTTCGACCCACGACGGGGAGTTCGCGGCGACGCGCGAAGAGCACCATCGCCGAGGAGAGAATGACGAGACACAGGAGTCCGATGAGCTGCGGTCCGTGGCCGTCCATGTCAACCCCGAGGACGGTGCTATGCGCGATGATCGCGCCCAGCATCACGCCGATTGCGAGGAGCGCACCGATCGCGGCCTGCGGAGTGAGCACCAGGAGCCCGGCGGCAATCTCGACGAGTCCGATGATCACACGACCGTGAGGCTCCATGTCGAGGGCGACAAAGAGCTCGATATCGGGGGGGTTGCCGATGAGCTTGAGGTAGCCAGCGGGAATCAGCACGCCAGCGACGACAAAGCGGAAGATCCAGATCACATATCGATTCGTCACGGGGTTCTCCGCCTAGCTAAGGATCGGGAGGTAGAGGTTCTCCCGGGTAAGTTCTTGGTTGGTTCGCTTCCCCATCGCGGCGAGCATCTCTTCGTGGTCGTGGCAGAGGCCGTCCACGTAGTTGGCGACGCGATCGGACTTCGCTTCGATGTCGAGCCCGAGCTGAAGGTGCTTGTCGTGCGTGGTAATGCCAACGGGGCAGGTATTCTGGTTGCACTGGAGTGCCTGAATGCACCCAAGGGCGAGCATGAATCCGCGCGCGGTGTAGCAGGCGCTCGCACCCATCGACATCGCGATGAGCTGGCGGCGCGCATTGATCAACTTACCCGCCGCGAGGAGCTTGGTCTGGTCGCGAACTCCCTCGTCCTTGAGGATCTCGCTGACCAACGGAAGGGCCTTGAACAACGGAAGGCCAAGCCCGTCCATGAAGCTCTTGGGTGCCGCGCCGGTTCCGCCCTCGGCGCCGTCGATGCTCATGTAGTCCGGGAACACCCCCTGCCGCTTCATCTCTTGGACGAGGCTTCGAAACTCGACGTCGCGACCGAGGCAGAACTTGATGCCGACGGGGAGGCCGCTCACTTCCTGAATGCGCCGGATGAATGCCACCGTGGTTTTTTCGTCGGTGCATTCGAGATGGCGGGGCGGGGAGACCACGTCTCTCCCCATCGGAACCCCGCGCAGACCCGAGATCTCCTCGGTGATCTTTTCCTTCGGCAGGAGGCCCCCCTTTCCGGGTTTCGCCCCCTGGGAGAACTTGATCTCCACCATGCGGATCTGTTCCTCATTGGTGAGGGCGGCGAGCTTGTCTTCGTCGAGGCTGCCGTCTTCGTGGCGTACGCCGAACTTGGCGGTGCCCATTTGAAAGATGAGATTCGCACCCTCCATCAGGTGATACTTGGGGTGGCCGCCTTCGCCGGTATTCATCGGAATCTCGGCCTTGCGGGCGCCCCGCGCGAGGGCGCGAACCGCGTTGCCGCCGAGCGCCCCGAAGCTCATCGCGCTGATAATCACGGGCTTGCGAATGGTGAAGGGCTCTTTCACTTCTCGCTCTTCGCCAAAGGTCACCGCGAACGGCTCGAGCTCCTTCTTCGGCACGGGAAAGAACGAATGACGCAGGGTGATCTCCGCGTCGGGAATCAGGTCGAGCTGCGTACCGAAGGCGGCCGACGAATCCACGCCCTTTGATTTGCGATACACCTCCGCCCGCTCATTGCGCGAGAACGGTCGCTCCTCGTTGTCGTTCGCGTAGAGGTACTGACGAAACTCGGGTCCCACGCTTTCGAACACGTACCGGAGCTGCGCGAGATAACCGAAGTTTGCGAGGAGGGTGTGGGTCCTCTGAATCCGGCGCCAATAGAAGTTCAACGCGTTCATCAACAGAAGCGCCACGGTCAGAAAGTGAAAGTAGAACGACACCGTGTAGCCAAGGATCGCGGCCACCACGAGCGCGAGCACGAGGCCGGCGTTTGCGGTTTTGGCCATTCGATCGAGATTGACCGAGAGGCGAGTCTCGATGTAGCGGAGGTTCTCGGGTCGGGGAGGGGATTTGGCGCTCATAGTGATGGGGCGAGGGTAGGCGACGCGGGCGCTCGTTTTGAGGGCTCGATCGTTGGCTCGATCGTTAAAACCGGCGACTTCCATGAACAAGCCATCTCGGGGGGCCGATTCTTGGTCGTTCGCTTTCGCGGGGCAAGTTCAGCTGCGCATCGAACTCGCGCACAAGGGTATGGTGGCGATAGGAAACGGTTACGGTCAGTCGATGCGGCTAGCGGTCGACCGCGGCTAGCCTAGAGATTCCGTGGCTGCGGGGAGTAGTCTCCCCTCGCGTATCCCTCGAGTTGCGAAGGCAGGCGACCTGGTGCAAAGAGGTCCGCACCGACGGACGAACCATGATCACCACCGAGAAGCTCACCTTGAGTTTCGGAGACCGCCCGCTCTTCGAAAACGTCGATATCAAGTTCACGCCGGGCAACTGCTATGGGCTCATCGGCGCCAACGGTGCGGGCAAGTCGAGCTTTCTCAAATGCCTTGCCGGGGAGCTCGAGACGTCTTCGGGAAAGGTGGTGGTGGCTCCCGGGCAGCGCATCAATGTGCTCCGCCAGAACCACTTCGCCTACGACGAGGTCGAGGCGCTCACTACGGTGATCATGGGTCACGAGCGCTTGTTCCAGGTCGGGCAAGAAAAGGATGCGATCTACGCGAAAGGCGACTTTAGCGACGAGGACGGAGTCCGTGCCGCCGAGCTGGAGACCGAGTTCGCCGATCTCGATGGCTGGAATGCGGAGAGCAACGCGGCCACGCTTCTGAGCTCACTGGGGATCCCCGAAGAGCGCCATTCGATGCGGGTCAAGGATCTCGACGACGACGAGAAGGTGCGAGTGCTCTTGGCGCAGGCGCTCTTTGGTGAGCCCGATATTCTCCTCCTCGACGAGCCCACGAACCATCTCGATGTCGATTCAATCCTGTGGCTCGAACAGTTCCTGCTTGGTTTCAAGAACACGGTGATCGTGATCAGCCACGACCGGCACTTTCTCGATCGAGTGTGCACTCATATCGCGGATGTCGACTTCCAGAGAGTGACGCTGTTTACTGGCAACTACACGTTCTGGTACGAGACGAGCCAGCTCGCGCTTCGGCAGCGCGAGGCGTCGAACAAGAAAAAGGAAGAAAAGATGAAGGAGCTCAAGGCCTTCATCGCTCGGTTCAGCGCCAACGCGAGCAAGAGCCGGCAGGCCACTTCGCGAAAAGCGCTCCTCGACAAGATCACCCTCGACGACATCAAGCCATCTTCACGGAAGTACCCCTACATCGTGTTCAAGACCGAGCGCGAGCTCGGCAAAGAGGTGCTCTTCGTCGACGGGATCAGCAAGCGAGTGGACGGGATCACGCTGTTTCAAGACCTCCGGTTTTCGCTCGCGCAGGGCGAAAAGATGGCGCTCACCGGAAGCGACGTCGCCACCACTTCGCTGATGCGGATCCTCGCCGGCGTCGACGAGCCAGACGAGGGCGAGCTCCGTTGGGGTCCCAGCGTGAACCTTGGTTACTTTCCCAAAGACAACGAGGAGTTCTTCGAGAAAGACCTCCATCTCATCGCATGGATGCAGCAGTTTAGCGAGAACCAGGAAGAGCATTTTGTGCGGAGCTTTCTTGGCCGGATGCTGTTCAGCGGTGAGGAAAGCAAGAAGAGCGCAACGGTGCTTTCCGGGGGGGAGCGGGTCCGCTGCATGCTTGCGCGGATGATGCTCCAGGATCCCAACGTGCTCTTGCTCGATGGACCGACGAACCACCTCGACCTCGAGTCGATCACTGCCCTAAACAACGGGCTGCTCAAGTTCAAGGGGTCGATGGTGGTGAACTCTCACGATGTGCAGTTCGTCGATTCGCTCGTGACCCGCGTGCTCGAGCTGCACGGCGATGAGTACTTCGATCTTCAGACGAGCTACGAGGAATACCTGGAGGACCCCGCCCGAAAGGCCCGCCTCGAACCTGGCTCCGAGGGTTGACCGTGGTCCAGACGATCCTCACGCACCCGGGCGGCGCCCATAAAGACGATCTTCTCGCGTGCTGCGTGTTCATTGCGCGGCACGGAGCGCCGGTGGTTCGGCGCGAGCCCACCCCTGAAGACCTCGCCGACCCGAACACCGTGGTTATCGATATCGGTGGGGTCCATGACCCCGCCAAGCTCAACTTCGATCATCACCACTTTCCGCGCGAGTATCCGCCGACCTGCGCGTTGAGTCTTGTGCTGGACGCGCTCGGCCTCTACCAAGACGCGCTTCACTTTTGCGATTGGCTCGAACCGGCGGAGTGGTTCGACTCGCGAGGGCCAAAGAAGACGGCGGAGTGGCTCGGGGTGCCTCGTCGCGCGATCTCGAGACTCAATTCGCCGATCGATATCACTTTGCTTCGGCGTTTCGCTCAGAAGAGCGAGCTCGGGCCGGGAGATCCCCTCTACGAGTACATGCGCTTCGTGGGCGAGGACCTCCTCGAGTTCCTTCGTGTGGCCCGAGAGCGGATCGACTTCGTCAAACAGCACGCCGAGCGGTGGTCGGTGGTCGCCGGGGACGACCGGATCGAAGCGGTGTTTCTCCCGCGCACTGACCCTCTGCCCGACGAGCCGAGCAGCGCGGTAGCGAATTATATTCGCGCCGAAGGTCTGGAAGAGACGGTCGCGGCGGTGGTGTATCCCGACCGACGTGGTTCCGGCTACGGGATCGGACGGTACGAAGATCATCCGAAGCTCGATTTCTCCCGCGTCGAAGGCGAAGCCGACGTGCACTTTGCCCACAAGAGCGGCTTCATGTGCAAGACCACGGCGTCGGAGCCAGCCCGCCTTCGGGCGCTCATCGTCGCCGCGTGGCGCTGACGCGAGATCGGGTTCCCGAATCTTGCGAGGAAGCACGCGGAGAGGGTGTCGACGCTTGGCGGAGGGCGTATCCTTCGTCGCATGCGATCCTTGTTCTTAGCGTTCTTGCTGGTGCTGTCGGTCGGTGAGACGGCACGGGCGCAGGCTCCCGAAGACGGGACCTCTCTCGACAGCGAGGGAAGCTGGCTCGAGCCGGTCGAAGAGGACGCGGAAACCGAAGGCTATCCCACCGAGGATCAGCCGGTGCGACGAAGCGGCCCTGCCGTCGGCGCATTCGTGACCATGGGCATCGGTGCTGCGCTCCTCGTGGGAGGTGCGGTGACCGGGATCTTTGCTCTCGATGTATCGAACGACTTGGAAGACGACTGCGTCGACGGCGCTTGCCCCGAATCGGTGCGCGATGATCGCAATCGCGGGGTTCGGCTCGCGGTAGCCACGGATCTCCTATTCATTGCGGGTGGGGCCACCATCGCGAGCGGCCTCATCTGGGCGCTCCTTACGAGGAATAGCGAAGAGGAAGCACCGCTTTCCCTCGGCTGCGGAGCCGAAGGCTGCGCGCTTCAGGTGCAGGGAGCATTTTGATGCTTCGGGTGCTGTGCGGCTTGGGACCGCTGCTTCTCGCGTCTTGCACGCTCTTTACCGAGTTCGACTATGGCTTCGTCGCCCCGGAAGACGCCGGGCCCGAGGCGTCGGAACCGGACGCCACGTTAGACGCCGATGCCATGACGGACGCCGACGCCTCGATCGATGCGACGGTGGACGGCGATGCCGACGTACCGAATCCGTGCGCTCCTGGCTACGCGGACCTGGTGATGGATTACGCGGACAACAGTGGCTCGCCGACCTTCGGGCGGTGGCGGTTGACCGCGAGCGCTCAGGATGCGATGGGAACCGACTACCGAACCCTCGAGCCCGACGGCGACGGCTTTGCGCTGCTTGGCACGAGCCTGCTGCCGTGCGAATCCGGGGCGTGCACTGCGCCGCTTCCGAACGATTCGTTTGAAGTGCGTTCGAATGCGGGGGCCACGGGCGACGCGACCTTTGAACTCGAGATCGCGGCAGACGGCGTGTATTCCGTGGCGATGCCTCACCGAGAGCTCGATGATGCAAGCCATCGCGTTCTTCTGAGTCGAAGTCACCGGTTCGATGCCATCGACGCGCACGGCGACCTCGTCGATGATGTGTTTACGGATCGAGGCTACCCGCCGACCTCGTTTCTCGCGGGGGATCGAATGCTGGTCACGGTGCCGTCCGACGCCGCGGGGAGCGTGGGGGTTCGCATTCAGGTGGACTGTGCGGAGGGCCCGGGGGATTGTCTTCTGGCATCGGATTTTGAGGAGGCGCCGTTGGTGACCCAGTGCGGCGGTTCGTCGGTGATGATGGACGACCCGTCGCGCGGGCCCGGACCCGCGACGGTGTTTGGGCGCTCGGTGCTTCTGCTCGGCGAGTCGGCGACCTATCCGGAGTCGACGAATCTCGACCTATCCGGAGATTTCACGATCCAGTTTTGGATGCGTCTCGAAGCCGATCCCGCGGGGCGAGCGCTGATCGTTGACAACTCGGACGGCACCGCAGGAGTTCAGGTGGCGCTTGTGGGCGGGGTATTCACCACCGAGGTCCCGACGGATGGCGGAACCCTTCGCCATGGAACGTTCGCTCCGCCGACCATGGAATGGCACTTCTATCGAATCGTCCGAGAAGGCGACACGCTTCGTACCTGCGTCGATGGCGTCGCGGCAGGTACGGAGACGGACGCCACGATCCTCGCGGACCTTACGAGTACCGCGCCGGTCGTATTCGGTAGCCCAGAACTCCAGATCGCAGCGGACGAGCTGCGAATCTATCGCGGTGCGCTCCCCTGCGAAGTCAACTGATCGCTCAGTTACGCAGCGAACAGAAGCGGGTGCCGCCGGCGAGAATTTGGAATCCCACCGGGATCCTCCGCTCGACCCCGAACGTCTCGAGTTCGATAGGAGCATCTGCGTCCGACCGGACGCGGATGGCAAGTCGGAGGTCTTCGACGTCAAACTCGAACGGTTCCGAGACTGGGCGAAGGAGCGGAGCCCCGGGTAGGTCCTCGCCGCTCGGGTTGAGCTCTATGCGGGGGCGGGGTGGCTGGTGGTACCCGGCCGCGACGCCGGGCCCGCCGGCGGTCAGCATATCCACCTGCGCGCCCGGAACTAGGTTGCGTGCCGCCGGATCGTCGCCAAGGCAGTCGACCACGGGTCTGCCGATGCATCCAAACCAGAGGAAGTGAACCGAGTCTCGAATCGGAACGGCGACCAGCCATCGGTCCACGCCGACCTGCTGTCGAAACGGGCCTTCGGTACGAACCACGGACGCGCGGCCCATCGTCGCCTCCGTGCCTCCGATGACCGAGGATCGCTGGCGCTGGATACTTGTGACCGCCACGCCGCTGTCCACCGGAGTCACGACAAAGTTGGTGACGGCGGAAAGGTACGGTGAGTTTCGTACTTGAATCGTTGCCGTGGCATTGCCCGGGTCTTGACCGCCCCACGTCTCGTCGATCACGTGGAGGTTCCGCCGATTCGAATCCAGGACGACGGCGTCGAGAGCGTTCATGGGGCCGAAGGGAGAGATCGCGCCCCCCGGGCTAAAGGCGTTGGCGTCGGAGAACGACGGCGTGGCCACGGTTATCCAACCCCCTGCCGCTTCGTCAAAGCGCGACAGCACGATGCGGGGCTGCATGGTCAGCGCGGCAAGCTGGACGGAGGGGCCTCTCCGTTGGACCACGACACTCCGCACCGCGTCGAGGCCAATCCCTGCGCCGATTTCCTGGTCGAGGGGAAACGGAACCTGGGGTACCGACGGGACTTCGCGAAGATTCACTCCACCACTCATCGCTTCCCACGGGCCTATGAGTCCCTCCAGGAAGGTGAAGAACGTTTCGTCGGGTCGGGCCGCGACGCTGAGCTGCGCACCGCGGGGGGCAAGGGGAGCGTCCGACGATACCACGACCCGCGGAACGATCGGCTCAACTCCAGGGCTTTCGATGCAACCCACGTCGGGTGCACCGCAGCGGAGTGAGCCGGGGAAGACCATGGAGTCGTCGTCATCGCAGTCGACGAGCTCCGGCGTCGTGTCCGCGCCGGGGCAGTCCAGGGACAGGTATCCGTCTCCATCCCGGTCGCAGTCATCCACGAGACAGTAGGTGTCTGAGGGGTCGCAATCGATGCCGTTCGGACACGTCCCGCAACGGGGAAGGCACTCGTCTTCGACTTGAACTAGCGGCTCGGGACAAGCCGGTTGTGCGTCGCCGTCGATCGGGCGATCCACTCCGGCATCCCCGGTGCTCCCGACGTACTGACCGCTATCGATGACGAGTGAACAGCCACAAATGAGGAGCCCGATCGGAATTCCGGTGAAGCAGAAACGACAAGAAAAATGCATCCGGTGCCGAGTGTAGCACCCCCGGCGCTCCGTCTGCCTCGCGCCAAAAGGAGCCGACGCGTGTGACGAGGCGCGACAACTTGGCATCGACCTGCTCAAACGCTGCGTCCCAGCAGCCGGTGTGGATCCTGCTACGGTTCGGCGAGGTGGGTTCCCTCGGAACTGGCGATCCGTTCGGGTGGCGGCTGATGTCGCTTGTTGTTGGCGTGGGGGTACTGGCCAGCACTTCCGTCTTCGCGCAAGCGGCTCCGGAGTCGCTTCGAAGCCCCGAGCTCTTGTGGGCGCCGCCGGTCACCGTTTCGGAAGCCGAGCTCGCCGGGGCGCCGCGCGACGTGACGCTCGAGCTCTTTGTTGCAGAAAACGGCGTCGCCGATGTGCAAGCGTGTGACGCGTCGCCTTTGATCTGCGGAAGGGTGAGCGCGGCGATCGCTCGCGCGGTGTTTCTTCCCGCGAGCTCCGAGGCGCGGCCGGTGAGCGCGCGGATCGCGATGCGATTCTCGTTGTCGACGGAAGCTCCGCCCGCGGGGGACGTGAATGAGCCCGAGGGTCCGGGATCCGATCCGAACGAGGAGGAACCGACCGGCCCGAGTGAACCCGCGCCTTATGGGTTTTCCCCTCCAGCGCCGCCGACCATGGACGCCGCTCCGGTCGTTCCTCCGGCCGAAGAAGCCTTCGGCGCGACTGCCATGGTGGTGCTTCCTCCGGCGGGAGCCACTCGGCTGACGTTGGAAGAAGCGCGCGAACTTCCCGGAACCTTCGGCGACCCGTTTCGCGCGATCGAGGCGCTTCCCGGAGTGGTCCCCGTGCTCAGCGGAATCCCGTATTTCTATGTGCGGGGTTCGCCGCCGTCGGGCACCGGCTATGTGTACGACGACGTTCCGCTGCCCGCGCTGTTTCATCTCGGGCTCGGTCCCGCGGTGATCCATCCGGCGATGGTCGGCCCGATTCGGTTGTACTCCGGGGTGCCGCCGGCTCGGTTCGGGCGGTTCACCGGGGGGATCGTCGAAGCGGAGGGCCCGGACCTCACCATCGACGGGGTGCACGGCGAAGCGGAGCTCCGACTCCTCGACGTCAACGGGATGGTCCAGGCTCCGGTCGGGGATGGTCAGCTCGCGATCGCCGGCCGCTATGGATACCCGGGTCTCCTTTTGAGCATCTTCAGTCCCAACGTGGAGCTTCAGTACTGGGACTATCAGTCGCGGTTCAGCTATCCGATCACCGACCATGACACGTTCGAAGTCGTGGCGCTCGGCTCTTTCGACTCGCTGCGAACGACCGGCGACAACGACGACCCACGGGTGGAGGAAGACGAGGACGGCTTTCTCTCGATCCATTTCCATCGCCTCGAAGCGCGACTGCGTCGCCGGATGCCGAACTTCGAGTTCGGCGTCGCCGTGCGGGTGGGCTACGAAGACTCGGCGCTCGACGATGATCTGGAGGTCCGGGCGTTAACCACGGGAACCCGGATGTGGCTCCGGCTCCAGGAGGGCGATGTTTCGCTCCGCTTCGGCATCGATCAAACAGGAGCCCGCGGTTCGATCGAAGGCGACGGTGAGGGAAGCCTCGGGGAAGGTGAAGATCCGCAGGATCCGACGCGCAATGCGCTCTTTGCCAGCGTGGCGGGACGAAGCGTGAGTGGCGCCTTTGCCGAACTCGGCTATCAGCCGTATTCGTTTCTCAGCCTTGATCTCGGAGTGCGCGCCGATCTGTGGATTTCCGGAAGCAATCGTGACGCCGCGGTCGATCCACGGCTCCGGGCGACCTTCCATGTGCGCGACAACTTCGATGTGCATCTCGCCGGTGGCGTGGCTCATCAGGCGGCGGTGTTTATCGTGCCGTTGCCTGGGCTGACCGACGTCGCCATCGACCGTGGGCTGCAGACTGCGCTTCAGGCCGAGGCGGGATTTCGCTGGGATGTGGGGTCGAGCATCAGCCTCGAGGCGCAGGGGTTTTTTCATCGCTACACCGGCCTGCTTCTGCCGGACCTGTTTGTGGGTGAAGACGCTTGCCCCGACGGGCTCACCGTCTGCGAAGGCCTCAGCGAGCCGTCACCGCGGGTGGACGGCTTTTCTTATGGGGCGGAGATCTTCGTCCGCCGGGATCCGAGCGAGCGGATCTCCGGGTTTCTGAGCTACACCCTCGCGCGGGCCGAGATTCAGGATCGGGTTGAATACACGCCGAGCTATGACGTGCGTCACGTCCTCAATGCGGCGGCTCGGTTGACCATCGTCGAGGGATTCGACGTGGGGCTGCGGTTCCATCTCCGCTCCGGCCGTCCGCTCGGGGTGTTCTATCTTCAGTCGCCGGAGCTCACCATCGAGCGGCACGAGCAGCGCCTGCCGACGTTCTACCGGGTCGATGTCCAGGTCGGCTATGCGTGGCGAACCTCTTGGGGTCAGCTCCGCCTATCCCTCGAGTGGTTCAATCTGACGTGGAATCGCGAGCCCTCCGACATTTCCTGCCCGGAGAGCCGGCTGAGCGACCCGGGATTTTGCCCGGTCGAATACCTCCCCGCGATCGTCGCTCCGAACGTCGGACTCCGAGGAACGTTCTGACCGAGCTGTCCGTTGTGACCGAGCTGTCCGTTGTGACCGAGCTGTCCGTTGTGACCGCTAGTCGGTGGCTTGAATCGGCAGTGTCGGGCGAAGGTCGAAGCCGATCACCATCGTCTGCAGGTTTGTTGGTGCATACACCGGAGTGACGACTTGAGCCCGGTTGGCTTCTGGATTGAGCTGCCGCCCGATTCGTTCGATGGCCGCCTGCTGGTCTCCTTCGTTGACCTGCGCCGCCGGGGCGATCCCGAAGAGCGGGTCTTCGGGATAGGGCTCGGAGTAGACCGTCGGTGGGTCCACCGGTCGGTCGATTGCGCCCACTCGATACCCCGCGACCTCTACGGGGGCGGTGCATGCTCCGAGGGCCACCGTCAGACCGACCACGCCCAAGGCGCTCCCTCGGCCGAGATCACCGCGCTGTTTGCCTTTCAAAACCCCCATGTCGAACTCCTCGCACTCCCCGCCCTACCTTAAGGTCATGGGGCTGGCGGTTTCGGTGTCCATTTCATTTTGTGGCTTGCAATCGATTGCTCCACTCAATGATTGGCGATCTCAGGGGCTTGGGAGCTCGACGAACTCTCCAAAGAGGATCAGGTCCCGCCCATTTCTCTCTACCCAGGCAACAAACCACACGTCTGCTCCAACCTGAGTGAGTGTGGGCAAATAAGGCGCGGCGGTGGCATTGCCGATCGGCACTGGCGTTCCCACCGCCGTCGCCTGCTCCGTAAACCGGGCGACCTGCACCCGGGTGCCGTTCTGGTCTCGACTAAAGTAGGCCACGACACCGCCACCGTCCTCACTTGGGGAGAGAACCGGCCCGAACTCGAAGCCAGGATTGGCCAAGCGAACCGCGGAGCCGACGCCCGCGACCGTCAGATGGATGTCCTGATCGCCGTCCGGGTTCCAGGCGGCAGCGGCGTAGATTCGGTCGGTCTGCCGGTCCGCCACGAGCGACGGGTTGGTGGATTCGCCAGCGCCGGGGAAGAGTGGTGACGGCTCACCTGAGCCGGTGAGGTCGGTGTTGAACGCTTGGGTTCCGCGCTGGTAAGCGAGCCACAGCGATCCGCCGGTGCTCGCCGCGACCACATCGAGTTGGGCCTCGTCGCGCTCGACGACCGGCTCGAGAGCGTCGCCCATGACCTCGCCGGAAAAGCGAAGGCGCTGCGCATAGGCCTGAAATACGTTGGACTCGGTGTGGCCACGGGCGCCGCTAAACAGGAATTCGCCGTCGGGGAGCGCCAGGAGGTGCACTCCAAGGTGGTTGCCGTTGACTCCTTGCCCGTTTCGGCGAGTTTCCAGCCGTTGCTCCGCCGCGTCGACGAAGGTTCCGTCTCGGTCCATCCGACGGAAGAACGTTCGAAGATTGGTCGGCGAGGCCGCGCTGTTGTCTTGGATCCAGGCGATCATCACCCCTTCATCCGTGATCGCGAGCGTGGGGTCGGTTTCCCCGACGTTGTCGATGGTGTTGACCCGTTCACGTTCGCCGAGGGGCGCGCCGCTGCAGTCGAAGCGTCGAAGATAGACGTCCAACATCGACCCCTCGTCGGGGAGGTTGTAGACGACAAACAGCGTGTCGCCGTCGAAGCGGGCCTCCGGGTGGATCTGACCCCGCCGCGCCTCCGGGTCGAGCGCAAAGGCACCAACCGGGCGGCCGGAACAAGTTTCGTTCGAACTCCCATCCTGCCCCCCGTCGCGGGAAGGATCGGGCTCGAGGGAGCCGTCGGTTTCGGCATCCGGTGCGGGCGGACTTGCGAAGCCGGGTCGGCGTTCGCTGCACCCTCCGATCAAAAGAGAACAAGCGAGTGCAAGCGAAACGAAGGCCCTCATCGACGTTGCGTAGACGCAGGGGAAAAAAATGCCAGTCCAAGAATCGGTCAACGCCATGTCGAGCGCGAGTGGTTACCCGAATGCCGATGCCAAGCAACCGCTGGACTTCCTCGGTGCTGAATACCGAATTGTCCGGGCGATGCGAGGAGCCGGCGTTGGGGCCCGCCGCCGCAGGACCCCAACGCCGGCGCGAGGTCAGGGGAGGAGATCGCGATCGCGGGCGAAGTCGGACCAGAACATCTCATTCCCGTCGGCGATAAGGCGCATCACGTTTCTCCATCTCGGCTGCGCACCCATCGTCCGAAACACGTCCGCTTCCTCCGGCTCGTGAAACTGACCCCAGTGCGGCACGGCGTCGAAGTCACTGATCACGTCTTCGAGGTCCCGTTTGAAGTCGCGGTTTCCTCGGATCCCGCGGAACGTGAACAGTTCGACGTGGCAGGTGGATTCGAACTTCGACATGCCCATCGTGGCGCGGGTTCGGCTGGTGAATCGGAGGTTTAGGTTCACGATGATCGCCTGCGACCGGTCGCGCGCATCGCGAATCGCTTCGACCAGTCGATCGACAAACTCGATCGCCCGGGAGGTAGACACCGCATAGTCAAAGCTCTCGACCAGCCGATCCGTCTCCGCATGGTTTTGCGATCCGTCCATCGTGCACGGGGGCTGGACCGTCGACACTTGAAAACTCGGCCCCACGATCGTTCCCACCGGTCGCTCCATATCGGTGAGCGCCGACTGGATCTGATCGACGAGGGTTCGTCCATCGATGATGAACGCACCGATCCGCCACAGGACATTGATCAGCGTGGGCACGAGTTCGGCGATGCGCCGGTCATCGTGCGGATGGACCGCGGCCAGGTTGAGGTCGATGAGCAGCTGATGCAGGTCCTGAACCGGCTCCAGGGCTTCGACGGTCTTCTTCGCCGCGAGGACTGGGCCAACGATCGGAATCGCAGCAAGGAGTGCAATCTCGGCAGTGGTTCGAGCGATGTAGTCGCCGATCGCGCCAAAGAAGAACCCGAGCGCACCCGGCCCGATAATGCCGAGGCCTGCGAGTACGGCTCCCATGTCCGGTCCGCCACCGGTGGGCATCGAATCGGGGAGCGTCGTGATATTCCGTTCCACCGTCCGGCAGCTGAGGTCCACCGGGTTGACATTGATCTCGAGAAATCGCGGGCTCGGCGCTGCGGTCAGGAGGTTCTGGATTCGAGTCTGTGCGTTGGTCCAGCTCTCGGCGATGGTGGTCGACTCAAGCCGAAACGCTGGAACGCATTCGACGATCACGGAGTAGATCACCCCTGCGCAGCCCATCGAGACGAGCACCGAGTTGAACCATTCGTCGTCGTAGACGTTCTTGGTGGTCGGATCGATCAACCCCTGAGCGCGGGCGTCGTCGAGCATTTGGCGAGTGGTGATGGCGTGGAAATTCGGCTCGATCCACCACTGCTGGCCGCCAGGGCCGACCAGATGAATTGCGCGGACCGCGTCGGCGATCGGGGGGAGATCCACGTCCGCGCCATGGGTGCCCGTTCCAAGCACGCCGGCGAGCGATTGGCCGCGGCTTCCGCCGAGGGTGGGAAGGGCGAGACCCATGGCGTCGAGCTGGCAGTTGAGATCAAAGAGCTTGATGCCCCCCTCGACGTGAACGAATCGATTGCCAACGGTCTCCGCTCGGTCGTCGATGATGTCGGGCACGAGGTTCGGCAACACGCTGTTCAGCTGGGAAGTGTCGATGAGCACGTCGGTCCGTCCGTCGACCACACAGTTGGTGAACGACCATCCGCTTCCCGCGACGCCGGCGTTTTCGTTGGCGTCGGAGATGTCTCTCACCGCGCTGACCAGTTCGGTGAGGCTTCGCGGCTGGACCGTGCGGAGGGTTTGTCGAATATTGCCGTGCCAGTTTCGAAACTCACCGCTCACGACCGACGGGCTCTCCTGGAACTCGGCCGACGGCTTCATCACGAGGAGTTCATTCTGTTCGCCGCCGGTGAACATTCCCACGCCGGCGATGACGTCGCTGCTTTCGAGATCCCAGGCCCCCAGCAAGCTGCCATGCGCATGAAGGGTGGGACACCGGAAGTTGTTGCTCGGGTCGATGCTCATCACCCCGATGCCCCACGGGCTTCGCACGAGAAAGTCTGCCCGTCCATCGCCGGTGAGATCGCCGGTCCGCATGATCGTGTTGTTGGGCGTATCCACTACCCAGCCGTCCACGCGCACAAGGTTGTCGACCGCGGCCCGCCGTTCGAGGCGATCGACGTTGAGTCGAAGCAGGTGAAAGCCTCGGAAGTCGGAGATGAGCACTTCATCCGGGCCGCCCGGCGCAAACTGGTCTGCGATCACATTGAAGCTGATCCCGTCGAAGCGGTACCCGCCGAGGTTGGTGCCGGTGCGATGAAATGCGATGGTTTCGAGTCCGGTGCCCAAGAGCTTGAGCACGCCCATCGAGTTGCGGTTGGTGATGAGGATCTCGTCTTCCCCGTCGCCATCGAGATCCGCGATCAGCCTCACCCGGTCCCCTTCGGTGTTCACGATCCAGTCCCCGAGGCGGGTGCCGTTCGGCGCCATGAATAGATCGGTTCCGGCGCCGAGGTCGACGAGGCCGATGCCCCAGGGGCTGGTGAGCACCATCGCGCGTGCCCCGCCGCCGAAGCGGCCGAGGCCCCAATAGTGATTGTCGACGGTGCTGAGCACCCATCCACCGAGCCGAGTTCCGTTGGGATGGATTCGCGTGGATGAAAGCGCGGCCGCGGTGAACTCCAGGGTGGCCATGGCGCCGCGATTCCACACCAGCGCTTCGGGCCGGAGGCCCCCGGTGAAGTGCTCGACGCCCATGATGCGGTCTCGACCCTCCATCGAGGTGTCGTCCCAGGTGTAGCCGCCAAACACGGTGTCGCGGGGGGCGCCAAAGGGAAGGCGAAAGGCACCGGTGGAGTGCTCCATCACCCCGATGCCCCAGTCGCTGGTGATGAGAAACTCTGCGCGGCTATCGCCATCGAGGTCGCCGATGCCGCGGATTTGGTGTCGTTCGGGGTTGAGATTCCAACCGCCGATCCACACGCCGAAAGGATGGACTGCGCGCGACCTGAGCGTGCCGTCGTAGCCAAGGATACCGATTGCGTCAGGCAAGGTGGCCTCCGTCTTTCTGTAAGGGGGCTACTCAGCCTACGGTGCGGCAGGGAATGATCGACGAATCCATAGTATCCCTGGGCGACGATGTGTTGCCTAG
>JBCCZL010000180.1:0-15827 GCA_039187775.1 Myxococcota bacterium
CCCCGATCGCGAGCGGGATTCTCGGAAGCTGCTGAAAAAAGTTCGGCGGAGCATGGTTGCCCGATTGGAGCGCTTCCACCGCGCTCACGTCGCGCAGCGTTTCTTTGAGCGCCGTGGAGAAGCTTTCAGCCTCGGCGTAGCGCTTCTCTCGGTCCTTTTCCATTGCCTTGGCCACCGCTCTATTCAGCGATCGCGGGATCGGTCGTTCCGGGACGAGCTGACGAAGGGCGGGCGCCTTCTCACGGATGTGCTTGGCCATCACGACCACCGCATCGTCATCCAGGAACGGCGCTCGCCCGCTGAGCATGTGATACAGCAGAATGCCGACGGAGTAGAGATCGCTTCGCGGATCGAGTTTCTTTCCCTGCGCCTGCTCCGGCGACATGTAGCGAGGCGTCCCAAACACCGTCCCCGCCTGCGTCTCGAGCTGATCGATCTCTCGGTCGCCCTGGATCACTTTGGCGATCCCGAAGTCGAGCACCTTGACCACCTCGTGGTCGTCGCCCTCGACCTGGGCGAGAATGATGTTGTCGGGCTTGAGGTCCCGATGAACGATGCCCTTGCTGTGGGCTTCGCCCAGCGATCCCAAAATCTGCCGGGCGATTCGCACCGCGGTCCGAACCTCCATCGGACCGTCGCGCTCGATCTTGGCGGTGAGGACTTCGCCTTCGACGAGCTCCATCGCAAAGAACAGTTGGTCTTCGCCAAGCTGTCCGAAGTCGTAGACTCGGACCGTGTTGGGGTGGCTGAGCAGGCTCATCGCCTTGGCTTCGCGCTGAAACCGGGTGACGGTGTCCGACTCCCAGGTGAGGTCCTTTTTCAGAACCTTGAGCGCCACATGACGTGCCAGGCCTTCCTGCTTTGCCCGGTACACCGTGCCCATCCCCCCGGTGCCGACCCGTTCAAGAATATGGTACCGATGGGCGACCGTGGTTCCGATCAGAGGATCGTTTTGGGCCTCGTTGAACTCCCGCGCGTCCACCAGCTTGGCCCCATCGTGGGGGCAGGTGCTCGGCCCCTTATCTGGGTAAACCTTTTTGCATTTCGGGCAGATACGCATGAGGTGGCACTGGGACGGGGCCGCCATCGCCGGGCGTTGCTCTCTCGTCATAAGAGCGCCAAACGACCCGGGTGTCTAGCGGGGAATCGGGGGGCGTGCAACTCGACACCTACAGTGTAGGCATCGGTTCCCAAATTGCGGACACGGAGCGAGTGAGCCTAGCCGGCATCGGTCACCCGTCGGCGTGGCTCGCGCCCGAAAGCACCGCCTTCCCCCGGCCTTCTCCCTCCATCCGTCCTCGCGGTACGTCGAGTACCGCTGCGGCGAGGTCCGCGGGAATCCAGCACTTTCGAACGCGATCCATCACCTCTGGTGACCGATTCGGGCTCTCAGCGCCGGGGCAGGCAGTAGGTCCGAAAGTGGTTGTCATCGACAAACACCGCGGTGCACACGTTGTCGCCACTGCAGGTGTCAGCGCAGCAGTTGTCGGCACAACGTTCGTTGATGCACGCTAGGTCGCGGCAATCGATCGACGCAGTGCACGAATCGCCGGTTCGGCTCGTTCCCGTGTGGTTGCGGTTGCGACAGATCTGAATGAAGCGCGGTGACGACTCCGAACGACCGTAACCGCAGTACCACGAGCCTGAGCCATAGTCGCAGTCGGACTGACCACGACAGCCACCGGTGCAGCGTCGTGCGTTGGGTTCGCACAGATTCGACTTGCAAACCGCGCCATCGCAGGCGAACCCCGCACAGCACCCTTCGCCATTGTCGAACGCCAAGGTTGGTGCGTCTTCGCACGCGAGCACCAGCTCTGAGGTCATTGGGTTTGTGCTCGCGCGGCACACTTGGTTCGACATGCAGCTTGCGTTCGTGGAGGAGCAGTGGGCGAGACAGTTCCCCCCGCAGATGCTCGATACGCACTGCTCCGCGGTGGTGCAGCTTGCCGCACCACCGCCGGTTCCCGGCATGGGAAGGCCGACGTCCGCAGGGTTCACGCAGAACTTCCCGCCGAACGGTGCCGCATAGCAGACCGACGCGCCCGCGCAGTCGTTGTCGTTGCAGCAGGCCCGAATGCAGATTCGATCGGCGAGCGGCTCCTTGCCGATGATGCCCTGGATCCCGCAGAACGCGCCCGCCTCGCAGTCGAAGCTCGTGGTGCACGTTTCGCCAAGACCCACCGGGGTCACGCACATCTCCCGCACGGTGTCGCACACTTGCGGCGCGGTGCAGCCGGTCGCGGAGCACCCATTGGCCACCACTTCGCAGCGGGGCGGCGTCCGCTCGAAGTTGCACGCCTGGCCCGATTCGCAGGTCACGCCATCCTGACTGCAGTCGAGCGGATCGATGCACGACCCGGCTCGGCACTCGTTGGGTGCGTCGCAGCCGACCACCGCGTCGTCGATCATGCCGTTGCAGTCGTTGTCCTGCCCGTCGCATATTTCGGGCGGCGCGGGGTTGCCGTCAGCGGCGGGTCGAGCGTTCGGCGATTCGTCATTGCAGTCCTGGAGCTCGCGAACCCCCCCGCCACACCAGGTGAAGCCGTCGTTGTCGAGATCGTGTCCTTCGTCGACGGTGGTGTCGCAGTCGTCGTCGATCCCGTTGCAGATCTCATCGCTCGGAATGCAGTCGCCATCCGAGTTCGAATCGGGGGTGGTTGCCGCATCCGCCGGCTCAAGGACGCAACGTCCGTTCACGCAGAACCGGTCGATGCTTCGGCAAGGATCGTAGTCTCCGGTGACCGCGCACCGAATGTCGTCATCGTTGGCGCTCGACAAGATCGTGCATCCCGATGCGAGGATGGAGCCCATCAGTACCCACGCCGCCCCCAGGACGAGTCGCATCAGAGCGAACCCTCCACGCCGAGCACCGCCCCCGAACCGTCGGCGGAGAGAAAGGGCGCCACCGGGGAATCGTCCGCGGCACCGACATCGTTTTCGGGGTACTGCTCGACGGATCGGGAACGAAGGAAATAGAGGAGCGCGGCGCTCACCAACGCGGCCCCGCCGGCGATGAACAGAATGTCGGCGGCGATACCCTTGTTGCGTGCCGCGGCCGCTCGCGAGTCCCACGATTCGTCTGGGTCGACATCGAAGGCCTGGCACTCCTCGGCGGTAATGCACCCCCCGGGACCCGCCACGAAGTTGTCGAGCGAATTGCGTTCACGGAGCGCCACGATGCCGACCACGCTCCCCGTGATGACAGCGGCGACCCCGGTACCACCGACGATCCAAAAGAGTGGGTCCGCGACGCCTGGCTCTTCGACAACGATCGGCTCGGCGAGGCGAAAGGTCGGCGGGGCCGGCTCGTAGGTCTCCACCTCCGGCTCAGGGTTTTGGCGCTGCTGCTGGAGGGCGCCGACGAGCCGGTTGAGCGTCTCGCGCGCACGGCTCCGCTCTTCCTCCGCGTCCGGCGCGAGTACGAGCAGGTATTCCCGGTAGTAGGTGATCGCCTCTTCGAGCTGGCCCATCAGTTCGCTGACGCGGGCCAAGTTGTAGAGGAGCGTCGGGGAACCCGGGTCGAGCACCAGCGCCAGACGCAGGCTTGCTTTCGCATCTTCGTACCGCCCTGCGTTGAAATGCTCTCGTCCTTCCCGGTAGTGCTCGAGCGCCCCATCGGGGGGCAGCTCCTGCGCGGTGATCAGCGATGGTTCGACAAGGAGCGCACAGCCGATGGCGAGCGCAATCCCCCAAGCCGGTCGGCGCGTGGCGCGGCGCTGTTCGAAGACCACCATCTGCCCCCCAAGGTACAACGGCCGGCCGCGCTGCTTCCAGGGACGGTGTAAGAAAGCGCGGCAATTTGGAAGACGGCTGCCTATACTCCGACCCGTGAGAGCCATCGCCTTCCTCTGGGCCCTCTTCGTCATCGCTTTCCTTGCTCCCGCGCCCTCCTCGGCTCAACTCCGCCGGGGCACCGAACCGTCCTTGACGCCCGCGGTGTCGTTGACCGCGCCGGACGACGCTCTTGCGGTCGACGTCAATCCCGCCGCCCTCGCGTTCCTCCCCACCTGGAGCTTGGTGTACACTCATGCGCAAGCGTTGAGCGACGCGGAGTTCACCCGGGAGGGCGACGCGCTCCGGGCGGCGACCCCGTTGCTGTTTGGCATCTCGGCCGGCGCATCGGTGCAGAGCATTCGCCCGACCGACGCGAGTGGGGAAGCGTCGCGGGGCATGTTTTCCGTCGCGCTCGCCTATGCCCTCTCCCAAAGCCTCGGCATCGGCGGAGCGCTCCGGTTCTTTGCATCGGATCAGGACTCCACCTACGCGGGGCTCATCACCCTCGACCTCGGCCTCAGCTGGCGCCTCGCCGCCAATATTGCCGCAAGTCTGGTGGTGCGGGATGTGTTTGGTCCCCTCGACCTCGCAGCGGCGTCGCAGCCTGCATCGTTCCTTCTGTCCTTCGGGCTTCGGCCGTTCGGTAGTCGAGTGTTCTCGCTCGATGTCGCAGGGGCGGTCGACACCGACGGAACGGTGGGCATTCGCGGAGCGGCGGAGTTGACGGTTCCGTATCTTGGTCGCCTCGCAGGCGCGGTCGAGGTCAGCCAGCTCGACCAAAGCGATCCGGAAGTCCTCGTGACCGGAGGTCTGACCGTAGACTGGGGACGGGTGGGGATCGGCGGCGGCGCGATCGGCGGCACCGAGTTCGACGGGACCTTGGGGTTCTACGGATCGGCGCACCTTGAAGGGGCGCAGCGGGAGGGGATTCCGACGGGGGGCTACCTCGCTGACATTCGGGTGCCCGGGGTCGGTGCACGGGGCATCGTCGGCCTCGTATGGCAGCTCGACCGGGCACTCCTCGACGACGACGTGCGGGGAGTGGTGCTCCGGTTCCGCGGCTCGGGAATCGGGAGCGCCTACGCGCAGGAGATTCGCTGGATGATCGACCGGCTCCAAGAGGCGGACAAACCAGTGTTCTGCCATCTCGAAGCGGGCTCCGGGGCGGAGTTCTACGCCTGCGCCACCGCCAACGGCACGTACGTCGATCCTGCGGGAGGGTTTCGGCTCGTGGGCACGTCCAGCACCAGCCTCCTTCTTGGCGATCTCCTTCGGACGGTCGGCCTTCGGACCGACTTCGTCCGCATTGGACGGTACAAGAGTGCGCCCGAGCAGTTCACGAACCGGGTGCCATCGGCGGGGGCGATGGAGCAGCGGGAGGCGTTGTACGAAGACGTATATCAACGCTTGCTTCGGGACCTAGGCAACGACCTCGATCGGCCGCGCACGGAAATTGCTGAGGTGATCGATCGCGGGCCGTACCTCACCGAGGAAGCTACCGACGCGGGGCTGATCTCCGGGCCCGCAGACGGCTTCGACCTTGGCGACACCCTCCGCGAAGCATTTGGAGAACGGTATCCCCGCCTCGAAGCGCCGCCCCGTCGCTACCCCGCGACCTGGCACCAGCGTCGCGTTGCGGTGGTGATGATCGATGGCGATATCGTGGACGGTGAGAACTCCGATATTCCGATCCTCGGCCTTCGTATGACCGGCGGCCGAACGATGGTGGGGCTGATCGACCGGCTCGCCGCGGATCCCGGGGTTGGCGCCATCCTCGTACGGGTCGATTCGCCGGGAGGGTCCGCCCTTGCGTCGGATCAGATCTGGCGAGCCCTTCAACGGGCGCGCCGCCGAAAGCCGGTGATCTGTTCGATGGGGGCGGTCGCGGCGAGTGGTGGCTATTACGTCGCTGCGGCGACCGATGAGATCTGGGCCGACCCCGCCACCGTCACCGGGTCGATCGGAATCTTCTTTGGAAAGGTCGACGTGCAACCACTCGCCGACATGATCGGGGTCGGCATACATCGCTACGAGCGGGGGCGCCACTCGGGCATGGAGTCGATCTATCGACCGTTTAGCTCCGAGGAACGGGCCCTCCTCGCCGACAAGATTCGGATCTGGTACCGACTCTTTCTCTCTCGGATCGCCGAGGGCCGAGGCATGTCGGTGGTCGAGATCGACGAGCATGCCCGAGGACGGGTGTGGTCCGGCGACTCGGCCCACGGCCTCGGACTCGTCGACCACCTTGGCGGCTTTGGGGCCGCGCTCCAGCGTGCGCGGCAGCTTGGCGATCTTCCGCCGGATGCTCCGATCTCGCTCGAGCCCTGGCGCCCGTCGACGCTCCTCGACTACATCCTTGGCGACATCTTCGCCGGCGCCCGCGTCGACCCGGGAGCGATCGACGAACGCTTTTCCGACGCGGAGGTCGCGGGGCTTCCGGCTCCGGTGCTCGAAGCGCTTCGAGTTGCCGTTGCGATGGGGCAGGTGACCGAAGGCATTCCCCACGCCCGACTCGAGTCGACGGGATCGGTCGACTGAGCGGAGACTTCGACGAAAGCAGAGCAGAGGAGCGTCGAAAGATGCGACGCGCGACCGAGCTCGCGGAACCGGGACCACGGAGCCGCTTCACGCGGGAAAGGCGGGACGAAGTCGTCCGGGCAGGCTGGCGAGCTGTCTTCCGAACGTCAGCTCGGCTGACTGCTTCGCTCGCGCATCGCTCGGAGAGCGAGGGCGCGCTCGCGGCGCCGAAGCGGCCCCTCGTAGAGGGCGAGGAGCGCGTCATAGGCGCGATCGTAGCCGGGGCCCGGGTCGCCCTTGAGGCGGCGCCAGAGCATGCGCTCGAGGGTCCGGAACCGCCGGACCTGGGTCAGCGAGTCGACGAGCAGTCCGATCGCCGCCACATCGTCGGGGTGCGCCCGAAGGGCTCGTAACGCATAGTTTGCGGCAAGACTCGGGCGCTGCAGTTCGGAAAGGGCGAGCTCCGCCGCCCGCCGCCAGGCCCGAGCCTTATCGAGGGGCTTGCCCTTCGCCCGGTGAGCCTCCCGCTTGGCTTCTCGAACCTTCTCGCGGGCACCCGGGGTCGCGCGCCGTCCAGGAAGCGGGTTCATCCCCGCCTTGAACAAGAGGAACGCGAAGAAGAGGATGACAACCAGAAGAAGGGCCCATCCTGCCGGGGTGCTCGGCATCGTGACAAGCTACCAGCTCCCGTCTAAAAGATCCCAATGACTGCTCGCGCGCCTGCCCTTCTGCTCTTCGTTTCCGCTCTATTGGGGGCCGGCTGCGGCGACGAGACCAGCGGAACGCCGGGCGTCAACCCGACGGAAGGGACCGACCCGGTGTTTGAAGAGGGCATCCCCACGCCGCCGGTGGCTCCCGGTGACCACATCGGTCAACAAATGAGTCTACGGGCGGGGCAGTTCGCCGAAGGCATGGAACCGGCGACGCCGCTCTTTCGAGGCACCCTCGAGACCGGGGACAACCAAGACTATCAGGCGGTGCTCCAGGCAGGACGCTGCTTCAAGGTCGTCGGCGTTGGTGGCCCCTCGGTTAGCGACCTCGACTTGTTCCTATTTGATCCCAATGGCGTCCAGGTTCAGCAGGACACCGCGACCGACGCGTATCCGGTGCTTGGCCTTACCCACCAAATCTGCCCGACCGCGCCCGGGGCGTATCGGGTCCAAGTGCGCATGTACGCCGGCGAAGGCGAGTTCGGCGTGCAGGTGTTTCAAACCCGGCGCTGACGGTCGTTTTCGCGCGACTACGGGCGGGCGAGGGCGAGGGCCCAGAGCGGGAAGATCTTGAGGTAGTTGTCGTAGTGGATCGCGCTCGTCTTGTTGAACATTCCCGCGATGTGCTCCGGTGGAAAGCTCCCATCGCTCTCCTGCTGACGGAGGAGAAACCGGATGCCCCGAACGCACTCCGGACTGCTCCGACGTCCAAGGAGAAGTAGTGTGCGGAGTGCCCACGCGGTCATCACGGCCTGCGAGTGTTCGGTTGGCACGTAACGGCGTGCCCGACAGCTCTCCGCGCTCTCCCCCCAGCCGCCGTCGTCGGCCTGCATCGCGGAAAGGAAGCCCGCCGCCCGTTCGAGAGCGGGATGGCTTGCGGCAAAGCCGGCCGCGAGGAGTCCGCTCACGCCAAACATCGTCCCGTAGGTAAAGCAGACCCCCCAGGACCCCTCCCAAGACCCATCGGCGCGCTGGGTACGGAGAATGAACTCGGTGGCCCGTTGGACGGTGGCGTCGATCTCCTCGCGTCGGTAGTGCGGATGACGCCGCCGAAAGGCGGCGAGCGCTTCCACCGCCGCCGCGGTGCATTCGACGTACGAATAGTCGATCATAATGTCCGCAAAGCAGTCCGACGGATTGAGGAGCTCGAGCCACGCGGGGCCGCGCGTGAGTTCGTAGGTGGCGTAGCCGCCGTCCGGGTTCTGCATCGTGAGAAGCAGATCCACCGCCTCGCAGAGCCGGTCTCCCGTGACCGCGTTTTCCACGAGTCCTTCCAGCTGGAGGCTGGCTTTGATGCCCTCGGCTGTACAGTCGCTGATCGGCCAGCCGTGCTCCCGCGTCGAAAACGGCCAGCCTCCGCGGGAGGCGTGCCGGAACACCCGCTCGCGATGTGGCACATCCTCGCGAACCTGCGTTCGATCGATAAAGTCCGCGGCGCGACTCAGGGTCGGAAGGCTTTTGACCTTTGCCCCGGTGGCGACCATCGCCTGCACCGCGAACGCGGTGTCCCACAGCTCGGAAGAGTTGTAGCCCTGCATTTTGACGCCGTCCCAGTCCGACCAGAGATAGTCGGGAAGGCGCCGGAGATGCGCGTTGACTTCTTCGCCGCCGGGACGGTGAAAGTGCCACACGAGGGTGTTCAGAAGCTTGTTGACCGGTCCGATGCACACGTACGAGGTGTTGCGGTCCTCGGCATCGATCTGTTCGAGCACAAACGCCTGAGCCTGTTGGCGAAGGAGCGGCGGCACGAGCGGCTCGATCGCTTCGAGGGCTCGATTGGCCCAGCGCGCGTACACGGTCCGGGGCACGTAGCTGTCGGTATCGGCAACGATCTCCCTCGCGCCGGCCCAGTCCACTTGGTCATAGCCCCCGTCGTAGAGTTCGTTCCTCAGAGCCAGGATGACCGGGCTTTCCGGTCCCACTGCTCGTGCTCCGTAAAGCCACGCCATCGGGAGATAAACCATTCGGCAGTGGCACCACAGCCGGGACGGGTGGAAGGGAAGCGAGGGCGGAAGGAGCCACAGCTCCGGCAGCAGCGGGGTGATGCCCCGGTAGTCGTAGACCCCGAGCATGCAAAGAAAGAACTTTCCCCAGGAGGCCGACGCGAGGGGGCCTCCGTGTTTGCGGAGAAATGTTCGCGCGTGCTCCTGGGCTTCGTCGTCTGCGGATTCTCCGAGAAGGCGAAGGGCCACGTAGCAGAGCACGGTGGTGAAGACGTGGCTCTCTCCTTCGACGTGAAGGCCGTATCCCCCGTCGCTCCGCTGTTGCCGCCGAAGGTAGCGAACCATGTCTTGCTTAACCGGCGGGCTCAGCGAGATCCCGAGCACGTGAGCGGTTCCCACATACATCGGGAGGAGGAACAGCGGACCGCCGTAGTCGCCCTTCCACGAGCCTTCGCTCGACTGGGTGCGGCGAAGGTGCTCGAGGCCGCGGTCGATCGCGCGATCGAGCTCCGCGGCAAGCGCCGCTTCGGTCGCACGCGTTTCGATCTGCATCACGCGCTCGTCCGGCGGAGATCCTGGGCGTCTCGCCAAAGGGCGGTGTAGAGCTCGGAGAGGGCCTCATCGTTCGCAGCATGCGTGCGGCAGAGCTCGATGATCGTCCCCACATCTTCCCGACTGATCTTGACCGCCCGATCCGGGATGAACATCGCGTCGTTGTCTTTGGCGTGACGGAGCGTGCGCGCGGCCATGAACAGCGGAAGCAGGCAGAAGAGCCGGATTCCGACCTCCTCGGCCGGGATGGTGAGCGCGTAGGTCAGGCCTCGGTCGAGGAGCCCGCGGGCGGTCCTGAAGATCGGCTCGACCGCGCGGTGGGAGCGATCCCGCGTATCGTCGGAGGCAAGGGTCAGCGGCGAGAGGCCCTCGCGAAGGCAGAGGGTTCGAGGTATGAACGACACCCGCCGGGCTCCGTCGTCGGTGACGTCCTTCAGGATGTTTGTGAGCTGAAGGCCCATACCAAACGCCTCGGCGTGTTCGCGAAGACGAAGCGCCGCGTCGGCAGAAAGGTCGGCGCGATCGACGAAGAGGTCGGTCAGGAGATGCCCTACCGTGCCGGCCACGTAGTAGCAGTACCGCTCGAGGTCTTCGATGGTGAGGAGCGCGCGGATTCCGTCTTCCGCCGGTCGTCGTTCGGTGTAGAGGAGCATGCCCCGCGCCATCTCCCCCACCCACGTGCGAATGGTCTGCCGAACCCTGGGAGAAAACGTCGCGTGGACCCGCATCACCGTCTCGAGGTTTCGGACGAGATCGAGCTCCGCATCGGACTTCGGAAGCGCGCCGAGGGCGTCGACCACCGCGTCCACCGTGCCTCGCTCCTCGAGCAGGTCGGTGAGGGCGACGAGCCCAGGTCGGCGCCGCTCGTGCGGCACATCCGGATGATCCTCGAAGGTATCTGCGATCCGACACAGCAAATAGGAGACCGTCACCACCTGGTCGAGGGGTGCAGGAAGAAGCGCGATCGGCTTCGAGAAGGTGCGCGACACCGCTTCGAGGGCCGCGACGCAATACGCTCGGTCTTCGGCGGTCGGGCCTCCGGGCGCCGGCCGAGTGGTCCCGGGAACATCTTCGCGTCGAACGAGGTTCATCCGCCCTGCGAAGAGGGAGACCGCCTCGAGGAGCTCGGCCTCGACCGCGAGTTGAGCCTCGGGATCGTCGCCCAGCTCTTCCACCGATTCGAGATGAAGTCGGATCGCCTGAACCATGCGATGGATCGCGTCGAGGTGGCCGGAGTGCGCCAGGAGAAGGGCCCGGACCGCCCGGGCGGTAGCCGCGCGGCGCTCGACCTTCGTTTGGACCCAGCCGTCCTCGCCCACCGAGTCCGTCAGGATCTGGCAGGCGCGGCGTACCGAAGGATGGGCAGGAGACTGAACCGCCATGGCGATCGCACCGAATGCGGTTTCCGAGATCCGAGCGTCGCCTTCGCCGAAGCTCCCGTCGTTGTTCTGCCGACGGATCGCAAAGTCGCGCACGGCCTGGATCGCGCGCCGGCAACGGGCCGAGAGATCCGGGGGCACCAAAGAAGCCACCGCATCGAAGGCCCGCACGGTGAGCGCGGTGGTGCGAAGATCGGCGTCTTTCGGTCCACGAAACGCGATAGGAAAGGCGCCGCGATCTCGACCCTCGGTGATCTGCCGCGAAAGCATGAGCTCCAAGACCTGCCGGAGCCGAATGACCGCTTTCTCTTCCTCGGTCGGGCGACCCGCCTCGCGGGGCGCCACGATGAGAAGGGCTTCGCACACCTCGCGGAGCTCGCACGTCGCGGCCGTCATCAGGTTGAGCAGTCGGTCCATGCCCTCGACGCGAATGCGCCGTCGGCCAAACTCCATCCGGGAGGTGAGGCTCTTGCCGTTGGGGCCCGAAATGATCGCCCGGACCATGGAGAGCTGGGGCCGGAGAAGCTCCTCGTCGGGTACCCGCCCATAGGCCATGGCGGCCTTGATGAGCTCGTGAATGAAGCGGTCGGTGGTTTTCTTTCGCGCTTCGGCGACCGCCGGCACCGGCACCGCGCGGCGCTTGGTCTCGGGTTCGACCTCCGACTCGGCGAGCGGACCCCGCCGCGATGGGCGCGGCTGCAACTTCTGAAACGCCGGCCGTGCCAGGAGCGATGCCAAGGGCCACTCCAGCCACTCGCCGTAGGCGCGAAGGCGTCGCGGGAGCGCAAGGAGCTCACCCTGCACCACGCTCTCCGTCACCGTGGAGAGCGCGGCTTCCCGCGCCATCTTTAGGAACGCGGCGGTGAATTGACTGGTCCTCGGCTCCTCCGCCGAGAGGATCCGCAGCGTCCGCTCTCGTTCCTTCTCGCTCTGCCGAAGGACCCGAAACATCGTCCGCCGGAGGGCGCTGGCGCTCGGGTCTTCGCGTCGAAAGCAGTGATAGAGCGCGTTGGCGAGCAGTTCCGGGACGAGCGAGCTTCGCTCCGTCGCGTAGGCTTCGAGCGATGGCGCGGACGCGACCGCGCGGGCGTCGAGAAAGCCGAGGGTCATGCCGACCGCCGTCATTGGATGGACGTGGCCGAGGGCGTCTCCGATGAGGGCAATGTGGTGTTCGCCGAAGGCCGAGCGAGGTCGGAAACGGTTCACCGCCCAGCGCAGGGTCCCCGCTTCGAGGGCGCACCGAAACGCGGGCTGGAGAGACGGAGGAATCACGCGCCCAAAGCTGTGCCAAACCGCTTTGGGCGTTCGCGCGCTCGGTCCGTAGTGGAGCGGAATGTCCATGCACACCCGAATCTCGTCGTCGGAGATGCGGTAGATCACGAGCGGCCCGGGCCCCCCCAGCACCACGTGGCCGAAGCCTTCGAAAGGCAGGGTGGCATCTTTCAGGAGCACCGCCGCCATGTGTGACATCGGGGTCGACTTTCCCCCGATGCGCGCGGCGCGCCGAACCACCGAGGAGCGACCGTCAGCGCCGATCACCCGGTCGGCGAATTGGACGCGCGTCTCCCCGTTCGGGCTCCGCACCTCGAGCCGGTTGCCCTGAATGGAAAGAACCTTCGCGTGAGGAAAGTAGTCCACGAGATCGTGGTCGGCCGCGACGTCGCGAAGCGCACCGACCATCGCGCCGTGGTCGGCGGAGAGGGATACGCCCGACTTGTAGGGGAGCTCGATCGGCTCGCCGCCATCGTCGGGGAGGATCACGAACCCGTACCCGGCGCGAGGCCGCGCCGCTTCCATTCGGCCAAGCCGAAGCTCGTCGAGCACGGCGACGCCCTGGGGGTGGAGCCACTCCCCGGCGAACCGGTTCTTCGCGTTCGGCTGAGCTTCGAAGAGCGCGACCCGAGCGCCTCGCCGTGCGAACGCCATCGCGGCGACCGTCCCGGCCGGACCCGCGCCCACCACGGCGACATCGTGCCTTGTTGCCTGTCCCATGGCAGAGGGGAGTACCCCACCGGTCGGGCCGCCTGCAAGGCTAGTTTGGGCAACGATTCCGTGGCGCCACCGGGCGAGCTGGTCCGTAGAAACGCCACTTGTGTCCTGTGGGTGATTCTTCGTGGCCTACTCCGATGGAACCCTTGGGCCCTGCCGATTGCTCCATCGGCGGAGATTCGACGGCCTGCCGGGCGGAGCCCTGTAGACTGCATGGGCGCGGAGCAGACTCCGAGAGTGAGGATCGAGAGATGACGATAGTAGAAACCGAAGCGAGCCCTCCAACGACCGAAGTGACGATCGCGGAGCGCGTCCGGGACGTTCGCCGCTGTTTCGACGGGGGCCGGACTCGGTCCTACGAGTGGCGCGTTCGGCAGCTCGAAGGCGTCATCGCCATGATCGACGAGCGGAAGGACGAGATTCATCGCGCGCTCCATGCGGACCTCGGGAAGAGCGACCTCGAGGCCCACGCGGCCGAAACAAACTTTGTCCGAAACGGGGCGGTCCACTTGAAGAAGATGCTTCGCAAGTGGATGAAGCCCGAGCCCGTGACGACCCCGCTCGTGACCAAGCCGTCTCGCGCGATGGTGGTCAATGAACCCCTCGGCGTGGTGCTCGTGATCGCGCCCTGGAACTATCCGTTTCATCTCTCGGTGGCGCCCCTCTGCGCGGCCCTGGCCGCGGGAAACTGTGCGATCGTAAAACCATCAGAGATCGCCCCCGCGACGTCGGCGCTGCTGGCTTCGCTCCTTCCGCGCTACGTCGACCCTCAGTGCGTTCGGGTGATCGAAGGAGCGATTCCAGAGACCACCGAACTCCTTCGGGAGCGATTCGACCACATTTTTTATACGGGCAATGGTCATGTCGGTCGGATCATCATGCGCGCGGCAGCCGAGCACCTCACTCCGGTCACTCTGGAGCTTGGGGGGAAGAGCCCCTGCGTGGTCGATCGAGATGCGGACCTCGATGTCGTCGCCCGGCGGATCGCCTTCGGCAAGTTCTACAATGCCGGTCAGACCTGTGTGGCGCCCGACTATGTGCTGGCCCACGAAGAAATCTACGATGCGCTCGTCCAGCGCCTTCGGCAGACGGTGCTCGACTTCTATCGCGGTGAGCCCAAGAACACGCCGGACTTTGCAAGGATTGTGAGCGAGCGTCACTTCGACCGGATCCTTGCCCTTCTCGAAGGTTCCGAGGTGGTGATCGGCGGAGAGTCGGATCGAAGCGAGCGCTATATCGCGCCGACGATCCTCGGAGACGTATCCCCCGAAGCGAAGGTCATGCAGGAAGAGATCTTCGGCCCGATCCTCCCGGTCCTTCGGACGCCGTCGGTGGAGGACGCGATCGCGTTCATCAATGGGCGCGATAAGCCGCTCGCCCTCTACGTGTTCAGTCGAAACGAGGCGGTCAATGACCGGGTCATCGCCGCGACCAGTTCCGGAGCGGTGGTGGTCAACCACGTGTTTCTGCATATGGCAGTGGAGGAACTTCCCTTTGGCGGGGTCGGCGAGAGCGGCATCGGGGCCTATCACGGGCGGGCCGGCTTCGACACGTTCAGCCATCGCAAATCCGTGCTGGTGAAGGGTCAACGCATCGACCCATCGATTCTGTATCCGCCGTATGACGCGACCAAGGAGAAGTGGGTCAAGCGACTCGTGTAGAGTTCCGCGAATGGCGTGCTTCGTGGTGGGTCGCTCTTGGGGAGTCGGGTCCTGATCGCTTCCGCTCCAGGCTCGTTGTTCATTGCGGGCGAGTACACGATCGTGGTCGGTGGGGCCGCGCTGGTCACCGCGGTCGACCGTTACGTCCGCGTGGTCGGTGGAACGGGGGAAACGTACGCGACCGAGGGCGCGTCGTTTGATCTCCGCCTTCCTCGAGCGGTGTGCGCGGAGCTTGGGGTCGACGAAGATGTTCTCGTGGGGCTCCGTGCGGACGTGAGCGCGCTGGTGGGTGGCGGCAAGAAGTATGGGTTGAGTTCTTCGGCGGCGTCGGTGGTCAGTCTTTGTCGCGCGCTCCGTCCTGAGCTCCCCTCGACGGAGCTTGTGGACGTGGCGAGCGCGGCGCATCGCCGGTTCCAGGGAGGGAAGGGCAGCAATGCCGATGTGCAGGTCGCGGTGCGAGGATTTACTCAGGTCCTGACGACCAACGCCCCGACCCTCCCGGAGAAGCGCTTTTCCGCGCCCGCGGATCGTCGCGTCGCGTTTCCTCAGGGCCTCCGCGCGGTCCCGGTATTTCTCGATCAACCCGCGTCAACCGTGTCGTTCTTGAAGGCGTTTATCGCGGGGCTCGAACGCGAAGAGCCTCGCGCGACGCTCGACGCTCTCCATGCGGCGACCCTTCGGGTCATCGATGCGTTTGACGCCGACCAAGTCCCCAAAGCGCTAGAAGCGCTCGCCTCGGCCGACGACGCGCTCGGCGCGCTCGGCGACGCCCTGGGAGCGCCGATTTGGGTGGACCGGCACCGGGCGCTCAAGGACGCGTGCGGCGATGAGTTTGTCGCCAAGGTGTCGGGCGCCGGAGGCGGAGACATCAGTATCGTGTTCGGGGAGGTGAACGCGCCATGGGAAGCGCTCCTCAGCCGCCTTCCGTCGGGGGTCACCCCGCTCGACATCCGCCTCGACGCTCCGCCCGAAGCGGGCTAGCGACCGAGGATCTCTTCCAGGTACTCGGGGTGGTCCTCGCAGAATCGCGTCTCGGGGAATCCGGGCTGTGCCATCCGTTCACCGAGGGGTCGTCGGCCTCCGCTGTCCATGAGGCATCCTTCGCCGTTCGATGCGTTGTGAAACGTATTCGCGCCTCCGTCGGGCCGCGCGAGGCCTAGACTGTGACCGACCTCGTGGGAGGCGGTCTCTCCGATCATGGATGCGAGGGCGCGGATCGCACGGTCCACCTGAGCAACCCGCGTTGCGTCCCCGCTGCCCATCACTTCGGCGAGCGATGCCGGTTCGGCACGAACCGGGTCG
>JBCCZL010000181.1:0-15781 GCA_039187775.1 Myxococcota bacterium
ACGGCTCGGCCCTGCTTTTTTCGATAAATTCGCGGATCGTCGCTATTTCCGTAATGTTTTCGAATCGATGCATTCCCATTGCGGCCCGCTTGTACCAAGATTCGGTCCCAATCAAGATGATCTCTTGGACGAGAAACGAATGCGCCGTCCGAATGATCGTCCCGATATTGAATGGGTTTTTGGTCCGATCCACCACCACCCGGACGGGATGGCGAAGCCGCTGGAGCGCCTCCTGGGCCTCCTCGCGGCTCATACCCATCGGGGGAACTTTCATGACCTCGCAGCGTAACAGAGGTCGCTCAAAGAACATCGGGGGCGCCCGCTTCGTCCCAGAGATGTCCGACGATGACCGCCCTCCCTGCCATGTCCGTACCGATGCCCCACCACGATGAGACCGAGGCCGTGACCCAGAGCGGCATGCACCTGCTCTCCGGCCTGCGCATCGCGGTGCTTACCGACGACATCGGCCGAGCCATGCAGCTCGAGGCGGAGCTCCTTCGGCACCATTCCGACGTCTACATCGGTCGAAGCATCGCCGATCTTCAGGCCGCGCAGAGCGCCGACGTCCAGGCCATTCTGATCGACAGCGCGCTTCCGGACAAAGCGTCCGACGAGCAGGCGATTCGGGAAGACGCCCGGCTGCGCTGGGCCAAGATGCAGCGCTTTCATTGGAACGCACTCTGGCCGGACCACCGGGAGACGCCGGACCTACTGGCCCTCGCCGGGATGGTGGTGAGCGTGGTTCAGCCGGAGCGAGAGTTTCGGCAGATGCTCAAGGAAGAGTCGGCCCTCATGGTGGAGCTCGCGTGGCTCGGCCCAGGGCGGATCCTCCGCTGCGTTCGGGAGGACGGGAGCTGGCGCATCATCTACGCGTCGGATACCGCGGAGGTGACGATCGAAGTGCACGACGGCGAGGTAATTCGCGCGGCGTGGGACGAGTTCGGTCCGCCTTCCGCTCGGCTCGAAGGGCCCCGGGCGATCGAGGGATTCGTTGCGCTTCAGCGAGGCCGAGTGCGCGTCGAGCGACCGGGCGCCGACCCGCGGGAGGCGATTCGTACGCTCCGGAAGCGGCGGGTTGCATCGGGTCCGTTTCCCAAGGTTGAAGCGGGCCACGGTCGAAGCAGCGATCGCGAGGAAACCCGACCGAAGGCGCCCTCGCCGGAGCTTCTCGCCGGCGAGGAGCCGAAGTCGAAGCTCGCGGAAGGCGACGCCACGATCGTCGGAGCAAAGGTGCCGGACGAAGTGGCGGCGGCCAAGGCGCGCCGTCAGCCGTCGACGGGCGTGCGGCCGACGGAGCAGGCGCGAGTGCCACGGTCGGTGGAGTCGTATCGGGATACGGAGGTGAGTCCGCCGCATGTGCCGCGGCCGACTTTGCCCCTGGGAGCCTCGGCCCTTCCGGCGATGCCCAAGCGGATTCGACGCGGGGTGCTTTCGGCTCCGGTCGATGTGGTCGAGCGAAACAGCGCCCCCGGGTCGCGCACTTCTAAGTCTCAGGCTTCCGAGTCCCCTGAATCGCGAGCCGCGGCTTCGGCATCTCGTCCGTCGGCATCCGAGGATGAATCACGTGCTTCCGAACCGGCCCTCGAATCGGGCGCAGCCGAAACAAAGGCGGTGCAGTCGCGCATCGTCGGATCATCTGCCACGACGCCTCAAGAAGAGAATGCGGCGGAGGTGCCCTCGTCCCCGTCGCTGCCGGTGTCGGCCGAACGCGCGGAGCCAGTGGATCAGGACGCTGAAGTGCCATCGACCGGCGTGCCATCTTCCGCTCCGGCATCGACCGCCGGTGAAGAGCCTCTCGAAGCCTCGGCGCTCGATTCCCTCGACGTGGGCGAAACGGTGCTCGACCTCCGGCCGTACATCAGTCCGGCGCATCTCGCCGACGCGAGCGAGACCCCCGATTCTGAATCGGCACCCGCAGCTTCCGACGACCTGCGGACCACCGCGCCGATGGACGCGGGCCCCATCGAGACGGCGCTCCGCATGGCCGACCAACCGGTGGTTCAGCTGCCGGCGCCGATTCCCTCGATGCCGCCGCCCAACCTCCCCAACCTTCCTGACCTTCCGAACTCTTCGGAGCTTCTCAGCCGGGTTGGCTCGCCCAGCACAAAGACAGCGAGCACGAAGGCTGCGAGCACAAAGGCGGCGAGCACAAAGACGGCGAAAGCGTTTCCCGCACCGGTCCCGAGCTTGCCGGCGGAGGTGTCGCCCGCTACGGCGGAGGTTCCGACGTCCTCGGCCACGTCCTCGGGATCGAGGCCCGCGCCCTCCGCGGCGGCCTCCGCATCGCCCTCCGCATCGGCAGTGGACCGTCAAGACCCGGCGAAAGCTCCGATTCAACGGGTCGCAGTTCCAATCGTCGATGCGGAGCCGGTCGACGAACCATCGCTCCCCGCAAAGGAGCCGCTAATCGGGGAGCCGACCCGGCCCGAGGGCTGGATCGTTCCCAAGCCGAGCCTGGACCCCGCCTTGCTCGTACCCGAGACCGCGCCCCGCCGCCCGGCATTCGGTCCGGACTCGGAGCTGGAGGAAAAGCTCAAGGGCGCCGAGTCGCCGGATGACGACGAGTACTACGACGGAACGTCAAGCACCGAGGATCCGCCACCCCCGCCGCCGGACCTGGTGAGTGCCGAGTGGACTCCGATCGTGACGCGGGGACCGGTCGAGGCACCGGCGAAGAAGAAAAAGAGCACGACCGTCTGGGTGTGGGTCACCGCGGTCATTCTCTTCCTCTTGGGAATCGCCGGCGGAACCGCAGCGGTCCTCATATTCCTTCGCTAGCGATCGGCAGAGGCGAGAGCCGGAGTTGCGGTTGGCGCGGCATCCGCTGCCCCCGACCCGGTCCAGCGCTCGGCCGCTCGCTCTCGGCTGTCTCGCGTTCGGCTGTCTCGCGCTCGGACCGTCTGGTCCGAGGGTGGGTCATGAAGGATTCGAACCTTCGACCAATGGATTAAGAATCCACTGCACTACCGACTGAGCTAATGACCCGAAAGTGTGTGGCACGCCCGGTAGGAGTCGAACCTACGACCTACGGATTCGAAGTCCGGCGCTCTATCCAGCTGAGCTACGGGCGCATACACCGCCGCTGAGAATGCAGCGACACTTTGATACAACAGAAACCAAGAATGCAAAGAACGAAATATCGCGCCCGCCCGAAGGCGGTTGGGGTGAGTGACGGGAATTGAACCCGCGACGTCCGGAGCCACAATCCAGTGCTCTACCACTGAGCTACACCCACCAGAAGAGGGGACGCAGCATAGCGCCATCATCCGCGAACGCAAGAAAGGTCGTAGCCATGCGGCGATTTGAGCAAACCCTTTTGATTACAGGCGTTTTTGCGCTTTGGTGCGGCGCCTGCGGAGAAGATTCGGCGCCCACCGCGTCCGTGCCGGTGGGTTCGTTTTGTGCGCAGTTCGCTGCCGCCCGCTGCGCTGCATTGGCGCGCTGCGAGTGCCCCGATTTCGCATCCCCGGACAGCTGCCGGAGTGCGGAAGAGGCGAGCTGTCCGCTGCGCGAGGGGGAGGCACTCCGCGACGCGATCGAAGCCGGCACGTCGCCCTACAATCCGTTTGCCGCCGGACAGCTCGTGGCCAGAGTGCGTTCCGCGTCCTGCGACGCGCCCGTCGACTGCCGCACCACCGGCGTGTGCGTGGGGCTCTCCGGAAACGGAGGGCCGTGTGGCGAGGTCTTCGGCTGCGGCGCCGATGCCCAGTGCGTCGGCTCCATCTGCGAGCGGTTCGGCGGCGAGGGGGCGTCTTGCCGCACCGACGGCGACTGCGCCGATAAACGCTGCGTCGGCTCCATCTGCGAGGCCCCCCGACGGCTCATGGAGCCGTGCACGATGCCCTCCGATTGCGCGAGTGGGCGCTGTGCCGAAGCGATGTGCGCAGAAAAGGCACCGATCGGCACCGCCTGCGACGTCGACTCGGAGTGCGAAACCGGGCGCTGCGATTTCGCGGTGGGTCGCTGCTCAGCGCTGATTGCCAACGACGAGCTTTGCACCGAGGATTCGGACTGCGTGAGCGGCTACTGCGACATCGACATGATGCTCGCTGCCGGGTTTTGCCGAAGCAGGGAAGGGCCGGGCGACGCCTGTGCGGACAACGATGACTGCCAGTCTGGGCTTTGCGTGTCCGCGCGATGCGCAATCCCGATCTGTGAGAGCTAACCGGGGAAAACCTCCCACTCGGCACGCCTATCGCCCGAAAGCACCGGCCGGCGCTCCAAGACGGACTCAGACTTCGAAGTCGGCGGTCTCGAGAAGCTGGTTGATTCGCCAGAGGAACCCGTTCGCGTGCACCCCATCCACGATCCGATGATCGTAGGACAGCGCCATGTACATCACCGGGTGAATCGCCATGCTATCCATGCCGTCGTGCTCGACCACCACGACGCGCTTTTTGATCTCACCGATCCGCAGAATCCCGACGTTGGGTTGGGAAATGATCGCCCCGCCGACGAGGTTGCCCTTTCGGCCGGGGTTGGAAATCGTAAAGGTCTTGTCCGCGAGGTCGTCCGGGGTGAGCCGGCCTTCGCGCGCCTTGCCGGCGAGCTCGTCGATCGAACGGGCGATGCCTCGGATCGATAGCTCATCGGCGTTCCGAATCACGGGAACCACCAGGCCTTCGGGCGTGTCGACCGCAATGCCGAGGTTGATATTGCGAAGCTTGACGTAGGCGTCGTCGAGCACGCGAGCATTGAGCTCGGGGAACTCGGAGAGCGCGCGTACCGTCGCCGCCGCGACGAACGAGAGGTACGTGAGATTGAGGCCGCTCTTCTTGAACTCGGCCTTGTGGGCCTGGCGGAGAGACGCCGTCTTGTAGAGGTCACACTCGGCGAACGTCACCACGTGTGGCGAAGTAAGTTTCGAGTAGACCATATGGTCGGCGATGATCCGTCGCCGTCGGGTGAACGGGATCACTTCGTCCCCGTCGCTCGGACGATAGGGGGGAAGCTTGAAGGCGCGTTTGGTAGCCGCCGGAGCGGGCGCGGCGGCTCCTGCACTGGTGGGCGAAGGGGTTGGCGCTGAGGGCGGCCGCATGGCGGTCCGGTCCGCCGGCTGCGTCTGCGCGCGCTGAACGTCCTCCATCAAGATGCGGCCCCCGTCTCCGGTGCCGCTGACCTGTGCGAGGTCGAGGTCATGTTCGCGGGCGAACTTTCGAACCGCGGGCGATGCCATGGGGTCGCCGTTGGCGGCCGATTCGGAGGTTGCGGCGGTCTCCGGGGCGTCGCCTTCGGGGGCCGGCGCGCCGCCGTTGCTCGACGAGGCCGCGGTTGCCTCGGCATTCGCGTCGACCTCGCAGAGTTTATCTCCGACCGTGACGGTGGCGCCCTCGGCCGCAAAGATCTTCGTCACTACGCCTGGCTCAGGTGCATAGACCGGGCTGTCCGCCTTGTCGGTCATGATCTCGACCAACGGTTGGTCTTTGTCGACCCGCTGGCCTTCCTGCACCAACCACTTACCCACCTCCCCTTCGGTGACACTCTCTCCGAGGGAAGGCATGTTTACCATTGTCATCTTGGTTCCTCGCTGCCGTCGGCTGGGCCGAAGATACACCAATTGCCCTCCCGCTTTGCCTCGAAATTACGGCTGGATTGCAGTGGCCCGGACACCAGGGCATGCTGGCCACGGATGGCCGATCTCGAGAAGCATGCCTTTCGGCGGGATAAGCGCTTTCTTGTTCGGCTCGCGCTGCTCCTGGCGGCGGGTGCGGTGCTTGGGGTCGTGCTCATGGCGGCGCTCACCTCTTCGGACGTCTCGACCTGCGCGGCCGAATCCTTCGGTGCGAGTGCGGCGCCAAGTCCATAAACTGGACCTCGGCGGGTCACCGACGAAGTGCTCCCGCCAGTGTTTCGTCCGAGCGAATGCACCGAAAGTGGGTGCTTCGTGCGGTTGATTGAAACGACGCCGCTTGCCCTCGCGCAGTCCTGAGAGCAATCGCAACCCAGTCCGCTCAAATCGCGGCTTCCCTATCGCGAAGCGTTTGTTTTGCGACTAGGGTGAGCGTCATGTTAACGACGCTCGCACGAGAAGACCGGCTGCGCCTGATGAAGTTCATTTGCAGCTTTGCCTGGGCCGACCTGGAGATCGCGGACGCCGAGCGTCAGTTCGTCTCCAAGATGAGCACCAAGCTTGGGTTGTCCGAAGAAGAAATCGATGTCGTCCAAGGCTGGCTCAAGATTCCCCCGCGGGCCGAGGAGCTCGACCCGGCACAGATCCCGAAAGAGCATCGGCAGCTGTTTCTCGACGCGGCGCGCGCCATGGTGATCGTCGATGGGCGCGTCGACCCGGAGGAGGCGGAGAGCCTCGCCCTCTTCGAGATGCTCGTCGAATAGGGCGCTACTCTCGCTTCCTCTGCCTTCGGAGCAGCCAACTGCGCACGCGCTCGTCTTGAGTGGCGTTGATGGCTCGACGATAGGCGTTTTCCGCATCTTTCCGACGGCCCAACCGACGGCAGAGCTCTGCGCGGAGCGCCCACGTGGGCTGGTGCGATTCCGCGGCCGGCCGTTGGTCGAGAAGCGCGAGCGCCCGTTCGGGACCGTCGACCTCTGCGGTCGCGGACACCAGCCCCAGCCACGCACCGACCGTCGGACAGCGTCGATAAAGGGCGCGATACAGCGTCACCACTTCCCGCTTGGTATCCACTCCGTCGCGGAGGGTCGCGACGTGGCACGACTGAATCGCCGCTTCGAGGGAGTAGCGACCAAACGTGGGGCGCTCGCCCGCTCGCCGGAGAAGGCGCTCGGCGTGTTCGATCTTCGCGTGGTCCCAGCGGCGCGTGTCTTGCGCGTCCAAGGCCACAAAGCCTCGCTCGTCATCCCATCGGGCGTCCGCGCGCGCTTCGCAGAATAGCAGGAGCGAGCGAAGGGCGAGGGCGTCCGGTTCATCGGGGAGCGCTTCGGTGACAAGCTCGGCGAGATGGATCGCCTCGCTGCACAGGTCGCTCACGTCGGGGTCCGGTGCGACCCCGTGGTCCCAGGAGCGACCGTAGCTCGCATAGATCGCATCGAGCACTGCATCGACTCGCGGACGCCACTGGTCCGGCGAAGGCAGCTCGAAGGGAATGCGGGCGTGTTTGATTTTGCGCTTGGCCCGAACCAGGCGTTTGGCCATCGCGGATTCCGAGACCAGAAACGAACGAGCGATCGCCTCCGCGCTGAGGCCAAGCACCACCTGGAGCATCAGCGGGGTTCGGTCGGCCTCGGCGATCGCCGGATGGGCGCAGGCGAAGAGCAGCTCCAATCGATGGTCGCAGCTTGCCGAGTCCCGGCCTTCGGCCAGCAAGAGTAGAGTGTTCACGGCATCCCTCTCGGTTTGCGTGCGCCGGACGTGGTCCTTCAAACGGTTTCGTGCGGTCGAGAGAAGCCAGGCCTCGGGGGTCCGGGGCACTCCGGTCCGAGGCCAATGCTGAAGCGCGGCACAGAACGCGTACGCGAGAGCATCCTCGCACGCCGCGATGTCCTGCGAGCGCACTGCGAGATACGCGAGCAGCCGGCCGTACGAGTCGCGCGCCGCGCGCTCCACCGCCCGGTCGGTGCGGGTGGTACGGTCGCGATCTGGGGAGTCCTGGCGATTCAATCTCTCTGCTCGGTCGCGGGTCGTCGTCAGCATTTGGGCCATGCTCAGCGCTCCGTGGGTTTGGCGCTCCGTGGGTTTGGCGCGCACGGTGCTTCGGCACCCTGCGGCGAACGGTTCACTGCTGTGCTTGGGTGCCGGGAACGACGGGTCGGATCTCGACTTTGCCTTTCTGAGCCGCGGGGCACTGCTCCGCCCATTTCATCGCCTCATCGAGGTTGGCGGCCTCGATGACGATGATCCCCCCGAGCTTTTCCTTGGTATCCGCGAAGGGGCCATCTTGCACGAGCGGTTTGGACGGAGCCGCGACCAGCGTGGTTGCGGTTTCAGGAAGATCCAGCGCTTCGCCGCCTCGCATGGCGCCGGCCTTGGCCAGCGCGTCGGTAAACGCCTTGTAGGCTGCGGCGACCGGGACGTGGGCCTCGGGATCGCGACGGATCTCGAGGTCGGCTTCGGTTTCGTAAATGAGGAGTGCGTACTGCATTCGGTTTGCTCCTAGGAGTTCGCGGAGAAGGCGAACGGTCTACTGGCGAACGACCGGAGGTGTCAGCGCGGTCGGGCGACGGTCCTCGGTGCACATATTGTTGTCTCGAGGTCGTACCCCGAAGCGAACGCCGCCACTGTCGGTGAGCGACAGAAGGTCGTGATCCTCATTGCATTCGGCAACGGGGAGCCAGCCCGCACAGCCCTGCATCGAGATATCGTGCTCTTGACCGGGCGCGAGGCCACACGAGGCCAAGCCAAACGCCTCGATGAGCCCGGGGTCGTCAGTTTCGATGGTGAGATATTTCGCGTCTTCGAAAAACAGCGCGTCGAAGGCTTCATCGACCGCCGCGGACGGACGAAGCACCCGGTAGTCGCCGTGGGTGCGAAAACGAAACACGGGGCGCTGGAGTTCGGGATCGAGCGCTAGCACGAAGTCCAGCGTCCACTGGCCGTCCTCGAACGTGAAGACCCGTTTTCCAAACGCTTCGCCGTAGGGATAGCTCGACGGGTCGGCGTAGGTTCCCGACAGGCTCTGAAGCGTTGCCATGCTCTCGTCGATGGGCGTGGCGCTGGCGCATCCCCCGGCGAAGGCCACGGTGGCGGCAAACCCTAGGATCAATCTGAGATTTCTGCTCGACATGCTGTCCTCCTCCGGCCCGATTCGACCGGGCCTTCACCCAGATGACGATCGGGGGGAGGCGTTCTGGACAACGAAATGTCGTTTTCGAGCGACCCGCGACATGTCTACGGAAACGCGTCGCCTTTCGCCGCCTGGCTGTCCTCCTTACATCTCGCTCACATCTCGCTCCACGTGCCACAAGCACGCCTCGCTCTGAGGCTGAGGGGGCGCTCGCCCAGACGACGAAAGTCTTGGTTTCCGCGACGCCATTTGGCGGTTCGCTTCTCTGGAGGACTCACCTCGCCCGGCATCATGCTCACCGAGGACGCTGCGCGCCAACACCAGGCCCGCCTTTGCCCTGTGGGCTCCGTGGAAGATTTGCTTGCTCGGAGACTGCGGCGGACATCCATTTGCGGATCCGGCAGCGCGATCCTCGTCGAGCGCACACGAGCCGACGAGGAACACTTCAGGTACGTTGAGCAGCGGATGGGCGGCAGCGTCCTGCGCCGTACCCGCCTGCGGACGTTTGCCGCAGTCTCCTAAGGTTCGTAGGACAGGAAGTAGCTGCCGCTCGACGTGACCCCGTCGACAAAGACAAAATGCTGCATTCCGGACGGGGTCATCGCGGTGAGGTCGGTCCGGAAGCGGTAGCCGTTGCCGCCGAATCCGTTGCCGTCGTCGCAGGCAACTTCGGTCCCGCTCGCGCAGGGCGCGGCCCGCACATACACGGCGGGATCGAAGTCGTTCGAAAAGGCGATGAACTCCGCCGTTCCGTCCGTGGGACCGGTGAAGGTCGCGATCGATTCTGCGTCTGCGATGTCACCGATGCCCTGACAGGTGCCGGTCTGCGGCGTGATTCCGATCGCGGTGCGATTGACGAACCCGACGAGGCTGCCTCCGCCGCTAATGTCGATCGCGGTGGGACATGCGTCCGTCTGAGCTCGTCCCACACTCACGTTGAGGGTGAAGGCCCCGAGTTCGCCCGGTCCCACCCCGTCGACCAGAATGTACAGCCGGCGGCTCATCTCACCCGGGCCCGGACCAAAACGATGGACGAACACGCGGCTCTCGGTGGTCACTCCGACGTCGAAGTCGTTGTCGCAGCCGAGGCGGAACGCTCCAAAGTTGTTGCAGTCCGTGCCGACTGCGAGGACGGTGTCGGCGGTGCTGCCGATCGTGTCGATCACGATGTCCGAGATGTTCGTGACATCGATGTAGTAGAGCGCGTCCCGCCCGCCGCCGCTGCCGCAGATGGTCCCGATGTCCGCGGTGTAGCTTCCAAAGAGTCCGTTGACCGTCGTGGCCCCGCCGGCCCCCACCATCAGCGCGGTCGCATCGGTGCAGGTGTCGTTGATCGTGATGCAGCCCTCGTCCTCGACGCCGTTGCAGTTGTCGTCTTGGTTGTTGCAGACCTCCACCGCGCCGGGAAACACCGCCGGGTTTTCGTCGTCGCAGTCGGTCCCGCCCATGCAGACGTCACCGCCCACCGACAGCGCGCCCGCGCCGTCACCGTCTTCGTCGACGAGCTCGTTGAGGCACATCATCATCCCTTCGCTGCAGCTGTCGACGGTGCAGTCGGACATATCGTCGCAGTCTCGGTCACGTCCGCCCACGCAGCCGCCGGCCTCCGCGTCGCACACTCCACCGACGGTGCAGAACGCCGCTGCACACAACATGTCGTCTTCGACGTTGACGCAGCCCGTCGGATCGTTCGAGTCGGCGGGTCGGCACGCGTCCACGGTGCAGTCGATCCCGTCGGTGCAGGCCATATTGTTGGGGACACTAACGCACTGGTTTTGCGCTTCGCTGCAGGTGTCGGCCGTGCATGCAAAACCGTCGTCGCATTCGATGCCAACCCCCGGAGTGCACCCCGTCATGGGGTCCGCGCCGTCGGCGCCCGGATCGCATGTTTCGCCGCCGTTGCAGAAGACGCCATCATCGCATTCTGCGTTCACGGTGCAGCGAATCGGAACGCATCCCATGGTGGGCGCACAGCGCTCCTGCGGGCCGCACAAGTTGTCTTGCGGCGTCGCCACGCACAGGCCGTTGTCGCATGTGTCCGCGGTGCAGGGAATCCCATCGTCGCAGCCGCCGGGACAAAGCGGCATCACATCTCCGTCGGGCACCGAGCCGTCGGGAATCACCCGGTCGGGACTGTTCGTCGCGTCGGGAACCGATGCGTCGCCCGGGCGGTCGCCGGGGTCGGCGTCGATGACGAGTGAACAACCGCCAAGAAAGGCCAGTACGAAGCCGGACACGGCTAGGGAACCGAGGCCGTTCCGCGTGGGGCGCTTGGTCCCGGGGAGGTGAATCATAGAGTCCATCAATCTGCGCTCCCGACCTAGAATGAGCCCTGCATGATCACGCCGCCCCCGCCTTCGGGGAGCGCGACCGGCGTCGCCCGGATCCGCGCTTCGGCGCGTTCGCCGGACGTGAGATCCGTGATGAAGAAGTAGGCGGTGAGGCCGAGTCCGACCGCGCCAGCGATGCCGAGAATATCCGTCGCAAGTGCCGCCGCGTCGGCCCGATCCGCGGCGTCGACCGACTCATCGTGGGCGGCTTGCCGTTCGGCCAGCGAAAGGCTCGAGTCGTTCACCATGGCGTCGGCGTCGTCGAAGTCGCTCTGCGCGCCGAGCGAGATGATCCCTGCCACCAGTGCACCCGCGAGCAGGAGGACCGACGCACCCCCAGCGATTAGGGTCGGAGCCGAGAGCGCAAACCCTCCGCCTTCCTCGGTCGTGTCTTCAGGCGGCGGTGGCGCATTGCTTCCTCCAACACTGCTTCCTCCCGCATTGCTTCCTCCCGCATTGCTTGCTCCAACGCTCTGGCCGCTCACCCCCAGCCCGGCCGCGCCTTCCGCCGTCGGGTCGGTGACCGGTTCGCCAGTTTCCGTGGCGCGCTGAAGTTCGACCGAGACCTCCGCCGGCTGGCCTCCGACAACGATGAACTCTCGTGTCACCGTCGTATAGCCATCCAGCGAGATCTCCACCGTGTGGTTGCCGGCGGTCATCGAAATGGTCTCGCGGATCGGCGTGCGCCGGACCTCGTCGCTGCCATCGATCCTGACACGGGCGCCGTCGGGCTGGATGTTGAGCCGGACCGGTCCAATGGTTTGCCGGAGTCGCTCGAGGGCCTGGCTCACCTCGGTGCGCTGTTCGGCTGGCCCGGCGGCGTCTTCGATGAGGTAGCGCTCGTAGTGGAAGATCGCTTCGAGCGGACGATTGAGCTGCTCGTAGCAGTTCGCCATGTTCACCCGGACGCTCGGGTGGGGGGCGAGCCGATAGGCTTCCTGGAATGCGTCGAGCGCGCCGGAGAAGTCATCGGCGGCGTAGCGCTCGACGCCCCGCTGAAACTCCGCTCGTGCGCGCTCCCGGTCGTCCTGAGCTTGAGCCGAAAAGGCGGCACTCACTGCGACCGCTGCTAGCACTGCGAGCCCTGTCCGAATCATCGCCATCCTCCGAGGGTAATTTCGCAAGGCTACCAGCGTTTCTTCCGTCACACCCTGCTCCTTCTCACAGCCGCTCCTTCTGCTCATCGTTGGTTGGCGCTCGCGAACTCGTCGCAGCGTCGGTGAACGATTTCGCCCCTACGGAAAGCAGCTACGTGAACCGACGACGAAGATCGCCTGAGCCGAGGTAGCCCCACGCAGCGCCGAGGAAGAGACCCGCCGCGTGCGCAGTGTTCGCAATATTGCCGACCATTCCGGTGAAGCACAGGACGAAGAACCCGAGCATCAAGGCAACATTGGTCCCGCTCATCCCGTACCCGCTCGCCGGGTCGAAGCGTCCGCGAATCCAGACATAGCCGAAGAGCCCGTAGACGACCCCGCTCATTCCGACGAAGAACGGACCTTCTACGAGATACTGGGCGGTGTTCGACACGAGGGCGAGCACGACCACGAGTCCGACAAAAAAGAGACTCGATTGGCGGCGTTCGATCGCGGTGCCGAGATCCTTCAGCCACCACATGTTGAAGAGGATATGGATGATCCCGGTGGTCGCATCCGTGCTGTGGGCGAAGATCGGGCTGATGAGCCGCCACACCTGGCCGCTTCGAATGTCGGCGAAGTAGCCTTTGATCAGCGTTTGAGTCGAGCTGTTCGTGTCGAAGAAAAAGAGTTGGAGAATATCGGCCCGGTTCATCGCGAGTTCCCAAGTCATCATGAACGCAGCGACCGAGATCACGATCATCACGGTGGTGACCGGACCGATGCCGCGTTGGCGCTGCCAGCGCTGTCGGAGGTCGACGGTTTGGGTGCGCTTCCGGTCTTTCTTTTCTTTCTTCTTCTCTTGCCGCTTCAGACCGTCTGCGGTTTTCCTTGCCTGTTGAAATCGTGCGTCGAACGGACTCTCTTCAAACAGCTTCAAAAGTCCCCTGGCCTCTTCCAACCGCGCCTCGTCGTGTACCCAGAGGATGAAGCCACCCTCTCGGGACTCGTCGATCCGGTTTTCGATGCCCTCAACGTACAGCGCGGCGCCGAGCGTCTCGGCTTCGCCGCGGTTTTCGAATCGAACTAGCTGCCGCATTCTGCCGTCCGGCGGAGAGTAGCAGGTAGGACGCGACAGTTGCTGCTAGATGCGGCTCTCCAGGCCGCAACCTCGACGGCGGCTCGTTCGAACGTCGCTCGTTGGGATGCGGCGGAGCGGGCCTCGCGCCCCCTTGGAGCGGTCAGTCGGCCGCGACCGCCTCGAGGTGCGGGTCCTCGAGGAGTCGGCCGCGGGAGACGACGCGACCGAGCGTCACGATCGCGCCGAGATGGGAGCTTCGGCCGGTGGCCCGGCGAGCTTCGCGGAGGAGCGCCCGCTCGGCCCGGGACAGCCGACCGTCGATGACCGCGGAAGCTGCGAGGATCTTGAGAGAAAGCGCCTGGGCCTCGGGATCCAGGGTGGGCAGCAGCTGGAGATAGCGCTGCGTGTTGTCGAGATCGTCCAGATCCGGCGTCCCCACCCGCGCCTCGACCTCTCGGAGGAACGCGAGGAGGTTTGGATGAACCGCTCGGGTCCGCACGATCGATGCCGCGACCGCTCGAAGTACCCCCTCGCGGGCATCCGGAGCGAGCTCGGTATCGGGGAGGAGCCGGTCGCAGAACTCGATCGCTCGGGAGGGCCCGATGGCTCGAATCCGTGCTTCGCGGATCACCCAGAACGCGACGACCGCATTCCACGCGGCGGTCACCGGTACGCTCACAAAGACGAGCCACACCCGGAGCGCGGCGCGGCCGAGAAGCCGGCGGAGAAGCGCCTTGAGCAGAAAGCTCGTGATGCCGATCTTGAGCTTGTAGAGCAGGGTCGCCACGAGCACCTGCCATTTGGAGATCTCGGCGTGCGCATTGATCTGGTGAGGACCGCGCGTCGGGCTGGGCATTTCGAGGGCTGCCCGCGTGAGCGACCGCGCGACCGCGGTCGTCTCTTCCTCGGCGGGGAAGAGGTCAATTCCCGCGGCGCGGGCCATCGTGTGGACCGAACGAAGCGCATCCCAATAGAGGAACGCGACTTCGAATGCGGTGGCGACGGCGGTGGCGCCGCCCACGATGCTCCAGAACACCGCCTGTTGGCCCCACGTCGCCGCATCCGGGTCCGCGCCCAAGGTGGGCTGCGCGAGGAGCTCGGCAATGCCGCTCACGAGCGCCGAGAGCGCCCCCACCAGCGCCGCTCGGAGCACCATCATGCGTTCGACGCGAAGGAGGTCGCGCTGCTCCCGGTCGTTGAGAATATGAAGCTCGTCGTCGGCTTCCACCGGGGGGAGCGCCGCTTCCCGTTGCGACAGATAGCGAAGCGCCAGCCGTTCGAGAAAGTTGGGCCGGGCATCGTGGGCCTGAGGGTCCGTCCGGCAGGGCTGTTCCGAGCGGGAGCCTTCAGCCATCAAGTCCGAAGGACTTGAGCCCAGCAAGGAGCCTTCAGCCATCAAGTCCGAAGGACTTGAGCCCAGATTAGAGCCCTCAGCCATCAAGTCCGAAGGACTTGATCCCAAAGAGGAGCCTTCAACCGTCAAGTCCGAAGGCTTTGACCTGGAAGAGGAGTCCATCGTCGTCGAAGGGTGGCCTCGGAAGTGGCGACGGCCGCGAGCACTATCATGGCACGGAAGGCCGGTGGACGAGGAGGGGCGAAAACACGGGCGGGTCGAGGGAGACCAATGGCCCCTCTTCAACGCCTGAACTCCGGGAAATCCGGGGGAGGGCACCCCGTCGAAAAGGGCGCTATGGTTTGACCCTACGCCCCCTCCCATGAAGGCATTGATGCGCGCTTCTCTTCTTCTCCTCGTTGTGGGTTCCCTTTCGCTTCCTCAGGTGGCGGCGGCTCACGGAAGATTTCCCGCGACCGCTCGGATCGCGTTTCATCCCACGGACTCGGACATCATCGTCGTCCAGGCGACCTTCGGCCTCCTCCGGAGCGATGACGGCGGAGGCCGCTTCGAGTGGATCTGCCCCACCGTGATCGGCATGCGACTCGTCGAGGACCCGCCGATTTTCCTCACCGACGACGGGTCGATTCAGGCGCCGCTCTTCGATGGGCTCAGCCGGGGCACCGACGATGGATGCACCTGGGCGTTCCCCTCGGCCGATCTTACCGAGCAGGTGGTCATCGACGGGGTTCGGCACCCGACCAATCCTCAGGAAGCCTTCGTCGTGACGTCGAACGGCCTCGACGCGAACAAGGTCTACCGGAGCACCGACAACGGAGCGACATGGAACCCGACCAGTCCGGACATTTCGAACATCCTCTTCGAGACCATTCGCGTCGCACCCTCGGACCCGCTGCGGATCTATCTGTCCGGCGCGTTTCCTCCCACGGTGAACAGTCCGCGTCGACCGTTCGTGTTTCGCTCCGAAGACGGGGGCGCCAACTGGGAGGAGTTCACCTTCGAGCTTCTCGAAGGTGAGCATCGGGGGCGCTACCAGTGGGCCCGGCTCAACACCAACAACCCCAACAGGACGGCCGTCGAGATCGCCGAGCGCGAGCTCAGCGCCATCTGTCGCGCGGTGGGGGTTCACACGCCGCGGGACTCGAACGAGCTGCACAACAAGCCGCTTGAGATCCGCGTGAAGGTCAAACCCCACTACCAGAACCCCGGAGAGTTCACGAACGAGGTCGTGGGGTTTCGTG
>JBCCZL010000182.1:0-15689 GCA_039187775.1 Myxococcota bacterium
AAAAGGAGGGTGAAGAAGAGGGAGAGAGACGAGCCTTGAAAGAAGTCGGCCGAGCGACCGACGTGTACGAGATGGAGCAGGTGCTCCGGGAGGTTCCCGCCGAGTCGATCGCTCACCACGCGGCGCGAAACGACTTCTCGGTGTGGCTCAAAGCCCGCGCGATGTTCGAGCTCGCCGCCGAGATGCGGCCAAGAAACCTCCAGGACTTCGGGGACATCGAGGAAGTGCGGGCGTATCTCGTCGAACTCGTGGCCCGGGCCCGAGGGCTGGAGCAGGATGGGACGATCAGCGACGCAACCGCCCCGCCGACCGCGTCGGACAACCGGTTCGTTCGCGTGGGTCGGGGATCGATCGGCGGCAAAGGGCGCGGACTCGCCTTCATGAACTCGCTCATCGTGCGCCACGCGCTCCTGTCGCACTTCGAAGAGCTTCAGATCCGCATCCCCAAAACCGTGGTGCTGGGAACGGACACGTTCGATCGCTTCCTGGAAAACAACGGCCTCACCGGCCAGCCCGAGATCAGTCCCGAGCGCTTTCTCGAAGGCCGGCTCGACGAAGAGGTGCTCGACGACCTGGCTTCGGCGTTCTTCGAGCTTCGCGGTCCGCTCGCGGTTCGCTCCTCCAGCGTGCTCGAGGATTCGAGGTTTCGACCATTCGCCGGCGTGTTCGATACCTACATGCTGCCGAACAATCATCCGCATCCGCAGGTTCGGTTTCGTCAGCTCCGCCAGGCGATCAAGTCGGTCTACGCCTCGGCGTATTCTCAGGCCGCGCACAACTACATTCTCGGAACGCCGCACTCCTTCGACGAGCAGAAGATGGCGGTCGTCATCCAACAGGTGGTCGGCCAGTGGCACGACGAAGGGCGTCGCTACTACCCGCTTCTGTCGGGAGTGGCCTACAGCCGGAACTACTATCCGATCGGCGGCCAGCGAGCCGACGAGGGGGTCGCCATGGTAGCCCTCGGCCTTGGGGAGCACGTGGTCACCGGCGGCGCAAACATCCGGTTCTCCCCAGGCGCACCGACCACCCTTCCCCAGTTTGGCGATGCCGCCGACTATCTCGCCCAGAGCCAGCGCGAGTTCTGCGCGATCGACCTTTCGCAGCAGGCGGTCACCGCAGGCCGAAGTTCGGCGCGGCAATACGGCATCGACGCGGCCGAAGTGGACGGAACGCTTCAGGACATCGGGAGCGTGTACGTGGCCGCCGACAACACGCTCCGTGAGAACTTCAAGCTGTCGGGCCCTCGCGCCGTCACCTTTCGCAACGTCCTCCAGTGGCGCACCTTTCCACTCGCGCGGGCGCTATCACTGGTTCTCGAACTCACCCGGCGCGCAATCGGGAGCGAAGTGGACATCGAGTTTGCGGTGGATGGCCTTCGCGATGAACAAGGAAAACCGCGAACCCCGTTTCTCTACATTGTTCAGCTTCGCCCGATGGCGGTTCATCCGACCGAGCTCGAAGAACTCGACCTCGGCACGGTGGAGGCGTCCGACGTCTTGGTCGAAGCGCGGCTAGCGCTGGGGCATGGCGCCGTCGACGGCGTGAAGGACCTCATCTATGTGTCGAACGAGGCGTTTCGCGCGCATCCGCCCGCAGCGCTCGCAGAACGCGTGCGGGATCTCGCCCGCACCCTTCGAGAGCAGGAGCGGCCGTTTGTCCTCGTGGGACCCGGCCGCTGGGGCACCTCGGACTCGCGCCTCGGCATTCCTGTACAGTGGACGGACATTGCGGGGGTCCGGGTCCTCGTCGAGCTCCCGATGGCTCACCGAAGTGTCGAGCCTTCGCAGGGCAGTCACTTCTTTCACAACGTGACCTCGAACTACGTGGGATACCTGACCCTGAGCAAAGCAGACCGCTTTGACGAGGTGTATCTTTTAGAACGCGCGGCAAACGAGGGACCGGTGCTGCACGTGGCGCTTTCGGCCCCGCTTCGAATCCGGATGGACGGGCGCCTCGGCCACGCGGCCATCCTCAAGCCCGACGGAACGGCGCCTGACGCCGGCTGAGTTGGTGCCTATAGTGGCGCCGTGTTTGGACGCATTGCCCTCTTTCTCCTGACCAACATCGCGGTGATGGTGGCCTTCAGCATCGTGCTGGGGATCCTGACGTATTTCGGAGTCCTCGGCCCCGATACGACCTACGGCGACTGGATTCCACTTCTCATCCTGGCGTTTCTGTTCGGGTTCGGGGGTTCGTTCATCTCCCTTGCGCTGTCGAAGACGATGGCCCTCCGCTCGACCGGGGCGCAGGTGATCACCCAGCCGAGGAGCACGTCCGAGCGCTGGCTCGTCGAGACGGTGCACGCGCAGGCGAGGGCCGCGGGCATCGGCAATCCCGACGTTGCGATCTACCCGTCGAGCGACGTCAATGCGTTCGCCACGGGGATGCGCCGCGACAGTGCGCTTGTCGCGGTGAGCACGGGGCTTCTTCAAGGTATGCGCCAGGACGAGGTGGAGGCCGTGCTTGCCCACGAGGTGTCGCACATCGCCAACGGCGACATGATCACGATGAGCCTGATTCAGGGTGTCCTGAATACCTTCGTCATCTTTGCATCGCGCATCGTCGGGCGCGTGGTAGACCAGACGGTGTTCCGCACCCGCCGAGGCGTTGGCCCGGGGTACTACCTCGTCACCCTCGTCGCAGAACTGGCGTTCGGTGCCATGGCAACGATTATTGTGATGTGGTTCAGTCGACGGCGAGAGTTTCGAGCCGACGATGGCGCCGCCAAACTCGCCGGGCCTCAGAAGATGATCGCGGCGCTCCAGCGCCTTCAGCAAGCGTCGGAGGGCGCCCCGCTCCCTGAAGACATGGCGGCCTTCGGCATCCGTTCCGGCGGTGGGGGGCTTCTGTCCAAGCTCTTCCGTTCCCATCCGCCGCTCGAGCTTCGGATCAACGCCCTCAAGGCCGAGTACCGACAGCAGCTCCTCGGCGGACCGCAGACCTGGGGCTGATGTGCGTCCATTCGCCGCGTTGCATCGCTTCGGTGAGCCGGTAGCTTCGATGCGAGTCGCGGATGTTGCTTGACGGCTTCATTCGCTCGCATAAAATGCGAATCTCATAGTCGTATTTTATTTCGGCTTGTGAGGCTCCCGTGAGGCTCAATCAGCGTACCGATTATGCCCTTCGCGCGCTTCTGTTCCTGGCGGACTCCGATGGGGCTACCGCGAGCGAGATCGCGGCGGCACACGGACTATCTCCATCGCACCTCGCCAAGGTCATGCAGGTGCTGTCCGCGAAGGGCTTCGTGACGGCGCAACGCGGGCGAAGCCGACCGAGCCGGCTGAGCCGGCCCGCCGAAGAGATCCACGTGGGCGAGGTGGTTCGGGCGCTCGAACCATTCGATCTCGTCGAGTGCTTTCGGAGCGAGAGTAGCTGTGTCCTCTCGGAAAGCTGTCGACTTCAACGCACCCTCGAAAGTGCGCAACGCGCGTTCCTCGCGGTGCTCGACCAAACCACGCTCGCCAGCCTGCGATCCGATCGGAGCGGTGGGCTCGTTCAGCTCGGCATGAGACCGGCGTCATGAAGTGCTCGCTCATGTTCCTGGTGGCTGCCGTCGGCTCGATCGGCTGCACCAACCCCATGGAGGCCCCGCCGAAGGAGCGCTGTCTGCCCGGCGAGAACGCTACCGGTTCGCCTGGCTCCGTTGCCGAGGCTATCGACCTCATCAACTCGCTCCCGATGCCCGTGACCGCCGAGTGCTTTACCGAAAGCCTCGATCGGCCGCTTCGCATGGAGGCCACCAACAGCATCTCCAGCGCTCAACCCGCCGCGGGGGCTCGAAGTCCTCGGATCTTCATCTTCTCCCAGGCCCTTATCCTCTCCATCGTCCCCGATGGGCCCGGGGCAGAACTCCTCGAGTTTGGCGAACTTGTTGGACGGAATAATCGAAGTATCAAAGGCGAAATCAAATTCCCCGTCGAGGCTCCGCTCCCGGAGAGCGCACCCTACGACACGGTCCTCTTCAACGGCGGGCCCGTCACTTCCTGCGCGTTCTGCCACGCCGACGAGCAGCCCGTCGAAGGCATCGACGGCGCCTTCGAGTCTCTTGCCATGCGCCCCACTCGCCGAAGCATTGTGCCCGTCGAGCGCATCCTCGACGAAGCCGCCGAATGCGACCCCGAAGAGGAGCCCGAACGGTGCGCCTATCTCGAGGCCATCGTCGGACACGGGCCCATCGAACACCAGCCCTTCCCCAGCGCCCTTCCCACCTTCTTCTAGCCTGCACTTCCGACACGTCGGCGGATGTGCGCTCGAATTTTCGTCAGGTTTTTTTTCCACTCCGTGGCGAGGACTGCTTAGATATAGGGGTGCCGGCCTGGACTCTAAGCACCGTCCTCCTGGTTCTCTCGACCCTCACCCTCTGGTCAAAGACCGCGTGCAGCCAGGACCGCTCCGTGCGGTTGCTCTTTGGCGCCGAGCAGGTTCCAGAGTCAGCGTCGGAAACGACGGAGCCACCGGTGGACGAAGCACGGTCCCTACTCCTCTCGTGGGGGGTCGGCGCCAACGCGATCTTTCACAATCCCACGGGCACGCTTCCTCCCGCCGGTGGGATGACGCTCGAGGGAATCCTCCACCTGGAAGGTGGCTTCGGGTTCGTCGAGGTTCTCCTCGGTCTCGACCTCCCCTTTCGACACAAGATTGGGAGCGGACCCGCCGGCGAAGCCGAGGGGGTGTTCTTCGAACCTCGACTCAGCCTTCAATACGGGCGCCGGTTCCGAACGCTCACGGTAGCCGCGGAAGCCTCATTCACTCCGCAGTTCGTGTTTGCCGAAGGCCGCGCCCCCGACGGCGAGGAGGGAGAACAGATCATCGTGACTCCGCGCTTCGGCCTCGCGGTGGTGCTGCGCCTTCGGGTGCTCGGTCCTCTCCATCTCACGACGAAGATCGGTGGGTCGGTGGGATCGACGCCGCAGCGGGTCCGGGTTCAAGGGCAGGAGGTCGGCGAACTGGGGGCGATTCGGGCCGAAGGCGCCTTCGGTTTGGCCGTGTTCTTCTAGAGCGCACCTCAACACTCCGCGAAGCCGATCGGTGGAAGGGAGCGAGTGCGTCGGTGAAGCGAGAAAATGCCAGGGATGTTTGAGCCCTCGGGGAGCTAGATCGCGCGCTCCAGCCGCCGAGCGGCCCCGCGGAGTGTTGAGATGAGCTCTCGGCTCGTCTTCACCACGCGGGCAGTGAGAACGGGACGCGCAGCAAGACTCGCGCGGTCTCCAGCACCGTGGCTCCGGCGAACGCTTCGAGTTCGAGGACAAGAAACGTTTCGGGGTCGCGGATGGTGGTGTTGCGATTCAGGGTCAGCGTCCAACACACCGTGCTCCCCGGGGTCACCGCTTCGTACGTTTCCTCGATGCCGTCCCCGTTGGCATCCAACGTCGACAGTCCGGCCGTGCATCCCGCCGCGTCCGCCCTCGCCGCGACCGCCCGAACGAAAGGAAGCGCGTCGCCATCGTCGTCCGCAAACTCTCGAAGCCGTACTTCGATGCGTTGTGGGTTCGGGTCGGGGAGAAGGATCGAGGTGTCGACGGCAAACACCCAAGCCGCGGGCGTCGGATCGTCGTTGAACGGAATCGAAATGAATCCGGCACGCGCCTCGCTTGGCCGACTCGCGGGGTCCAGCGGGTCGGAGAAGAACACGAGTTCGGCCCAGTCGCTTACGCCATCGTTGTCGGTGTCCCCGCGGAGCGGATCCGTTCCCTCGATTCGCTCGTCGCGATCGTCCAAGCCATCGCGGTCACTGTCCGAGTCGCGATAGTTGGGGAGGCGATCTTCATCCGTGTCCAAGGGAGGCGTCAGCACGTCCGCGTCGCCGGCCTCTTCGCGGTCCGATGCGCCGTCGCCGTCGGAGTCGTCGTCAAAGCGATCGAGCACCCCGTCGCTGTCGCTGTCCCGGATGCCCTCGTGCAGATCGCCGATGGTATCGTTGTCGGAATCGACATCCTGATAGTCGGGCGCACCGTCGCCATCGAAGTCCAGGCGTTCACCGTTTGGACCGAGTTCGCCCTCCCCTGCAACGGCAGCAAAATCCGGAATCTCATCGTTGTCGTCATCGCGATCGAACGCATCAAGGAAACCGTCGCCGTCAAAGTCGCCCCGGCCCTCGTCGGCATCGGGAATCCGGTTGTCGTCCGAGTCGAGATCGCGAAAGTTGGGCGTCCCGTCGCGGTCGGAGTCCCGGGGGACGGTCGTTACATCTGCATCGCCCGCTTCGAGCGAGTCGGGGAGCCCATCGTTGTCGGAGTCGAGGTCGAGGTAGTCGGGGGTGCCATCGCCGTCGGTATCCACGTCGGCGAACACGCCCTCCTGCCGATCGGTGAGCGAGTCTCCGTCCGCATCGTCAAACGGGCCTCCCGCCTCGGCCTGCCCTGCATCCAACGACCCTGCATCCAACGACCCTGCATCCAACGACCCTGCATCGGCACCGTGGCCCGCCCCGGTTCCAGAGGAATCACCGCAGCCCATCGCGACGACCACGGCCACGAGACAAACCAGCCCCCTCCTCGAGTCTCTTCTCATACCGACCGCCCTCACCGTACCAGGAACTCAGCCTTCTTCGAGCCTGTGGGAACCGATCGAGTCAGTTGCAGGGAGCTTCCGGCATGGCCGCGATCCACTCCTCGATCAGCGCGAGTCCTTCGTCGTGGAGCAAACGTCTTCCAAGCGGGGGCATCCGATCCTCAGGGTCGGTCGTACGCATACGACACACAAATACCGATTCCTCCGGGCGCCCCGGGACGATGTCGAAGGTATTGCCGCAGGTTGCGCCGCCCGCCGATGTGGGAACCTTGCAGACGCCCCAGTTTGTCGGGTCTTCGGACGGGCCGGTGTGCTCCCAGGACAGCCAAAACGCGCTCTGCGATGCGAGATCGCCGGGCCGGTGACACGACCCGCAGTTGGAATCCATGTACGACCGCGCCCGGTCGAGGAGCGGCGCATCCCCCAACGGGTCGACCATGCGCTGGTGCTCGGTGGGAACCGGCCCATCAAACAAGCCAAGTGCCTCGAGGTGCGCGATCTGATTCTCCGGGCCGGTCCCGTAGTCGTACGTGCGATCGAGCTGCCGGCTCACTCCCCCAAGGGTGTTGAAACTGTCCTCCTGCCCGTGGCAGTCCATGCACTCGTTGGTATTCGGAACGATGTAGAGCAGCTCCTCGCGGGTCCCGCCGCCGCGGGAGATCTCAAGGTTGATGGCCCGGCCGGCGATCACCCGCTCCGCACGATTCTGCGCGTCATTCCACACGTAGGTGTGGCCCGCCCACCCGTCGTCGTTATGCACGAGGAGACGCGTTTCGATGAGTTCCTTTGACGCTCCGTCCTCGCTCGGATAGCCAAAGCTCTTCACGAGGATCGTGCCCACCGGGAACCGCCATTCGCTCTCGGCGTCGTAACCGATCTTCGCGCCTTCGGGCACATAGAGAAATCGGTCCTTCAACGCGTAGTCAGAAAACAGTGGGGAAATGACGGTGAACGGCACCACCCCCTCCGCCGGGATCCGACCTTCGCTGTCCTCGAAGAGGCCCCACTCGCGAAGCGTGTCATAGGGCTCCAGGGGAAGCGGCCCGGGCCGCACGGGCCCGGAGTCGTCGGCGCAGGCCATTAGCAAGCCCGGTAGCAAGACCGACGCCGCGAGGCACGCGCATCCCAGGGTTCGATGCGCGGACGATCTCATCGGACGAGGCAACTCACTCATGCGAACCCTTCGATCATCGTATAATCCGAAAGCCATCGAGGGGCACGGCGAGCCCGCTCGGCACCTCGTCGGGGCGGTCCGGCTCCGCCGAACGATCGATCAAACCGCGGCGGAGAAACCGTGCAATCGCCGCCGTTTCGTCCTCGGTCAGCGCACGGGACGCGCCGGACGCCACCTGTTCCCGAACCTCGTGGGCCACCGCCTCTTCGAGCGTCGCCACGGTTCCCCCGTGAAAATACGGGCCGGTCTCCCGAAGGTTTCGAAGCGAAGGCACGCGAAAGGCGCGCATGTCTTCGGACGCTCCGGTCACCTCGGCGCGGCCCCGGTCGTCGATGCCCGGCGCCGGTGGCGCGTTCCGGTGGTGATAGCGGTCGGCCATGAAGTGGGGCGGGACATGGCAGTCTGCGCAGCCGGCCTCCGCGAATAGGAACATGCCATCGACCGACGTCGGGTCGAGGGCGTCCTCATCACCCGCGACATACTGGTCGTAGGGCGCACGGGCGGATACGAGTGTTCGCTGGAAGTCGGCGAGGGCGCGCCCCATCTGGTCCGACGTCACCGGCAGCTCGTTCGGAAATGCGGAAGCAAAGAGCCGCTCGTATTCCGCATTGGCGGCGATGTCGCGCACCACCGCGTCGAGCTCTCGACCGAGCTCCTCCGGTTCTTCGATCGGAAGCAGGGCCTGCTCTTCCAGCGAGGTCGAACGGCCATCCCAAAAGAGCGCGGTCCGGTACGCAACGTTCCACAACGCCAGCGAGTTCCGCCGCGTCACATTGGGCCCGCTTCGACCCGGCCCGGTCGGGCCATCGCCACCCACACCCACCGACCGGTCGAGGCCATCGCTCATTCCCCAGATCTCGCTGTGGCAGGTGGCGCAAGCCGTCTCCCCGTCCGCCGACAAGATCGGGTCGTAGAACAAGAGCCGCCCAAGCGCGACCCGCGCATCCGCCGTCGCATCCTGCACGAGGCCCGGGGGCGCTTCGATCGCCGACGCCTCCCACGGCAGCGCCGGCCCGTCGGCGGCTGCCGCGCAGCCCAGCAACAGAATCGGCGCTATTCGAAGGTGAGCGAAGTGTGGTCGCACTCAAAGACCATCGGATCGGTGAGGTGCGTCCCGGTATCCATGATGCCCTCCGCGCCGTTAATATTTCGATAGGTCATGCCGGCCGCATTGCCGAAGCAGATCTGTGCGCCGGGCCCGTTCACGTTCTCGATGCCGTCCCACACCACGTCTTCAAGGGTGGGGAGACCGAACAGCGCCAGGGCCTCCGTGGGGTTCTGCCCATTGTTGCTGAACATGTTCCCATGCACGTAGACCCACTCGCTCCACTGGTCGGTCTCCGGGTCGGCCATGCCACCTGGCGCAAGGATGCGAAAGATCACGAAGCTCACAATGAGAATCCCCGTGCCTTCGTTCCCCATGATCATGTTGTCTCGGATTTCCGTTTCGTCGGACGCGAGAAGGAGCACCCCGGTTCCCGGCGGCACATTCGCCACGATCGTGCCCTCTTCGGCGAAGTTCGCGCGGTTGTTGTTCTCGATGAGATTGTCGCGAACCAGCGTCCGGACGCCGTCCTTCTTTTCCAAGTTCGGAAGCACGAAGATGAGGACCCCCGCCGTGTTGTCGTAGGCGTGGTTTCCGTAGACTTCGGCGTTCGTGCTGTTCTCGATCTCGATGCCCGCCACGTTGCCGTGCACTTCGTTGTTCCGGACCACGATGTCGGTCGATTGACCCACATAGAGCCCGGCATCGGCCGCTCCGATCACCTCGCAGTCTTCGATGAGCACATTGCTGGAACTGACGGGATAGAGCGCGTAGGCGCCGTTTTCGGTGACCGAACCTGCGTCCCAGGTCACCTTCACGTTTCGAAACGTGACCCCGTCGACGCCGGTCACCACGATGCCGTTTCCAGGCGTATTCTTGACCGAGAGGTTTTCCACGGTGAACCCATCGGCGGTGACGGTGAACCCGTCGTCGCCGTCGATCTGGCCGGCGAAGTCCAGGACCACGTCATCGCGCGTCATGCCGAGGCCACGAACCGTCACATTGCGCACGGTCAAGCTCAGCTCCCGAGTGAGCGAAAAGGTTCCCGCGCCCAGGCAGAGTGTCTCGCCCGCACTCACCTGGATGAGCTCGGTTTGAAGACTCTCGGTGTCGTCTCCGCCCGATGGCTCCACCAGCGCGTCGCAGCCCACCGGAAGCTGCTGCGCGGGCGGGTCGTCGTCCCCACACCCCCCAAGCGTCCACGCGATCAATCCAATGCCTACCGTAAACAGCTGTACCCGCACGTCATCCTCCAGTTCGACCCAAAAGGATGGCACGTCGCCTGGGCAACTGCACGTCTCGCGCCCCCGGCCCCTATCCCCCGTCACCTCCAGTGGACTGTGCCGCGGGCTCGAGAAGCAAGACGCGAGGCTCACCGGCGACAGGAGACGTCTCCTCCTGCGCTGCCCGAGAGCGTTGGCTCTTCAAAGAGTGTCGGCATGTGACCATGAGTGATGCCAGTTCGGATCGGGAGGCAACACCGAATTTTCGGAAGATCGAGGCCACTTGATTTGCGACCGTTCGAACCGACGTGCCGCGCGCCGCGGAGATGAGCTCATTCGACTGGCCGCAAAGGATGCGCTGCGTCACGTCAATCTCGGCTTCAGTCAAGCCTCGGGCGACCGCTTTGCACGAGAACCCATCCGGCGTCGTGATCGAGCCACGAACGCGTGCGACGAGCTCGACTCGACTGGTCGTGCCAAGTTTTCGCATCGCGCGCTGCAGGTAGGTTGAAACGGTGGACTCCGCAAGATTCATCGTAAGGGCGATCCACTTGTTCGAGTGCCCCTCACTCACTCGATGGACCACCTCCCGTTCGCGGGGCGTCAATGGCTGCGTCATCGTCGTACGGCGAGGTAGTGACGCGACTCCCCAGATGTGAGCGGTAGCTAGTCGAGTTTTTCGGCCGGCTCAGTCGTTTGGTTCGAGAAGGCCGGCATCGATCGCCATCGCACGAAGTTTCCGGGTGACTTTTTCGTATCGCTTCCGCAGGCGAGCAGACTGGCGGACGGCCGACTGAGCACCTTCTTCTTCGTCAAAAAGAACGAGCGCGATCTCTTTCCACGTCATTTGCCGATCAACGCGGAGAATCAGCAGGACTTGGTCTTCGTCGGGCAGCTCGCGACGAAGTTTAATGACCCGATCCTTTGCGGTAGTTCGTCGCCAGGGGGCGGTTTGGGACCGGACTCGGTCGACGACCTCGCGAAGCTCCGAGGTCGAGGCTCGAGGCGCCTTACGCTTGGGATCCCTGAGGAAACGGGCCCTCGCTCTTCGGACCACGACGTACATCCATGTGCGAACCGCGCACTCCGCCCGGAAGGTTGGAAGCGAACGCCAAAGCTCTTCCGAAAAGATGGCGAACACTTCCTTTGCGTCGTCCCCAGTTGGGAGGGTTGCCACCAGGAATCCCATGATCTCTGGCCCGTACCCTTCGATGGCAATCTTCGCGGCGTCGTTGAATTGACTATCTCGGAGTGCGGCAAAAGCCGCCGCTTCGACCCGCTCATCCACCCGCCGACTCTTGGCCCAAGGGTGCCACACGGTATGCTCTGATGTCGATGCGGGCGAGCGGCGTCATGACGGGGAACACGTTATTCGAGCTGAAACAAATACCCGCAATTTGCGGCTACGCCCTGCTGGTTACCGTCGTGGCGTCGCCGCTTCACGCGCAACAACTCGACGACCGCCAAGCCGAAAGTCGACCGGAGGCTCAAGGAAGTTTCGCAGAAACCACCCGTGTCGATCGGCCGGACGCAGCGTTAGGTACCGCTGCCGAGCCCGCATCGATCAGCCAAGGCTCCGCCGAGTTCGAACCCTCATCGACTGTAGTTCCTGCCGGGCCCCATGTGGAGGCCGCGCGTCGACACTACGCGCAGGGCGTCGAGCTCTTTCGCGCAGAGCGCTACGAGGAGGCGATCACCGAGCTCCAGGCCGCGTGGTCGCTCTGGGAGAACAGCACGATTCTTTACAGCCTGGGGCAGGCCCATGAACGTTTGCTCCGGGTACCGCGAGCGATCCACCTGTACCAGCGCTACGTGGCGCGGGCGGACGCGGAACTCGAGCTGCAAAACGACGCCCGCGAGCGGATCCGGGGGCTTCGAATGCTCCTCGCCACGCTCGTCGTCGAGTCGAACGTCCCGGCTCGACTCATTGTCAACGGGGAGCCGGTCGGGACCGCGCCGGGCACGTTCGAAGTCGCCACCGGGCGCCACCATATCGAGCTTCAGGCCCCAGGCTATCTGGCGGAGGAAACGACGCTCCGCATCGCTGCAGGTACCGAGCGGCACGTGGCGCTTCGACTCCGGCCCGTCCCGCCGGCGCCGCAGTCGCGTGGGGCGAGCCCAGTTTGGTTTTGGCTTGGCGCAGGGTGCACCGCGGCCTCATCGATCGCCGCAGTTTCGCTCGGCGCCTTAACCCTCGAAGCGGCCGATCGTTACGACAACGACCCCACCGCTGACCTCCAGCAACACGGACAACGACTCGCACTTGCCGCCGACGCGCTAACCGTCACCGCGCTCGTCTTCGCCGTCGGAACGCTAGTTCTCTACTTGGTCACCGATTGGGAGTGAGTGTTCGACTTCATCGGCTTTCGCCAACGCTCATCGCTTGTCCACTCATGCTCGGGTGCTCCCTTGCGGGGCTGTTTGACGAGCCGCCGCCGAGCGAATGCGTTCCCGCCGAGTATTTTCCAGACCTTGACGGCGATGGATTCGGTGGCCCGGAAGGAGTCATCGCCTGCACGCCTCCTGAACGGACGGTACGCGAAAGCGGCGACTGCAATGACCTGGACTCAGAGATCCACCCCGAAGCAAACGAAGTGTGTGACGGCATCGACAACGACTGCGACGGCGACCAGGATGACCCGGAAGCGGCCGGGCTGAGCTGCGGGACCACCGGAACCACCGGCGGCTGCTACGACGGTCGTTGTCGGTGCGAGCCCAACTTGGGCGACTGCAATGGAGACCCCGCCGACGGGTGCGAGACCGACCTCCGGACGTCTGCTCGGCACTGTGGCGCATGCGGCTCCAACTGCGGTGCCGCCGGAAGCTGCAACGACGGCCGCTGCGACGAAGTGCTCGCCCTTGGCGGAGGCACCTACCGAAGCTGCGCAATTCGGAGTCAAGGTGTGGCCTGCTGGGGCCGCGATGACCTTCCCGGACTGGGGGGTCCTCAGATAGACCTCCTGCCGCGCTCGGTTTCTGAAGTCCATTCGGTCGGGTCCGTCCAAGGGTTCTACAGCGGCGAAGTCTATAGCTGCGCCATCGACGCCCTAGGCGCGGTTCAGTGCTGGGGCAGCGATTGGTTTGGTGACCTCGGACCGCAACGACCCAATCCTGAAGTACCGAGCCCCGTGGTCATGGATGCGGTGAGTGTGTCGACCCTCCTCGGCGGTGGATGCGCGGTCCAGTCCAGCGGTGAGGTTCGCTGCTGGGGGACCAACCATCGGGGCCAGCGAGGAAACGGAGAGGCAGGGGCCCCGGCCGAGGCGACGCCGGTCGCCATCATCAACGACGCAACCCAGGTCGGTGGAGCGGGCCGCACGGCCTATGATGGGGCGACCCTCGCGGGCACCGTCCGGTTCTGTGCGACTCGCAGGGACGGAAGCGTCGCGTGCTGGGGCACTCCATTCGATGACGACAACCAGCGTCCATCGCCGGACGACTGGCCCGTGCCCGTCGACGTGGGTGCATACCGCGACGCGCACCAGGTGGCGGTGGGGTTCTTGCACACCTGTGTGCTCCGCCGGACGGGACAGATCGAGTGCTGGGCTCCGAACGAAGAGGGCCTTTTGGGCGCCGGTGACGCCGGCCCGCTTGTGAGTGCCGCGCCGGTGCCGGTCGAAGGAGTGACCGATGCGGTGAGCGTTCACGTGGGGCTTCGACACTCGTGCGCGTTGCATGAGGGCGGAGGAGTCTCCTGCTGGGGCCGGAACTCAAGGGCCCAACTCGGTTCCGGCGACCTTGAGGACGCCTCCGCCCCTCGGTTCGTGCAGGTGCTCCCGCCTGCCCAAGATCTGTTCACCGGTCGGGATCACGCCTGTGCGTTGACCGCGAGCGGCGTGTACTGCTGGGGCATCAACGATGTTGGCCAGCTTGGAGATGGAACGACTGCGCGACGGCCAGCTCCGGTCCGGGTGGTCGGCCTGAGTCCTTCGCGGGAGCTCGCCCTTGGGGAGTCCCATGCGTGTACACGCCGCGCCACCGGGACGGTGACCTGTTTCGGGCGCTCGGACGAAGGCCAGCTGGGGCGCTCGTCGTCCGATAACGGTCGGCCCGCCCGAATAACGCTAGGCAATGTTGCGGAGGTGGCACTCGCGGGCGCGCATTCCTGCGCCCGCACCGCAAATGGTGAAGTCTGGTGCTGGGGCGACCTTCCGGACAATCCGTCGGACACCCCTCGGCGCGTGGAGACTCTTGGACAAACGGTAGCGAAGGCACTCAGCACTACCGCGACCAGAGGAAGCTGTGTGGTCAACGAGATGCACCAAATCGTCTGCTGGCACAGAGACCATGGTGAGCGTGTCGGCGCCTTTGATGACTATGTATCTGTGGTGGGCGGAGCCATCCGGGGCTGCGGTTTGCGCAGAGACGGCACCGTTTGGTGCTGGTCGGTCTCGGAAGACCTCATCGCAGGGCCCGTCGAGGTCTCCGAAGTGGTCGAGCTCGTGGGCGACCCGGCGGGCCACGCCTGCGCTCGCAGCCGGCAGGGAACGGTTTCTTGTTGGGGAGGCAACCGCTATGGCCAACTTGGCTCACTTCCGGCCCAGAACGATGGGAAACAAGCGTTCCCAGTGCCGGGCATCCGGGGCGCCGTCGAACTCGCGAGCGGGACATCGCACACCTGCGCACGATTCCGTTCGGGACAGGTCTGGTGCTGGGGCCGGAACAACTTCGGTCAGCTCGGCGATGGTGGGACGAGCGACCGACATCGCCCGGAACCCGTGTCCACGATCGAGGACGCGGCCGCCGTCTTCGCGGGTGGAGAGACAACCTGCGTACGGCACCGATCGGATCGATTCTCGTGCTGGGGTCGCAACGATTTCGGTCAGCTCGGTGACGGTACGCTCGAGACTCGGCTCGTGCCGGTGCCGATCATCCCGCCCTGAAGATAGGAGTGGCGTGTCTCGCTATCCTTGGCCGCGGGGTACACTTGGCAGTGCCCTGGCCCCCCGAACCAACGCATCGATGAAGAGCCGCCCAGAATCGATCGATCCGCTACCCGAGGAGCCGGCCGAGGGGTCCCCCTTTGACGCCCTGCTGCGCGCGGCCGCACACGCGCCACCAGTGCAGCCTGACACGGTAGAAGACGTTTATCGGGAGCTTGGCATCGAAAAGGGCAAGCTCTTTGCCCGACGCTATCGGATCGGTGAGATACTCGGGCGGGGCGGCATGGGTGCGGTGTTCGAAGCCGAGCACGAGGCCCTCGGACGAAGGGTGGCGATCAAGCTGCTTGTTGTCGACGGACCGGTGGACGAGCAGCGCGGCCGGCGATTCGTTCGTGAGGCGGCGGCCGCATCGAAGGTCGCCCATCCACACATCGTCGAGATCTTCGACTTCGATATGGAGAACGGTCGGCCCTACATGGTCATGGAGCGGCTTTATGGGGAGTCACTGATGGAGCGTATGCGATCCAAAGAACCGATGGACCCCGACGCGATTGGCCCCATCCTGCTGCCGGTCATCGACGCGCTGGCGCACGTTCACCGCATGGGCATCGTCCACCGTGATGTGAAACCGCATAACATTTTTTTGGTGCACGATGGAACGGATGAAACCGCAACGAAAGTGAAGTTGCTCGACTTCGGCATCGCGAAGATCGAAGAATCGAAGGATGAAACGCTGACCGGGTCCAACCATACGCCCGGAACCCCGGCCTACATGGCACCAGAGCAGATCAGCGGGGACGCGCCGGTCGGACCCGCCGCCGATCAGTATGCGGTGGCGACCGTCCTCTACG
>JBCCZL010000183.1:0-15679 GCA_039187775.1 Myxococcota bacterium
ACCCGGCAGCTCTCGACGCTGTTGCATGCGGGCATCCCGCTCGTCGAGGGACTGAGCGCCCTGATCGATCAGGTCGAAAAGCCGGCGCTTCAAAGCGCGCTGACCCAAACCCGAGACCGCGTCAACGAAGGAACGAGCCTCGCCGACGCGATGAAGGAGCACCCGAAGCTCTTTTCGACGCTCTACGTCAATATGGTGGCGGCGGGGGAGGCCTCGGGAACCCTCGAATCGGTGCTCACTCGCCTCGCCGACTTCATGGAGGCACAGTCGAAGCTCAAGTCGAAGATCGTGTCGGCGATGGCCTATCCGGCGTTCATGATCCTTCTAAGCATCGGAGTGATCGCGGTGATGATGCTCGTCGTCGTCCCCAAGGTCACCGCGGTGTTCGACGACTTCGGCCAGGCCCTTCCCTGGTACACCCGCGCGCTCATCTTCATCAGCGACATCCTCCTCGGATTTTGGTTTCTCATTATCCCCCTGGTCGCCGCGGCGATCTTTGGGTTCATCGCGTGGAAACGAAGTCCGGATGGGAAAGCCACGTGGGATCGTTGGATTCTCCGAGTCCCCATCTTCGGGAGCCTTGCCACACTGATCGCGGTAACCCGCTTTGCGCGAACCCTCGCCACGCTGCTCGGGAGCGGAGTGCCCGTCCTTCAGGCGATGGAGATCACGCGCAACGTCATCGGCAACACGGTGCTGATGGAAGTGGTGGAGGAGGCACGAAACGCGGTTCGAGAAGGCGAGAGCATCGCGATGCCCCTCAAAAAGAGCGGCCGATTTCCGCCGATCGTCACCCATATGATCGCGATCGGCGAGCGGTCAGGCCAGCTCGAGGCCATGCTCGAACATGTGGCCCGCGCCTACGACACGCAGGTCGAAAACCGAATCACCGCGCTCACGTCGCTCCTCGAGCCACTCATCATTGTGGGTATGGGCGGCATCGCGGGATTCATCGCATTTTCGATCCTGATGCCCCTCATGCAGATCAACGAGTTCGTGGGAGGATGAGCGATGGCCGGCGAAAAGCGTGGCCTGAGCCTTCCCTGGGAACGGCGAGGGGCCTGGTTCCGGGGCCTCGTGGCCGGACCGCGATGGAAGGTCGCGCTTCTTGCGATCGGAGTGGTCGCAATCGTGGTGGTGCTGTTTCAGGCCGCCGACCGACACGGCCGCTATCGCACCACGCGGGCGGCGATCGCCGAGGTGCAGCGGGCGATCAGCGAGTTTCGCCACGACCTCGGCCGGTGTCCGAGGTCTACGGTGGAGCTCCTTCACCCGCCGCGGAGCGGCACTCGATATCTGCGGGACATGCCCGACGATGGGTGGGGTCAGCAGCTGTTTGTGCGGTGCCCCGCCCGGCACGACGAGTTCAGCGCCGAAGTGGTTTCGGCCGGACCGAGCGGTTCATTTTTTGTGGACGACAATGTTCGTTAGAGCTGTTGATCGTGAGAGCTGTGAGGGCTGCTAGTTCGCGAGGAGTGTTCGCTACGAGGAACAGTTCGTGGGAGAGCCGTTCAAGAGGATTTACGAGCCATGACCAGACGAGGTAACGAGATGACGGAGCGCAGCAAACAAGAAGAGGAGGCCCGCGCCGCCAACCGGAGACGTCGGCCACTTCGCCGACGCCGCCCGAAACGAGGCGAGGCCGGCGTGACTTTGGTCGAGGTCATGATCGTGGTGGTGATCATGGCGCTGATCGCCACGGCGGTGGGCATCGCAATCCTGCCGCAGCTCGGCAAGGGCAAGGAGGGCGTCGCCGAGTCGAACGTGAGTGCGATCAAGCAGGCATCGCTCGCCTACATTCTCGATGGCAATAGTGGATGTCCAGGGATCGACGATCTCATCGACGCGGGCGAACTCGACGAGGACAGCATCCTCAATGAAGAAGGCCGAGCCGCCGATCCGTGGGGCAACGGCTACGACATCCAGTGCAGCGGCGACAACGTGGTCGTCACGTCGGCCGGCGAGGACGGTGAGTTCAACACCGACGACGATATCTCCACCCGCCGGGCCCGCCGAGCCGACGGATGAAAAACCGCTGCGGCGCGGTTCTTTTCTCGCCGATGAATCGGCGGGGCGCGGATGAGGCCAAGGGCCTTCATCCCGCAGGAGCACTGCGTCCGCAGCGTTCGAGCGGCCGCGGAGGTTCACGTCCAAAGCGGCGGCGCCGTCCGCGACCGCGAGTCGCCGGAGTCACCCTCATCGAGCTGATGGTGGTGGTGGTCCTCATCGCGGTCGCGTCGGTGGCTGCGATCGTGGCGTTTGGTTCGCTGACCAAGCGCCAGCTCCGCTCGAGCTCACTCACGGTGGTCGCCGCCTCGCGCTTTGCGTTCGGCCGAGCCACTACCACGGGAAACACCGTACGAATCGTCCTCGACCTCGAGTCCAACACGATGGCCCTCGAGGAGACCGAGGGGACGGTATCCCTTTCGTCGGCGAACGACGAACGGCGGCAGGAGAGCGACGAAGAAGACACCGCAGCGGTCGACCCGTGGTCCGCCGCCCAGTCGCGCATCGAAGACACATTCGAACCGACCTTCGGCGCGACGAGCTTCGAAACCGTCCGCGGCCGCGACAACGTTGCCCTCGACAAGTACAAGCCGACCCGGCTCGGGGTGGACATCGTTCGGGTATATGTGCCGCATGAGCCCGAACCGGTCGAAGAAGGCGTGGCCGCAATCTACTTCTTTCCCAGCGGGATCGCCGAAGACGCGGTGGTTCATCTCTCCGACGGCCGAGACACGGTCTACGCGGTGCGGATTCATCCACTCACCGGTCGCGCCGAAGTGTTTAATCACGCGTTCGAACCGGACGAGCTGACCGAGGATCATTTCGACGAAGAAGCCTCCGATCTGAGGGACCCGGGATGAGGGCCCAGATCAGCATCGCCGGCTTTACCCTTCTCGAGACGATGATCGCGATGGCGATCCTTGCCATCTCGCTGACCGCGCTCTTCGGCGCCGAAGCGGGCTCGGTACGCACCGCGGTCAAGGCACGCAAGCTGAGCTCGGCTACCCTCCTCGCCCGCTGCAAGATGGGCGAAATCGAAGCCGACGTAGAAGAGAACGGGCTTCCCATCGAAGATCTGACGGGAAGCGACGGGTGCTGCGATGGCGCCGAAATCGAAGGCTTCGAGTGCGATTGGATCGTGGAAACGATCGAGCTTCCCGCACTGACCGGCGAGGCGGAAGGCGAAGGCGCGGCCGGACCGGAGACCGATACCTTCGAGACCGAGGGAGAGAGCGCGGAAGACTTTCTCGCGGGCGACGCGGCGGTGGAGACCGGCGATGTGATCACCGAACTCGCTTTGGGTTATGCGTGGCCCCTCCTCGCGCCGAAGTTCGAGGAGCAGGTTCGACGCGCGCGGGTTACCGTAAAGTGGAACGAAGGAAGCTCCGAACGAAGCTTCGACGTCGTCCAGTACGTCGTCTCTGAGCGAAGCGCCGAAGCGGCCGCGGACGCAGCGGGGTTGCCTCCACCGGGAGGTGGCGCCGGCGGGGGCGGGGGTGGCGCCGGCGGGGGCGGCGCCGGCGGGGGCGGAGGTGGACCATGAGGCGACCTTCGCGAAAGACCCACGAGGGGATGAGTCTCGTGGAGGTATTGGTGGCGGTCACCGTGCTCGCGATGATCGGCACCCTGCTCGTCGCCGGCTTCGTCCAGACGGCGAAGAATAAGAAGCGGATCGAGGAGGAAGCCGACTATCACCACGTGATCAACGCGGCGGTCGAGCGAATGCAGCGTGAGATCAGCATGGCGTTCGTCTCGATTCACCAAAACCCTTCTCAAGCCCTTGTGGTTCAGCGCACCGCGTTCATCGGCACCGACCGAAGCGACATGGACCGGCTCAACTTCACGTCGTTTTCGCACCAGCGCCTGTACCGGGACGCGCCGGAGTCGGACCAGAACGAGATCAGCTACTTCATCGCCCGCGATCCGGAAACCAACCTCGACGCGTTGGTTCGCCGGGAGCAGCGACGGATCAACGACGACCCCGAGCACGGAGGTCGGGTGCAGATCATGGTGCCCGAGGTGCGAGGTCTCGACTTCGAGTACCTCGACCCGCAGACCTGGGAATGGCAGCGCACGTGGGACACCACCCAGGTCACCGCCCAGCCCAATCGGCTCCCGGTGCAGGTGCAGATCACCCTTACCGTCCCGGAGTTTCCGAAGCGGAACGCGCAACCGGGCGATGAACGACCCGATCGGGTCATCCGCACCCGCGCGGTGCTCCCGCTGAACTGGGCCCTCAACCACGCGGCGTATCTATGATGCTCGCGGGATCCACCGACAGTCGGGCGCGGGGCCGGCACCGAAGCGGGACTCGCCCAGGACGGGCACTGCCCAGCGGACGGGGGTTATCCAACGGCCGAGCAGTACCCAAGCGCCGAGCCGCCTCTACTTCTGAGCGGGGGATGGCGCTGGTGATGGTGCTCGCGTCGATCGCCATTCTCGCGGTGTTCGTCGCCGACATGTTCGAGAGCACAAGCACAAGCCACGCGATCGCGGCTCAACAGCGGGACCGCCTGCAGGCGGAGTACATGGCGCGAAGCGGGCTCAACCTTTCGCGGGTGCTGATGTCTCGACAGAACGCGAACGCTCTCACCGCATTGGTGACTCCGTTCTACCAGCAGATGCTTCAGAGCCAGCCACCCTCGTCGCTCCCCCTTCACCTCGCGGCCCACGAGATTCTACTTCCCTTCTGCAACTACGATGAATCGACAGCGGTCTCCCAGGAAGCCGCGTTCACCCTCGCCGACGCCAAGGGCTTCGGCGACAACCCCGGGACCTGCGAAATCATCGCGGTCTCCGAGAACTCGAAGATCAACGTGTCGAAGCCGCTCAGCTCGGCCGGGGACATCGCCCGAGAGAGCGTCGCCGAGCAGATGTTTGGCTTGATGGGCGGCTTTCAGGCGGAGAGTCCCTACGATCCGCTCTTTGAACAGCCCGACGCCCACGGCAACTTTCACACCCGTCTCGACGTGGTGTCCGCGCTCATCGACTGGTGGGACGAAGACACCCAGCGGACGGTGTTCGACCCCGGAGCTCGGGAGGTCACCACCGCGGCCGGCGAGGACGACATCTACTCGACCCTCGACGACCCGTACCAGGTGCGAAACGCCGCCTTCGACTCCCTCGAAGAACTCCGGCTGGTGCGCGGCATCGGCGACGACTTCTGGGCAACGTTTATCGAGCCCGAACCCGACGACCCTCGTCGCCGAACGGTGACGATCTACGGTTCGGGTCTCGTCAACGTGAACGAGGCCCGGGCGCGGGTGCTCCTCACCCGAGCCTGCGCGATTCTCACGTCGCCGCAGTCGCTCTGCGAAGATGTTCTCGAGGCCGCAAAGTTCGAAGAGCTCGTCAACACCCTGCGCGCTCAGTTTCCCCTCCCGGTGTTTGCCAACCCGCATCTCTTTGTGGAATTTCTTTCGGGAAACGGCAACATCTTCCAGCTCCTCCAGGGCTACCTCGCCACCGCAGGCCTGGAAACCCTGATGTTCACTCCGATTTCGCCCACTCCGCAGGAAGCCCAGGCGCTCAACCGCTGGTTTGTTGCCGACGCACGCATCGTCGCATTTCAGATCGACGGCTTTGCGGGTCGGGGCCGGGTGCAGGTGAGTGCGATCATCAATAACGACGATCGGTGGAACCCTCCGCCACCGAACGCGGGAAGCATGCCGGAGCTTGGCGTGTTCCATCACTACAGGATCGATTAATGGCACGAATACTCGGTCTGGAATTCGGAAAGAGCTCGGTTCGCGGCGCATATATTCGGACGGCTCTCAAGAAGATCGAAGTCATCGGCTACTACGAGAAATCGTACGCCGAGGCGATCGCGGAGGCGGCCCGCAAGAACACGCTTCAGGAGACGACCGCCGCCGAAAATGCGCCCGACGGCGCGGCTCCAAACGGCGACGACTCGATTCCTGAAGCGCCGGAAGGCGTGGTCCTTGTGGAGGAGGCGGGCAGCGCGGCCGAAGCGATTCGGGCAGCGTTCGACCAGGCCCCGGAAGACGCGTTCATCGGCGGCACTGGCGGCGGCACTCCTGACGGCGGCACTCCTGGCGGCGGCACTCCTGGCGGCGGCACTCCTGGCGGCGGAGTTCCGGGCGGCGGAGCTCCCGAAGCGAGGCCCCTGGCTCCCCACGGGTCGCCCGGCATCTCGGGCGCGCCGCCTCCGCCCCCTGCCGATGCCGCGGGACGGCCTGAAGACGCTCCGAAAGATCCGGCCGGTCAGTCCGATGGGCGGCGCCTCGCTGCGCAGGCCCTCGTCGCATCCCTCGACCGCCCAGACCGGATCGTGAGCGTGCTCCCTGGCGAAGAAGCCTCCGTGCGCGTGGTGGAGATCCCGGCCGGCGCCGCCAAACGAATCGTTGAGGTCCTGCCGTTTCAGCTCGAAGAGCTCGTACCGTTCGCGATCGACGAGGCGGTCGTCGACCATCAGCCGCTCGAGCAGGTCGGAACCGAGCTTCGAGTCCTCGCGTGTGCGACGCCGAAGGAGCGCGTCGCGACCTTCGTCGGGGAACTCGCGGACGGAGGGATCTTCCTTCGCGAACTCGCGGTCGGAGCGGCCGCCCTCGACGGCCTGGTGCCGCTCAAACCGGAGCTCGGAACCGGCGAAGCCGTGCTGCTGCTTCGAGTCTGTGAGACCACGACCGATCTCACGGTTCTCCACAACGGGAGCCCGGTCCTCTGCCGCACGATCTCGGAGGGAGCCGGCTCCCTCGAACGGTTGATCCGCACCATCAAGCGAACCCTCACCGCCCACCGAGCAAGCGGCGGACTGATGCCGGTCCGCGCGTACCTCCTCGGTGAGGCCTCCGTGGACGACCAGGCGGCCCCCTGGTTTGGCGAACAGCTCGACCTGTCGTTTGAGAATCTCACCCTCCCGGACGCGCCGGGGGCCGATTCCGCGGTCCGAGGACGCTTCGGAACAGCGATGGCGCTCGCCTGCCGGATGCTCGGTGCAAAGAAGCGCCTCGACCTTCTGAAAGGCGAGTTCACGGCCCGACAAACCGGAAGCTTTCTCCGACAGAACGCAAGCCTCCTCGCGGTGTGTCTCGTCGCGATTCTGCTCTCTTTTGGATTTTCGATGTACGCCCGCTACGCGCTCTTGAGCGGCGAACAAGACACGCTTCGGGCGGAGCTCGAACGGGTGACCGAGGCCCAGTTTGGCCGGCAAACGGGCCGCGCGTCGCGAGCTCGAGAGTTCCTTCGGGGCGAGGGTGGAGATCCGGATCCCCTTCCGAAGTTCGATGGCTGGGACGTTCTCGACGCGGTGAGCGGGGTAATCCCCGAAAGCATCGAGCACAACACCCGGCGGTTCAGCTTCGAAATGAAAGAGAACGGCGCCGCCGGCGAGCTGCTCATCCAAGGGACGGTCAGCACAGTGGCCGAACGCGACACGATCCAGGAGGCGCTTACCAACTTCGAATGCGGATGGTGTCCCCCCAAAGACGAAGACGGCGACGAGGCCTCGCTTCGCTGTTTTCAGGAAGTCGAGGGCGACACGTCGGTGGGCCGAGGGGGTCAGTCGCAAAACTATCAGCTGGAAGCGAAGATTCGTTGCCCCGGCACACCCGCACCTGAATCGAACCGGAGGGGCCGATGATCCTCACTCCATTTGCCAGCATTATCTCGATGTTCGAGGGTCTCAATGACCGGGAGCGGCTCCTCGTCAGCATTCTCGGCACGGTGCTTGGGGCGGTCATTCTGTTTCTTCCCCTCTGGCTCGTGTGGGGCGCGATCAGCGAGGTCGAAGCCGAAAACGCCGAACTTCGGACGGTGCTTCGGGACATCGGTCGCGCTGGCCCCGAGCTCGCGGAACGGCGAGCCCAAGAAGAGGCGGCCAATCGACGCTACGACAACAAGGCCCCAGCGCTCGGCAGTTTCCTCGAGGCAAAAGCTCGGGAAGCTGGCTACGACCGGCCGCTCACCGTGACCAACCAGCCGGAGAAGAACATGGACGACTTTCATCGCCGCCATGTCCGCGCAAACCTGACCCGCGTGGGGCTCCGCACCGCGGTCGATCTCATCACCAATGTGGAAAACAGTCGCTATCCGGTCGCCGTCGAGCAGCTCCAGATCGATCATCATCAAAGCGGTGATCAGTACAGCGTCCAACTTGGAGTGATCACCTTCGACCGGCGCGACGACGAACGCAATCGGAGCGCCGGCAACAATACCGGGATGCGGTCGGGCAACCGCGCCGGCCCACCCCCCCGCTGAGGAACCATGAAACGAAAACTCGCGATCGGTTGCGGTGGCCTTGTCTTCTTTTCAATGTGCACCTGTCTGTTCTCCTACTGGTTCTTTCCCTGGAGCCGAGTGCGAGACATCGCCGTTCAGGAGGTCGAGCGACCGATGGGCCCGAACGGCGAGCGACGGCCGAGCGGCATCGAGCTCGAAATCGGCGAGCTCAGCCCGTCGTGGTTTACCGGGGCTACCCTCACCGACGTGGAAGTCCGGAAACTCTCCGATAACCCCGACGATGAGCCGATGGAGATTCGGATCGACGAAGTGACCGCTCGACTCGGGGTGTTCGCCGCGATTTCCGGCGAAGTCGACGTAAGCTTTTCTGCCGAAGTCGGCGGCGGCGAGCTTTCCGGTGTGTACCAAGACGGGGAAACGGAAACCGTCGTGCAGATGGAGCTCGACCGGGTCAACCTCGCCCGCCTCGGCGTCCTCGAGTCCGCGGTCGGCCTCCCGGTCGAGGGTCGGATCGGGGGAGAGGTCGATCTGACGATCGCGGCCGAGCCACAGGATACGACGGGCCGAATCGATCTCGGGATCGACGGGCTCGTGGTCGGGGACGGGGAGGCCAAGCTCCAAATCGAGGCCCTCGGCGGCTCCGGCGTCACGGTGGAGCAGATCAACGCGGGCACGGTGACCCTGGTGGCCGAAGTCGACTCGGGGGTCGCTCGCATCGACACCTTCGAAGCGAACGGCGACGACCTCGAACTCGGCGGCTCGGGATCGATCCGACTCATGCGGCCGGTCCAGAACTCGCGGATGGACCTCCTTCTCCGGTTTGAGTTCTCGGACGGGTATCGGGACCGCAACGACCGCACCCGAGCCCTCTTTTCCCTACTCGACTTCAACCCGTGGATGCAGCGGGCAAGGACCCCCGACGGTGCCCTGCAGTACCAGCTGCGCGGGGCGTTTGGAGGCCAGCTCCGCGGCACTCCGGCGGGCCGAGTTCGTCCACGGCGCTAGCAAGCTGCTGTAAGCGCCTGTCTCGATGCCTGTCATCATCATTCGCGGGGACATTCGGACACTCCATCGGAAGGCTCCGACGGCCGAGGCGCTCGCGTTCTTCGACGGGCGGCTCTCCGTGATCCTCGATGCGCCACTTTCCGAGGCGTCGCTGGGGACGGTCAGAGTGAGGACGACGGTGATCGGCGGGGACGTGCGCTATCAGGCGGTGAGTTCGAGAGGCCGGAGGAGCGCAACCAGCTCCTCGTATTCCTGAAACAGGGCGAGCTCGACGCCAACCCGGTCGTTGTCTCGACGCGACCAGACGTACGTCGGGTCAACGCCTCCGTTCTTGAGCGCGGCCGCGGGGACCTGCCAGCCCGGTCCAACGTACTCCTTCTCCCGAAGCGTCCGATCGAGCCCTTCATCGTCCATGAGCGAGCTCAGTACGGTGCATTGAAGGTGGGGCAGGTTATTGATGGTGGCGAGAAGGTCGCCCTCCGCTCCGAGGCTCACCGAAGCGGCGTAGGGGAACGGTCCCTGAAGAAGGGAGCGCGGTGTGGCCACTGTTTCCGCCACGAGCTGCATGCCGTGGACCTGACGCTCGAGGTACCCCTCCACTAGAAGGCCGTCGCGCATCGTCTCGTGGAGGAGCTCGAGGTCTCCATCGGCGAGGATGTCGATGACCTCCATGCCGATATCGAGGGGCAGCACGAGGTAGGAGTCCTCGTCGGAGACGTGGTAGGGCGGCTCGAGCTGGAGCGATCCGCCGCCGCGCTTCCGCGCTTGCTCCACCACGTCTCCTTCGGCGAACACCACCGAAAGCGGAACCCCGAAGAACGGGGGTTCGAGGGGAGCCGACTCTTCGTTCTTGATCAGATGCATCTTTGCCTCCGCCCCGCGATGGCGGGACCTTCCGGTTTTCGGCGCTAGCCGGTCCGTGGTCAAAGAACTGGTCGACGGTTTATTCCATCGATCGGCTAACACCCCGAAATCGCACAGTCTCGACCGAGAACGCGGTGGTCGATCGCGCGGCCCGAATGCCACTGCCAGGGAAAGCACTTTACGGCCCACGTCGCCGGCATTAATGAATGTCCGTGACTCTACCCGATAGCACCGCCAGCCCAGACGAGGACGACGCCCGCGGGGAGGGGACCACCGAAGCAGCGGAGGACGATGGAAACGCCCTCGAAGCAGAGCCCGTGGAGGGAGAAGTCGTCGACGCCGAGGTGATCGATGCCGAAATCGTGGATGAAGAGGGCGTGGAGGCAGAGGGCGCAGAAGTCATCGACGGAGCCGCGGCCAAAGCTCCAGCAAAAAAGGCCCTCGCGGCCGTGTCGAAGGCCAGCTCGAATCGCGCGCTCAGCAAACAGGACCCGCTCGCCGCCTACATGCGCGACGTACAGCGCTACGACCTCTTGAAGCCGGAAGAAGAACACGAGCTTGCGGTCCGCTACGTCGAAGAAGGAGACATCGAGGCGGCTCGAAAGCTCGTCACCAGCAATCTCCGGCTGGTGGTGAAGATCGCCTACGACTACCAGCGCGCGTACAAGAACCTCCTCGACCTGATTCAGGAAGGCAACATCGGCCTCATGCAGGCGGTGAAGAAGTACGACCCGTACAAGGGCGTCAAGCTCTCGAGCTACGCCGCGTGGTGGATTCGAGCGTACATTCTCCGCTACATCCTTAACACCCACCGCATGGTGAAGCTCGGCACCACCCAAGCCCAGCGCAAGCTCTTCTTTAACCTCAAGAAAGAAAAGGCGCGGCTCTCCGCCATGGGCATCGAACCGACGCCCGAACTCATCGCCGAGCGGCTGGATGTAAAGCCCGACGAGGTCATCCAGATGGATCGGCGTCTCTCCGCAGGCGACGCCTCCCTCGACGCACCGGTCGGAGGGGACGATGGTCGACCGGTGGCTCGCGTCGAGCTTCTCAAAGGAAGCGGAGGCCGGGCCGACGACCTCATCGCCGACGCCCAGCTGAGCGACATGTTCAGCGAGAAGATTCATCAGTTCGCTGAAACCCTCGAGGGCAAAGAAAAGGTGATCTTCGACGAACGCCTGATCGCTGAAGACCCGAAGACGCTGCAGCAACTCGGCGATGGGTTCGGGGTTTCTCGAGAGCGCGTCCGCCAGATCGAAAAGCGCCTCCTCGGCAAGCTGAAGAATTATCTGAGCACCGAGCTCGGCTCGGGCGTGCTCGACGTCTACGAAACGTCGTGAGCGGGCCGGGGCGGCTCTACGTGGTCGCAACGCCGATCGGAAACCTGGAGGACATCACCCTTCGCGCACTTCGCGTGCTGAAAGAGGTCGACGAGATCCTCGCGGAGGACACCCGACACTCCAAGAAGCTCTGCCTTCACCACACCATCGGCACGCCGCTTCGCTCGTTTCACGCACACAGCTCGGAAGAGAAGCTTCGCGCGGTCGTCGACCGACTACAGGAAGGCGCGACCCTTGCGCTCATCTCCGATGCGGGCACGCCGCTCATCAGCGATCCCGGGCGCGAGCTCGTGGAGCGATGCCGCACGCATGGGATCGCGGTCGAGCCGATCCCCGGCCCGAGCGCGGTGATGGCTGCGCTTTCGGTCGCCGGAGTCGCGAGTGCGTCGTTTCGCTTCGAAGGGTTCTTGCCCCGGTCCGGACGGCGCCGGCGGGAGGCGCTTCAACGGATCGCCGAACATACAGGGGCAAGCGTGTTCTTCGAGGGCCCGAGTCGGCTCGGGGCGACCCTCGCCGAACTCTCGGATCTCCGTCCCGACCGGGATGCGGCAGTGTGCCGGGAACTCACCAAGGTGCACGAGGAAGTGCGCCGGGGAACACTGGCGTCCCTGGCCGAAGACTTTCGAGACGGGGCCCGAGGCGAAATCACGGTGGTCGTCGGGGAAGCGTTGGCCGCTCGCGAATCGGAGGCAGATCTCGACGCGCTGGTGGACGAGGTCAAACGGAGCGGGGTTGCGCCTTCGGAGGGCGCTCGGCTCATCGCGGGTCAGTCTTCGCTGAGTCGGCGCGAGGCCTATCGGCGCCTCATCGACGATGGGGAGGAAAATCGATAGGATTCTCGCGATGCGTGCCGCGGCCCTTGCTCTTTTGCTTAGTGCGTGTTCCAGCGTTCCGACCGAAGATCAGGTGGGGCTTCGCCTCATCGGCGGACAGGCCGCACTCCCCACGGAGGTCACCGCCCTCCGCTTCGATCTGTTTTACGAGAACCAGGGCGACACCACGCGCCTGACGATCGGGGACAGCCTTCCGGACATGCCCGAGTTTGCCGCACCGGCGCTCCTCACGGACCTTCCCACCGGCATTCCGATCCTCGTTCGGGTGCTCGGCTCGAACGGCGAGCGGGAGTGGATTGGGCATGTGGGTCCGGTCGTCCTTGGACCGGGCGAACGGTTCTACGGTGATCTTCGACTTTATGAAGTCGGCACATCGACGGCGGTGGAGCCCGACGGGTTCGCCCGACGCTTCCTCCACACCGCGACCGGACTCCCCGACGGGCGAGTCCTCATCGCCGGCGGCTTCACCTCGGCCACCCGTGCCGAGAGCTGTCCTGCGCAGGCTCCGACCGGCGCCACGGCATGCTTTGAGCTGCAGGCGAGTCGGCAAGGGGTGCTTTTCGATCCGAACACCAGCCAGTTGCACGAGGTGGACGGAGGCATGGGCGAAGCACGGGCCGGTCACACCGCCACGTTGGTCGACGGGAGGGTGTTGATCGCGGGAGGGGCTCCACGCGCGGTTCTTGCCCTCGTACCGGGAAACGGTGACGGCACCGTGCTCCGACCCGAGTTTGTGCCGCTCACCGCGCCGGATGAGGTCGGGGCGCACAGCAGCTTCGAGCTCTTCGACCCGGTGCTCGGGTTTGACGAAGAAGACCCGGACCGAAACGGCGATCCAACCGCCGGCGAGTTTATTGGAAGTGCCGGCGATCCCGGGATTGTGGGACAGCTGAACGATCCGCGGTTCATGCACGCGGCGGCCCTCGCCCCCGACGGGAACCGGGTGTTGCTGGTCGGCGGGGTGGTCGCCGACGAGTCGTTCGAAGTGTTCGACGTTGGGCGCGCCGGAGGATACGGCGTCTACGACAATGGCGGCGCGGCCCTCGATAGCCCGCGCGCCCACCCCTCGGCAGTCGCCGGTGCCGACAGCGTTTGGATCTTTGGAGGCGCGCGCGCGTCGAACAATAGCGATCTCGCCGAGATTTGGGATCCGGGGGACACCGGCAACGGAGCCGTCCGCGGGGCTGGGGATACGAGTTACCCCGGGGAGATGCCGAGCGACGATACCCCTCGGCCGGAGCTGGCGGCGCAGCGACCGGTGGTGGGAGCGCTCAACGGGGGCACCCACGGAGTGACCTCGAGCTGGTTTGGACCGAACTGCCGTCCCGGAGAAACCACCCCGAGCTTCGCCACGAGCGATACCTGCAACGAGAGCGGCGGGCCCGGCCGAAGCTACGTGACCGACCTGAGCTCCGGACTCACGTCCGTGATCGACCTGGAGCTCCGCGCGTTCGGAGCGAGCGCCGAACTCCGAGACTTCGGCCTGAACCCGTTTCGCAATGACTTCGAAGGTCCTGCCCCCGTCGTGTTCAGCGGCGGCGCGGCGAATGGGGGACTCATCGCGTCGCAGAGCGTCGAAGTGATCGCCGGAGACACCACCGACGGCTCGACTGCCGCCATCCGAGATGCCCAACTCCGCACCGCCCGGTTCTTTCACACCTCGACCGCGATGCCGCACCGAGGTCTTCTCACCTTCGGAGGGATTCAGCTGATCGGGGGCGACCAAGTGGTTCTCCTCGATTCGGTCGAGGTCCATTACCTCGATTCCCCCCCTGCCCCCAACCAATAAGGAATCCCATGGCCCAACAAGTTAGCGCTTCTCACATTCTCCTGATGTACGCGGGGTCGGCACGGTCGAGCGCTACCCGAAGCAAGGCGGAAGCCGAAGCAAAGATCGGTGAAATCAAGACGGAGCTCGACGGCGGAGCGGATTTCGCGGCGCTGGCTCAGGCCCACTCGGACTGCCCGAGCGGAAAAGGCGGCGGAGACCTCGGCTCGTTTGGACCCGGCCAAATGGTGAAGACGTTCGAAGAAACCGCCTTCGGGCTAGATGTCGGGGCAACAAGCGCCCCGATCGAAACCGAGTTCGGCTACCACATCATCCACCGAACCGGCTAACGTTCGCCGTCGCCCGAGTGCAGGCGAGCTGGGAACCAGGGCACCGCAAGGTCAACGCCAGGCGGACCAAGATTCAAATGGGGACGAGGTAATTATTTTCCTCACCACGATCGCTAAACCCCTGAAATCAGGTTAGCGCGCGCGAGTTCGCCTCGCGGCGGAATCCAGCCTGGTCGGCCTCCGCACCTGATTTCGGCTACTTGCGCATCGTGGTGAGGAAAATAATTACCTCGTCCCCGTAAGTTGTCGACCTTGGCCAACTCCGGCCGCGCGGAAGGACGCGCCGTTCGAGCGCACAGCGCGCTTCCTCGCGCCTAAACCACTTTGACAGTTCGGCCACAGCCCAACGCTCAAGCCCTCCCCAAGACCCAAGCGCGGCCAAGCGACACACAGCGCAGGGCGAGCGTGCGTTATCCAGAAGGGATCCACCACCAAGCCGCCCAACACAAGCCCGACCGCAACGCACAGCGAGCCCCAAGAGACCGAGTCGGCAACGCCGACAAGACTAAACTCCGACACGACCAACACGACACTCGAAGCCGACACACCCAACCCACCGCGAACCACGGAACCCCCACCGCAAGCACTCGCAGCAACCCTCCGCCAAACAAGACCACCCGCGGCAGCATGCCGCGCGAGGGGCGGCGAACGCCGGCCCTCCCGCCTTGCGCCGTCAATCCCACCAGTCTTGGCCTGCGGAGCCAGCGTATCTCCGCGCTGGGCGCTCGGACGGGGCGACCCGGAGCGCGCTTATGGTCCGGCAACGAAGCCCTTCATGCCACCTCCGAGAGCCAAGTCCGGGCGCGCGGAGGGGCGTGCCGTTCGAGCGCACAGCGCCCTTTATCGCGCCTATCAAGCGGAACGAACAGACCAAGAAACCTGAATCCCAGTCTTGGCCTGCGGAGCCAGCGTGCCTACGCGCTGGGCACCCAGACGGTGCGGCCTGGAGCGCGGCTACGGTCCGGACACGAAGCCTCATATGCAACCGTGAGAGCCGGGTCCGGCCGCGCGGATGGACGCGCCGTTCGGGCGCACAGCGCGCTTCCTCGCCTATCCAACTCCCACAGTTCGGCGACAGCCAGACGCCCGAGCCCACCCCAAGGCTAAAGCTCGGCCAAGCAACGCACAGCACCGGGCGAGCGTGCGTTATCCAGACGGGACCACCGATCAAGCAGCCCAACTCAAGCCCGACCGCAACGCACAGCGAGCCCCAAGAGACCGAGTCGGCAACGCCGATAAGAAAGCACTCCGAGACGCCACCACGACACTGGAGGCCCCGGAACCATCCCCACCGCGAGGCACGGAAACCTG
>JBCCZL010000184.1:0-15602 GCA_039187775.1 Myxococcota bacterium
CCCCGGTCGGCCCCCCGCCACCCACCGAGGCGCTGGTCGACGTGGGCCTTCGTCGACACCCCCACGACGCCATCGTCAACACGATTCGATCCCGCTTCGAGACGTTCCGCGAGCCGTACAGCGCGGTGACCAATGCCCTCGACGACCTCGAGGCGGACCCGGTGCTCTCCGAGCCGCTCACCGCGCAAGAGCGCGCCGATGGGGCGTTCCCTTACGAGGCATACGCGCCGGCGGTGTTCCGAGCCGCGGAGTGGCTCGTGTTCTTCGGTGAGTCGAACGAACTCCTCTTTCCAACGTGTCGGAACGACAGTGAGTCGGACACCGCGATGTGCCTTCGCGAGTTCTTCGAACTCCATGGCCCCACCTTTTGGCGACGCGCCGTCCCGGAGGAAGAAGTCACCGCGTTTGTCGAACCCTATGCAGGCCTCCCCTTCGACGCCGCCCTTCGGCGCCGCTTCCTTGCAGCGGTGATGCTCTCGCCTCGATTCCTTTTTGTCATCGAACACGGCCAGGGGGGCACCGAAGCGAACGACACCGCCGAGCTCTCGAGTTACGAGCTCGCGTCGCGGCTCTCCTATTTTGTTTGGCGCGACGCTCCCGACGCCGAACTACTCGAAGCCGCAGCGAATGGCGCGCTTCTCGACGAGGCCGGGCTCGCCGCCCAGACCGAACGGCTGCTGGCCGACCCGCGCTCGAACCGATTCTTCTCGGCCCTCGCCGAACACTGGCTTCACATCGATGAGGAGAAGCTGGACTTCAACTCGCTGAGCCGGTCCCGCCAGTTTCGCTACGCAGTTCGGCGCCTATTTGATCGACCGCTCGAACTCACCAGCCAGTGCGACGGCCGGGCCCCCGACGACCGACCCGACGACTGTCACTACGTTCGCGTGGGCTACGGCCGAGACGGCGAGCGGATCGAGGACGAAGACCGCGACGCTCGGCGTTACTACGAACGGCTTCGTGCCGGCTTGCTCACGGAGGTTGCCGACTTCCTGCGCTACGTCGTGGTCCGCGAGAGCGGAACGCTGGAGGACGTGTTTCTCCGCCAGATCGCCCCCGCGCGGAGCCCGGAGGTCGCGGAGATCTATCGCGTAACCCCGTGGGACGGCGAGAGCGATGCGCCAACCCTCGACGACGACCGAGGCGGCATCCTCGGGCGAGCGGGCTTTGTGGCGAGCGCCCAGCCGGTGACGCGACCGATCATTCGCGGCTTTCAAGTCTGGGAGGGCGCCCTCTGCCGCGAGCTCGCCGAACCTCCGGCCGACGTAACTTTCCTGCCGCCTCCCGACGTGCCCAGCTACACGACGCGCGAGCTCATCGCCTACTCCACCGCCGAGCCGTCGTGCCAGGGTTGCCATACCCGACTCAACGACTTTGCGTTTGCGTTGGAAGGACTCGATCCGATCGGCCAGGTCCGAACCACCGAGCCGTTCCTGCAGTCGGACATTCGCTGGGACCGGGTGGAACAGCCGCGGCACGCCGATGTGCTCGAAGCCTCGCACATGCCGGTAGACGTCAACGCAGACGTGCTCTTGGCACCGGACATGCGAACTCCGGTCGCCGGCGCGCGCGGCCTCGCGGAGGCGATCGTGGCGTACCGAAACCCGGAGGTCAGCGTGCTGAATCCGGCCGGCGACGTGGGTGATGCTTACCGGTGCTTTGCCAAGAACCTGATCGAGCTCGGCTACGACGGCTCGGTGGTCGACGAGGGGACGGTGCGGGCGGTAGAGAGCGCGGTCCGAGAGGGAACGGTCCGCGAGGCCGTCCTCGCCCTGGTCCAGTCTCCCGAGTTTCAAAGCCGCGTATTCCACGCAGAGGAGGGATCCCGATGACCGTCCGCATGACTTCGGGCCGCCGAATGTTCCTCCAGGGCGCCGCTGGCACGTGCTTGTCGATTCCCCTCCTTCCCTCGATTCTGGGACGAGGAACCGCTCAGGCCGCCACCGAGTGCACCCGCGTCCTTCTCAGCATGCGAACCGGGCACGGCGGCGCGTGGCGGAGCGAGTTTTACCCGGCGTCGGACATGGCGCCCCAGCGGACGGCGCTCGGTCCGCTTCCGTGGCAGGCCCAGCACGGCCCACTCAGCGCGTCGATGAACGGCGGACGTCGAGCGTTGTCGCCGGTGTCGTCGGCCCCCGCGGACCGGCTGACCGATCGAATCATTGGAAGCATGAACGTCATGCTTGGTCTCGACTATGCGATCTACCCCGGCCACAACGACGGGTATCACCTCGGCGCGTATTGCGCAGACCTCAACGGGTACAACAGCGATAACTCCTGGGGGCCGTCGATCGACCAGCTCCTCGCCTACTCGCCCAACTTCTATTCGCAGCGGGCGGAGCGCGAGCCGAGCATTCCGATTCCCGTGGTCAACGTCGGACGCTCCTTTGGCCACGTGCGCCCCAAAGATCCGTCTTCGCCGGTGCGAAGTCAGGATCGGATCGACGCCAACCGATTATGGCGGTCGCTGTTTCAGCCGGGCGGCGCCCTCCCGCGGAACGCGGATCCGGTCACCGAACCGCAGCAGCGGATCTCCGCATTCAACGATGTGCATGGTGCGCTGTCGCGCCTTCGCAGTCGAGCGTCGGCGCCTGGCGCGCGCCTTTCGAGCGACGACCAGCAGCGCCTCGAGCGACACATGGACGGCATCGCATCGCTCCGGGGACACTTCGAGGCGGTGAACGCGTGCGCGGTGCCAGAACCGGAATCGGACCTGTCGTTGCCGAACGAGTGGGCAGCCCGGGCGGGCCTGATTCGCGCAGCGGTGGAATGCGGGCTCTCGCAGATCTTTGTGCTCAATACCCCAACCAACGATTTTCTCCCGGACGGAATCCGGAGCCGATACCGGGACCTCCATCAGGACTTCGTCCATCAGGTCGAAAATGACCCGCGGCCGATGCCCGACGACGGCCGGGCCTGGTGGTGGCACCAAATCCTCCGTGATGTCTTCGAACACTCGGTGCTCCCGATGGTCGAAGCCCTCGACTTCGACGACGCCAATGGCCAAAACGTGCTCGACTCGTCCCTCGTGCTGTGGACCGCGGAGGCGGGTCTGCGTACGCACAGTGCGTTCTCCGTCCCGGTGGTAACGTTTGGTTCGGTCGAAGGACGGTTGTCGACCGGCCAGTTCATCGACTACCGGAGCGATGAGCCCTCCCGACCGAGTGCGAGCAATCCCGAGTCTCGCCGCGGCCTCGTCTACGACCAACTGCTCGGCACCATTCTCCGCGCTTTCGGCGTCGATTCGAGCGAGTACGATCATTATCGCAGCCGACCCGCGGGTGCGCGAGGCGACGGGGCGATCGCTCCCGAAGGCCGACCGGTGGTTGGAGGCTACGGCGCCTACTCCTTCGGCCAGGTCGAAGACGGCTCGTCGTTCTATCACGACGAAAACGTCCGTGCGTTCGCGGACGAGCCGCTCCCCGTGCTCTTCAACGGGTAGAGCGAAAGAGCCCACGCCGGCCGAAGCGTTGCGCGCAGTGGATGTAAGGTCGCTGCAATGGATGTAAGAGACCCGGCCTAGGTCTCCGCCATAAGGTGCAATTCGTGATTTCGTCGTTGCATCAGCTCCGGCCTCGGCCGGAAGGAGGTTCGGGCCCTATGTTTCGTCTTCTCGCCTGCGCACTGTCCCCAGTCATCGCAGTGCTCGGGGTCGTCGCCTTGGGTTGTTCTGCCCAGGTCAACGGTCCGGGCGAAAGCCCGACCCCAGCCGACCGGACGCCCGGCATCGACGACCCCGGCCGTTCCCCTAGGCCCGGCGATCCTCCCGTTCCGGGCCATCCCCCGGTGCCCGGGAGCGGGCCAGGGGTACTCCACTGCCCGACCGTCGAAGCCCCTGCGTACACGCTCGGTTCGGAGGGATCCTTGTCCACCGCGTTTGCGACGTCTTGCGCGAGCTGCCACGGCGCAAGGGGCGAAGGACAAGCGATCGCTGGAGGCACCTATCCGGCGATACCAGGAGACCTCACCTTCGAGGAATTCCGTTCGGCGGTTCGAAGTGGGCGAAACTCGATGCCGGCATTCTCTTCGGCGTTCGTCAGCGACGACGCGCTTCGGTCCGACTACGCGGCGCTTCAGGCCATGACCGGTGAGTCCGGAATCCTTCCCGCGGAGGGGGAGTGGGCGTGGAGCGAAGCCGACGTGGAAGCGGCGTATCAGCGGGGAATGCAAGCCTGGCGAGAACCCGATCACGAGGGTGTGGCGTGCGCCAACTGCCACAGTCCCGACGCGGTGGACCTTGCGGTGATCGGATACACCGACGACGCGATCCTGCGCCGCTCGGGTTTGCACATTCCTCCGGAGCTGGCCGCCACGGTGGTGGACCTCGTGCATGCCCAGCGTCGGCGCTTCAATATCACCGAGCCCTGTTCTCGGGACTGGCGACCACTTCAGCCGGGCGGGCGAGTACTTCCGGGAGACACTCCCGAAGAACAGGACCAAGCCTACGCAGAGGAGCTCCTGACCCGCAACCTGACCCTGGTGTCCGGAGTCGTCGAGACTCTCGACGACGCGCAGGTGGTGTTCGACGAGATGGCCCGCGTCAACCTCCGGGACATCCCGATGGGAATCGCGCTTCCTCGATGGACCGAGGACACTTTCAACGGCGAAGAGCACAGCTCCATCAACGACTACCTAATGGGTGTAGGTCGCGTACCCAACAACCCCACCGAGTGGTACGCGCTCGAAGATCGATACATCAACGATCCGAGCGACGAGAACTTCTACGAACTGCTCCACCGCGTGACCGATGAAACCAACGATATGGGCTTTGCGGAGCGCATTCGCCCATTGGCGATTCCGGTGAACGGCCGCTGTGGCCGCATTCGCAACATGGGCGGTCTTTTGAGCTTTACCGACGAAAATAAGCGTCGATCGCTTCTCATCGTGCAGCACTACATGAGAAAGGCCGCCCTCGGGCAACCGAGCTGGCTGGAAGAGGCACCGGTGCCCCTTCTCGGCTTCGCCAAGACCTACGGCCAGGCGAGCAACCCGTTCTACAATATCGGCGCGCAGTTTGCGGAGTACGGCTGCGGCAACGCGGGCCCAATGCTCGCGGAGTGGCCCGCAGAGCCGGCCGAAGAGATCCCTGCCGATGACCTCGCCAATGGTTCGGGTTCGACGATGCTCGCTCAGCTCAATCATCCGTGGCAGACGCTGGGAACCCTGTACGACCCGAGTCTCCTCATGCAGGAGGACTTCATTTCCGGCGGACAGAACCTTCACTACTGGGCGATGATCGGTTTCGAACAGGACAAGGTTCATCTCCCGTTCATGTACTTCCACCGTATCGCCGTGCAGGACCACTACTACGCACGCCGGGGCACCGAGACTCATCCGGAGGTCGCATCCAACTTCTTTAACCAGGTGTCGGTACATCCACTGCTCGACGGCCAGCGCCTTTTCTTTCGGGACAAGTCGAATCATGTGATCCGCGAAGACACGCCAAGAGGTCGGGTGGCGAACTCGATTCGGTGCAACGGGATTCGCGCGCTGATGCTGCGCCAGCGTCCGCTGTTTGCCGCAGGCGAACCCGGGTACTACGTCTATCGTCAGCGAAACCAGCGCGCCAACCTGATCGACCACTACCGTGTGTGGGAGCAGTTCGCGAACGCCCTCGATGCGCGCGAAGGGCCGTTCCTCAACGAGGCGTTCGACGGACGCGAGGCGCTTTGCACGTCGGAGCTGGTCACGTTGATCAACGAAGTCCGCACCCTAGCTCAGGCCGCAGAGGATCGGGCACCGCTCGACTAGCCGGTTGCTGCAAAACTCCGCACGCGCCTCCAGCACGGGCCTTTTGCAGCAACCTGCGAAACGGGTGGTGGCTCCGACGGGACGTTCGCACGACGGACGGCCGACGACAACAAATCATGTACGCTGGAGGTGCATGGTTCGTCGGCCGCTTCTCGCCGCCCTCATGATCGGGGTGACACTTTCTGGGTGCACCGAGGCAACCCAGACACTGATTCGAGTCGTGGCGGCCCCAGACGTCCGACAGCTCGGAGCGGCGCTTCGGCTCCAGGTCATCGACGAGGGAGGCACGATCCGGCTGGACCAGACCATCGCGGTACCGGACGACGAGCTTCTCGCCACGGTACCTCTGGTACCCGCGAACAACGATCCATCGAGACGGTTTCGAGTGATCGCCGAACTCCTCGACACTCAGTCCTCGGTCCGTGTCCGGAGCGAGTTCAACGACGGAGTCTTCGCCGAAGGAAGACGCCTGACGTTCGAACTTCGGCTCGGGTCCTCCCCCGACGGAGGCATCGACGGGAGCACCGATGCGGATGGAGGCCTGTGCGAAGACTGTGTGGACGAGGTCTCCACCGGTTGGGAAGCCACCTGCGCGCGCAAAGGGCGCGAGGTCTTCTGCTTTGGCTCGAACGAACGATCCCAGCTTGGGTTTTCCGGACCGGGGGGACCGGTTCCTCGACGGGTGATGGGCGAGTTTGACACGGTTTCCACGGGACCGATCTCCAGCTCAGCCCTCCGCGATGGATTGATCTTCGAGTGGGGCCGCGACATCGCAACTCCAACTCCTGCAGAACCAACGGGGTCCTTCTTCAACGTTCGCGAACGGAACCGAACGCGGTGTGGCCTCTTGAACCCGGAACGAGACATCCGATGCTTCGGCGCCACCGGACTTCTGTTTGGCGACGAAGACTCTGGAGACCGAGGCTTAAACCGAGGGCCCTACTCCGACTTCGACGTATCCATACGGCACGGCTGCGCAATCGACATGACGGGGCAGGTGCACTGCTGGGGGGCCAACGAACACGGACAACTTGGAACGGGATCGACGACCAATCTCGACCGTCCGGGCCGAATCGCGGATGACCGCACGTTTGTCGACGTGGACGTCGGAAACGACGGGTACACGAGCGAGGAGCCGGCCACCAGCTGTGCGGTTGCGGAGAGCTCGGCACTTCTATGCTGGGGAAGCAACGAAGCGGGGCAACTTGGGCGCGGCACCACGGGAGCGTCGGATCCGTTTCCTGCACCCGTCACGGTTCCAGGCGAGGGGTGGCGAGCGGTGTCGGTCGATGGCCAGACGGTGTGTGCGATTCGAACCGGGGACGAACTTTATTGCTGGGGAGCCAACCGCCTGGGGCAGCTCGGCGTCGACAGTCGAGACCCGATGCGAGACCTCCCCTCGCGCGTTCCCGGGGCGTACCGATCGGTCTCCGTAGGCCGCCATCATGTTTGCGCGATCTCCACCGCGGGCGAGCTCTTCTGCTGGGGCGAGAGTCCGGACGGCCGAACCGGCCAGTCCGAAGGGCCTCCCGTCCGAAGTCCCGCTCGCGTCGCGATCGACTAGCTGGAACTGTAGACCCGATCCTCTGTCGGGAACCCGAGCCGCCGGATCAGGCGGGCATCCAACGCGCCGGCTCGGAGTACGTCGTGTCTTCGAGAATGTAGCGCACACGTCGTCCTTCCTTGACCTGTTCGCAGTCACCCTCCTCGACCAGCAGGCGCAGAGCATGCTGTGCCGTCCGAAGCGCGATCCCGGCGACCGAAGCCACCTCCTTCGCGCTCCGCGGCTCTTCCGCGAGCGCCTGAAGTACCTGAGACCGGACCGAGGGCAGGCACCGGGGGTCTGGAACGGCCAGACTGACGTGCGGCGTGATTCGATTTCGCCCGTTCACCTTGTCGAGCTCAACCTGGGACCCGAGCTGAGTGCGCAGCCGCGACTTCAAGACATCGAACACCCCTCGGTGAACCTCGGCCTCGTAGTCGAACCCATAGACCGCACGAAAGAGCGGTCGATCCTCGACTCCGTCATCGCCTGCGAGAAGCAGCGCCGCAACGCACGCCGCACTTCGGGTTCCCCGACGGGCAACCGGGAATGGCTCCGCCGGAACCTGATCTTGGCGAGCGACGACGAGCGCGGGCCGAAGGCATCGCTTGGTTTGCGCGCCAGCCGACGCCAGGACGAACACCACCGGTCGTTCGGGCCGACCCCGCGCAAGAATTCCGCGAAGCGCGGGCGGCGGATCTTCGGCGACCCCAGCGCGCCAAGCGTCCGCCGGTGCCTGCGAGTCGCTCGCCGCAATGATCGTCTCCACTTCGTGCCGAAAGGGGGCCACCGGTGGCGCTTGCTCCCGAAGCCGCCTCGCCCCCGTGTCGAATCCCGCCCGACCGGATTCACTCGCCTGGTCCAAGTGCTCGAGGGGATCGAGCACTCCCGCGGCACCACCGGAAAGCATCAGCTCGAATTTCAGCCAGTCCGCCCAGGGACCCGGGGCAACTTTCGTGAGGCCCACAATGATCCGTTTTGCGAGATGGGGTTGGCCACTGTGTCGTCGGACCCGGGCCAACACGGTGTAAGCCAGGTATTCCGCCTGCGGCATTCCCTCGGCCCGAGCCATCCGCGCTGCCCGACGGGCCTCTCGCACCGCAGACTCGACCTCGTGCGCGGTGAGGGCCGAGAGGGCACGAAGCGTGGCCAGTTCCACGACCTCTCGCGCCTGGCCAGCCCGCGCGGCGCTCCGCTCCATCTCCGCGAGCATCTCCCGATCGGCGGGTGTTCCGTGGACCCACGCATTCCACGTCGCGGTTAGCACCTGCGCCACCCTCGTGCGCTCGTCCGAGGCTAGCGACGCATGCATCTCACCCCAACGAGTCACATCCTTGACGTCAAAACGTAGCACCGCGGCACGCACCCGGTTGAGACAGAGCGCGTGCGCCGCGGCTAGATTGTCCGAGGCCGGTGCCTTGCATGGTGCGACCAGCTCTTCACCGGACAGCGCCAACGATGCCCCAAACGCCTGTGCCCACGGGTCCGATGACCCTCGGCGTTGGATCCACGCTCGCGCGGCTTGGCCGTCTCCCCGATCGAGGGCCGCGCGGATGCTTTCAACGTCGGCTTCGTTGTTCGGCAAGGGGGGTATGTTACCATCGCGGGCAATGGAACGCGCAAGCTCGAGCACGCTGATCGACGTGTTCCGGCTCGCCAGCGGGGGGATGGGCACCGTCGCAGTAGCGGTTCGGCGCGGCCAATCCACCTCCAGAGGCCAGGGCTTCCAGAGACTCTACGCGGTCAAACGCATTCATCCGCACCTCGCCGAAGATCGAGAGTTCCGCCAGATGTTCCTCGACGAAGCGCGCATTGCGGGCCTGATCCAGCATCGGAATGTCGTGGCGGTGTTGGATGTCGGCGAAGACGCGAACGGTCCGTACCTCCTCATGGAGTACGTCGACGGAGTGGCCGCTTCCGAACTCATCACATCGTCCGGCGGAGTGCTTCCCTTGGAGGTCGCGGTGGAGATCATTCAGCAGGCTGCCGAAGGTCTGCACGCCGCCCACGAGTTGTCCGACATCAGCGGCAAGCCCCTCAACGTGGTGCACCGTGACGTCTCTCCGGCGAATGTTCTCGTGGGCTTCGACGGAGACGTCAAAGTCACCGATTTTGGAATCGCGAAAGCACTCGGGCGCCGGACCAAGACAAGCACCGGTGTTCTCAAGGGCAAGTTTGGCTACATGTGCCCCGAACAGCTGCGCTATCAACCGGTCGATCGGCGCGGCGATATTTTCTCCCTCGGGGTGGTGCTCTACGAGCTACTCACCGGCGTTCGACTCTATGAAAACGACGAGGACAATCGGGGCCTCCGTGCGATCTTGGAAGAGCCCCCTCCGGACCTCGGAGCGATGCGGGAGGACGCGCCGCCAGAGCTCGTCGACCTCTTGATGCGTATGCTCGCCAAGGACCCGGCGCACCGGCCCGGTACCGGTGCGGAGGTTGCACGGCGCCTCCGACTGGTTCGCGGTACGCTGGAAGCGGAAGTGGGCGCTGAGGTAGATCTTCCGGGGTTTCTTTCGGAGATGTACGGCAGTCTCCGGCAAGCGCGCCGTCAGTCGATCGCACATGCGCTGGAGACCAACGAAACGACATTTCGCCTCCGTCGGCCGCCACGGCGCCGCGCCCGGGTTGCCGTGGGGGTTGGCGTCGTCGCCCTGGTCGGCATCGGAATCGGTGTAGGAATGACGATAGGGTCTAGCGGGACGCCCGCCTCGGTGGAGACTTCCGCGGAAGTCCTGCGGCCGGTCGCACCGGAGGAGCGCCGGGAGCCCGCGCCCCCGGTACGCGGAGCAGCTCCTCCTCGGGTTGAACCCGAGACCGAGCTGCCGGAGGAGCCTCCGAGCCGCCGGGCCCACCGACCTCGGCACACCATGGCGGCGGTGATGTCGTCCCCCATGATGTCATCCCGAGCCATGTCGACCACCGCACGATCGACGATGTCGTCCAGTTCATCCTCGGCGACATCGCAGCCGATGCGCGGCGTGGACGTGGTCGGCTGGGGCGAGCGGTGAGAGCCTGGGTTGGCGTGCTCCCTCTTCTTGTGGCGAGCGTTACCCACGCACAGCCCAATGAAGAAGTGGCTCGAACGCTCTTCATGGAGGGCTCGGACGCCCTCCAGGCAGGCCAGGTCGCCGAAGCCTGCCCCCTGTTCGAGCAGTCTCTCGCCGAAGCCTCGGTGCCTTGGACCGCACGCAATCTCGGGTATTGCTATCACCTCGCGGGGCGGGAGCTGGAGGCCGTCAACCTCCTTCAACGCGTGGTGGCGGGCGAGTTCGGCGGAGTGTCCACCCGAACGGTCGAAGAGGTCACCGCCATCATCGCCACGGCGGAGGCGCGAATCGCAAGCCTTCTCCTCCACGTGAACCCGCCACACGCCGAGCTACGCATCGATGGCGAGGCAGTGGAAGACAACCCTGCCCGCCTCGACCCCGGACGCCACGTCGTCTCCGCAAGGTCCGTCGGCTACCAGCCGGCGGAAGACGTGGTGTCGCTCGATCCAGGCGAAACCCGCGAACTCGTGCTCCATCTCGATACGCTGCCGATCGAGGCCGAGCCGACCGAGGATGAGGGAGGAACCACGTGGCTCCCGTGGGTGCTCGGCGTGGGAGCCGGCCTGCTGGCGGTCGGTGGAGTCGTCGCGCTCGTGGCGGTGCTTCTGTCCGAACCCGAACCGCAAGAAGATCCGCGCGGAGTGGTCCCCATCACCGAAGTTCTCCGCGCTCCCTCGCTGCAGTTCTAAGGAGAGCTCTGGCGTAGACCTCGACGACCTGGGCCAAAGTGTGGACGACACCGCCCTGCGACGAATGGGTTTCGGAGTTCCGCATGACGGTTGAATGCCATCCAGATCTATGCCTCCATGAGCTTGCCGATGCGCGCGCTTCGCATCACCGCACGCCCGTCGTGTGGACTTCGACTGGAACTTCGCCCCCGCCGACGCGTCCCGCGATGGAATGTAGCCGTGCTTTTGGGATGCCTCGCCGGCTGCTACACGAGCCACGAACGCGAGGACGAGGTGCCGATGCCGCGCGACGCCGGAATCGACCAAGCGGCACCTCCGCCCGACGCGACGGTCGACGCCGTCATCACGTGCACGGAAGAATACACGCGAACCGATGTTCGACCGGGGGTGGTGCGTCCCGGCCGACCCGCCAGCGTCGGTCGCTACCTCGTCTGGATCCCCAATCAATCCAACACGACGATGGCTTGGTACGATCGAGCGTCGGATACGCTCGAGCGAGTCACAATTCACGACGTCCAATCCCATTACGCGAGCGTCGTCGCGACGCCATTTGGGGCCCTTGCCGCGTGGGAACGCACCGGCCCACGCGGAGCAGCGATGGGGGTATTCGTGGCTGCGTTCCCGGACCGACCTGGCCCCCCGGTAGAGGTCTTCGAAGTCAGTCCGACCGGGGGGCAACCCTTTCTGGTGTACGAGGCTGGGCGCACGGCGTTGATCGCGTACCAAGACCGCGGAACGTGGATCGCCGAAATCGACGCGTCGACGGGGGAGTTTGCGACCGCACCGACGAACGTCGACGGAGACACCCGCGCAGGGTTGGGCGCGGTGGCGAGCCAGGGTCGTTACTTTATCGCCTCGTCGGGCGCCCTCTACTCGGTGGAGCCCAGCGTCCTCGTCACGAATCCTCTCGCTCGACGAACGGTTGGCCGGCCCTTTACCGAGCTCGCGGCGAATGACGAGGTTCTCGTGACCGGCACGTTTGGTGGGGTGACCACCTTTGACTTCACCGGTGCGGAGGTCGCCGACCGCGACGTGCCTTTTACCGGGCTCGTCGGCGGAGATGTATGGGTCGCGGGTTTTCAAGAGCACCTTCTCGTGACCCCCGACTGTCCGGAGAAGCGGTGATCTACAACTCACGGCTCGAGGTCGTGCAGCGCGTGGGCAGCTTGGCGGGGAACTCCAGGCTGACCTCCACTCCGACGGGCTTCGCAGCCATTGGCGCCGAAGAGTCGGTCAGCGATGCGGTGATCACGTTTCTCGATCGGTGCCCGTAGCGGCAACCGCCGGCCGTTCTCGTGGTTGTCGCGCGGGGCGATGCTCAGGGCAACCCCAGCCCGACGAAGATCGTCAGCCCTGTGAACACCAGCCAGAACCCGCTCTCCGCGGTCTCGGTCCACGATTGTTCCTTGCGGATCGCCCCCCACCCGTGGATGAGCACCGTGAGCCCGCCGATGATCGTGATCGCGTCAAACAACCCCGAGTGGGGCCTGCCGCTGTGGCGCTGCACGAAACGCGAGGTAGATCACGCCCACGGCGGTCGCACCGGGACATCGAGCGCAGTAGCGCGTCAAGTCCTGGTCCTTCGGAAGGTTCCACTGCAACACCTTCGCCCGGATAGTTGTTCCTGACACCTCAACACTTCATCCAGGAATGCTATCGTGGCGACATGTGGGCACTCCTGCTGATTGCAAACGTCGTCGCCTGTGGTGACGACCTCACCACCATCCCTCTTGACGCACGGGTGGATGCTTCGCTTGACAGTAGCCTCGTGGACCGCGTCGACGACGGTTCCGTTGATGCCCAAACCGATGCGGAAGTCGCTGCTTGGCGCTCAGAAACGTCAACCAACCTGCCGCTCCAAGAGATTGCCGCGGTGACGCTGGATGACCAGATCTACGTGTTCGGCGGCTTCGAGTCGGATGGCGGAGGCTTCCCGAACGTCGTCGCCACCGTCCAAATCTACAACACAAGCACCCAGAGTTGGTCCGCGGGCCCTGCACTTCCGGGTCCCCGCCATCACATCATGGTCACGACCGACGGCGCTAACATCTACGCCATTGGTGGAATGTCGAACCGAAGCTTCGATCTAGTGAATACAGCATGGGTCCTGCGGCCTGGCGAAGAGTCCTGGGAGTCGCTTCAATCGCTTCCGGAGCCTCGAGCAGCTGGTGTCGCCGGCGTGATTTGCGACAAGATCTATGTAGCCGCAGGACAGGGGCGGGGAGGACGCCTCGCGGATAGCACCCTTGTCTTCGACCTCAGCTTGGGAACCTGGGGCACAGAAGCCGGTATTGCGGAGCCGCGGGAACATACCTATGGCTTCGTACACGACGATGAGTTGTGGGTCGTAGGCGGACGCATGAACTCTCTCTCGTCCAACAGCACGCGTGTGGAGATCTTCAGTCCAGTGTCGGGTCAGTGGCGTGACGGCCCGCCCCTCCGAACGGCCAGGGGAGGCCACGGCGTGGCACTGCTTGACGGGGTTGCCTACGCAATTGGGGGTGAGCAGCGTGACCGAGCGCTTACGGACGCAGAACGGTTAGTGATTGGACCGGGAGCGACTTGGGAACCGATTGACCCACTTCCAACGCCAAGACATGGTCATGCACAAGCTGCTGCTGCCGGAAAGATCTTCGTCATCGGTGGCGCTGACAGACCCATCTTCGCTGCCGTCAACAAGGTCGATTCGTTTCAACCAAGGTAGCCATCAGTCAAACCTAACACCCACGACGTCCGTTCCCTCCAACCACACAACCAAACCACGACCTAGGCCGTCCATCGCAACCTGCGGTGCTCCCCCGTTTCCAGGACCGATGAGACGAGGGCTACCTGGCGACTGTCCCTCAACCATACGGCTCGCCCATACAGTTTGAACTTCATTGCCCTGAGACCAAACCACAATGGCGTGACCTGCTGGGTCAAGGGCGAGGTCAGGACAGGAGGCGTTCGACTCACTGTCACTCAATCTCCGCGGCTCACTCCAACCGTTGTTCGTCGAATAGTTCACCACAAAAACACCCACATCTCTGCCACTACCCTGATTCCACGCGGCGAGGCCAGTGCCATCGTTTCGAAACCGGACGACAGGACAGAACGCGTCTCCAGAGCCGTCGGAGAGGGTGTCCGCTCCGGCCCACCCGATTCCGGCAGTAAATCGGTTAGACCAAATCCGTCTTTGGCCGGCCTGGGCCTGCAGGAAAAGCGCAACTCCATTCCCCAAACCATCCATCGCCACCGTGGGTCGTAACGGCGTGGAGTTAAGCCTATCGAGTGTCTCTTCAGATACCCAACTCCCATCGGGGCTGCTCCAGCTCGCCATGAGGTCGGTGAAGGAACCATTCTCCTGTACCCAGACAACGATCGCCGAGCCATCGGGAGCCATCGCGACGGTTGGCGCCGTCACCACGCCGGAGTTCATCTCGACAAGAGATGGCCCGCTCCAACCGGTGTCAGGCCCGTACCGATTCGACCACAGGCTTGCCGTGGTGTTGCCCTGTCCCCACACGACGATCGCTTCACCAGCAGCACCGGCCGCAACGTCGACATCGCTGACGAACTCATCAACAACCTCAAGCCGCTCCGGGATGGACCAACCAGAGCCGACGCGAAATTGACCAGCCCATAGGTCATTCGAAGCCGCCGGTTGCAGCCAAGCCGCAACGGCTCCTCCTGAGGAAGCCATCGCGGTTGGCGTATCGATTTCGCGAAGCGGCCCTCCTCCAACTAGTCGAGCAGATGCCCAGCCTTCGACGGGCGAGAACTCGTTGAAGGCGATGTCGATGCTGCCAGCAGTAATCTCACCCTGGGCCCAAACGGAGAGCCCATTGCCCCGTTCATCCATCTCCAGTTCCGGAGGAAACGCCGGCGACGAGGATTGCTCAGTTGGCTGAGGCGAAGTCCACGTGGCTTCACCAGTCGTAAATGCAATCCGCGTAGACTCTTGAAGCGAAGAGCCGTTGATGCTTCGCACATCCTCTCCGATCAGAATCACGTACTCACGAAATGGGCCCAACGACTCGAGTGGCGTGAGAGAGACGGCCTTGTCGTTCTCTACAGCGAGCTCAAAGCGAGATGACACAGTCGGCCCGTCTGCCAGCATCACCTGGAAGGTGTCCGCGGACACTGTCGATGGGTCCACGGGCTCTGTGAACTCGACTTCGATCTTCTGGCGAGTGCCAACCTCTTCCGCATCGGCGAGTGGTTCAGTTCGTACGACGAAGAACGCTCCTGCTGGGCTATCACCGTCAACCACTTGGTCGCTAGTGCCGTCGTCGACGCCTGCGTCCTCCGGCTCACCAAAAGTAATGTCTGGCACAAGCAATGAACAACCCGCCGTGTAGATGAATAGAACTGATAGCGCCGCCTTCTTCATCGTGCCCTCCCTTTGGACCTCGGCTTATCGGCCGTGGTGGACAAGAGTTGCTCCCGTCCCTCGTGCCCCTGCCCATACCGAAAGCTACCCGCTTCAACCTTCTAATTCCACGCAGGTCCAGTGGTTGCATTTAGCTGGCTGACGTCTTGAACACGCGTGGAAAGACGGCTGTCGGATGGTCTACGCGTTCGCAC
>JBCCZL010000185.1:0-15542 GCA_039187775.1 Myxococcota bacterium
CCTCTCGGAATCGCTCTTTCAGGTGGAGTATGCGCTGTTGACGCGGATGTACTCGGGGCCGATGTCGCATAGCAGATAGTGGGCGTTGCCGGTTCCCGAGCCGAGCTTGATCCGAATCGTGTACTCCGCCTGGCGCATCTGCTCCCGCGCGTCGGCTTCGGCGGACGGGCCGAGGCCCGCGCCCTTCTTGAAGACGACCACCTTGCCGATGCGAATCTCGACTTTGTTGAGGTCAATGGCCACCGGTGCCATCCCCGCGGCAGAAAGGATCCGGCCCCAGTTGGGGTCGCATCCGTGAATCGCGGCTTTGACCAAGAGCGACGTAGCAACTCGCTCCGCCACCTGCCGGGAGGCGGACTCACTGGGGCCTCCCGCGACCTCGAGCCGCACGACGCGCTGCGCGCCTTCGCCGTCACGAACGATGCTCTTCGCAAGTTCGCCGAGGACATCGATCATCGCGTCCTGAAACCGTTTGGCATCTCGGTCGGAGCCGCGAAGTGCCGGCGTATCCACGCGGCCCGACGCCATGGCGAACATCGAGTCGTTGGTCGACGTTTCGCCGTCCACCGTCATCGCATTAAAGGTCTGCTCGACCGCTCGTCGCAGCGAGGTCTTTAGAAACGAACTGCTCATCGGTGCATCGGTAAGCACAAACCCGAGCGTGGTGGCCATGTCCGGATGGATCATCCCCGCACCCTTCGCCACGCCGACCAACGTTGCGGTTTCCTTGTAGCCAATGCCGAACTGGATGCTCGCAACCTTTGGCCAGCGATCGGTGGTGCGAATCGCCTCCGCGAACCGATTGACGCCGTCCGGGGAAAGGTCCTCGATCAGTTGAGGAACCGCCGCTTCGATGCGTTCGCTCGGAAGTTGCTGTCCGATGATTCCCGTCGATGCGGGAAGCACCAGGTCCTCGTTCATGTCGAGGGCGTCGGCGAGAGCGATGGTGGTGTCGCGAGCGGCGTCGAGGCCCGCCTTGCCGGTGCAGGAGTTTGCGTTGCCGCTGTTGACGAGGATCGCTTGAGCCCGCCCGCGCTCCATGCGCTCCGCGGCGAGGACCACCGGAGCCGCTTGAATTCGGTTCCGAGTGAACATCGCGGCGGTGGGAAAGGCGTCGTCGGCGAGAATCAAGCCCAGGTCGGGCTTTCCGCTGTCCTTGATCCCGCAGGAGACTCCTGCAAATCGGAAGCCGGAAACGATCGGGTGCGTCTCGCTCATGGCTGCCACGCTACGCGTACCGCGAGCCGATGAAAAGGGTCAACGCAACAATATGTGACGCACGATGACCCCGCCTCGGCCCGCGATAAACAGCTCTCGCTCCGTTTCGAAGATCGTGCGGAGCCCCGCGCCTCCGACGTCCAAGTTGGCCGCGCGCCAGCCGTCGCCGTCACGTACGATGGCGGTGCCTTCATCTCCGACGGTGAGGATGTTTCCTCGCGGTCCGAGACCGATGTCGAAGAGGGTTGGCGCGCCCGTTTCCGCCTCCCGATCGATGGAGCACTGGCCTTCGGAAAGCCGCACCACGATGCCACCTTCCCCGCAGGCCCAGACTTCGCCGCCTTGGCGAAATACGCCGCGGAGATTTCGAGTCGTCCCGCAGCGAATGCGACGGGTAGGTTCGCCCGTCACGAGGTGAATCACGGTGCCCTCGTTTCCGACCGCGTAGGCATCGTCCGGGCTCCCCGCGAGGGCCCAGAGGTCCCCGATGTCGGTGAGGCGCCGCCGTTCGAGGGCGCCGAGGACTCCCGCCATCACGCTGCCGTTGGTTCCCACGGCGAGAATCGACTCGTTTGCGCTCACGACATCGCGCCAACCGGTGTCGGAGGGTGAGCGAGCCAGGCGGGCACGTTCGTATTCGAGCTCCACCACCGCGCCGCTGTCGCCGACGGCGACGAGACGGTTTCTTCCAAGCGGTGCGAGGCCGGCGAGCGCCGCCTTGGTGGGGGAACGCATCTGCTGAAAGCCGCGCTCCTCTTGCCGAACGATCCGACCCCACTCCCCCACCGCGAAGAGCGCTCCTCCGATCGCCCCGAGGCCCTGAATCGGCGCGGTCGGGCCGGCGGTTAAGGTTCGGACGTGGTCTCCTTCGAGGATCAGGAGACGGCCGCCCTCGCCGACGATCCAGGTGTCTGCGCCGGTGGCGAATGAGATCGAGTGAAGCGCACGGTCGGTGCCCGTATCGACGCGAACGGTGTCGTTTCCTTCCGCGAGAAAGAGCCCTCCACTTCGCCCTACGAGTGCGGCGTGGTTACCGCCGCAGGCGATGTCGAGGATCGGTTCTCGCTCCCCAAGCTCTACGCGGCGCCACTGGCCCTCGGCGGTTCTCCGAAGAACCACTCCCCGGTCGCCAGCGGCGTAGAGGCCCCCCGCGGGGCATCCCCCGATCGCCCGGAGCGTCGCGTCGGTGCCGCTCGATTCGTCCGCGACCTCGCCGTCGCGAATGCGAAGGATCGTGCCCCCTTCGCCCACCGCAAAAGCCTCTTGGCCCCAGGTCGTGACCGCGACAAGGTCCTGGTCGCTATCGGAAGAGACCGCCGTCGCTTCGAGCGCATGCAGACGAAGAATGACCCCGTCGGCGCCCACCGCGATCGCGTCGGTGGGAGACGTGGTCACGATGTCGTAGAGATCGCCGTCGACCCCGCTCGCGATCACCTCGGGTTCTCCATCGATCCGGAGGACGGCGATGGTGCCGCTCTCTCCGACCGCGATCGCTTCTCGAGCGCTCGCCCACGCGACCCCAAAGAGACTCGAGTCGGTGCCGCTGGTCCACGAGTACATCTGACCTTGTTGAAACCGTGCCGCTCGCCCAAAGCGACCGACCATGGCAACGAGCTCGGGCCCCGCCACCGCGGTCGCGTACCACGTCGGCATGTAGCGAGGCAGTGGGTTGACCCAGCTCCAACCAATATCGCCGGTCCCGGGGGCGATGAGCGGCGTGGTCTCCGGGGGCTTCGGGTCGGGGAGAACCGGCGTCGCGTCGACTTCCCGGTCGCCTTCCCAGCTCATCGCGAGTCCGAAGGCGCCCCCGATCACCACGAGCGCAACCACGAACATCACCCAACGCATGCTTTGCTGAGTGCGCTGTCCCTTTGGAGGGGGGGGCGGCTCGTCCTCCGGCGGTGGGTAGGCTCCGGAGTGCCACGCGGTCTGCGCGGGCTCGGTCTTCGCTCGGGCCAACGGGGAGTCGACGCGGTCGAGCGCTTTCGGTCGAAGATTTCGCGTGGTGGCTCCGTCGAGCAAGACCGGCGTCTCGGACGCGTCGCGAAAGGGGGCGAACGCTTGCCGTACCGCCGCCGCCGCGGGAAACCGCTGATCGGGATCCTTTTCGAGGAGGCGCTCGACCGCCTCGCGGAGCCCGGCGGGAAGGTCGGCGCGGAACTCGGCGATCGAAGGAGGCGGCTCGGTACAGATTTTGAGCACGAGCATCGGATAGGACTCGTCCTCGAAGGGGTGAATCCCCGTCAGGGATCGAAACATCAACACGCCGAGCGCATAGAGGTCCGCGCGGCCATCGATGTCTTTTTTCCCCTGGGCCTGCTCCGGCGCCATGTAGAACGGTGTGCCAACGGTGGTTCCGGTTTGGGTCTGGAGCGAAGCCTGATGCGCGGGATCGAGGAACTTCGATACCCCGAAGTCGAGGACCTTCACGTCGTCACCCTCCGCGCCTTCGCGGAGGAACACATTGTCCGGCTTGAGGTCGCGATGGACGATCCCTTGGCTATGGGCGACGTCGAGCGCGTCGCAGATCTGTTCCACGATCCGCACCAGTCGGCCGACCGGCATCGGTCCGTTCTCCGCGAGGTCGGTGGCCATGTCGCGGCCTTCGAGATACTCGAGAACCATGTAGAACGTTCCGTCCTCGAACCGTCCGACGTCACCGACCTGGATGATGTTCCGGTGCTGAAGAATCGTCGCCGCCTGAAGTTCGCGGTGAAACCGCTTCACCATCTCTTTGTGATCGAGGAGGTGCCGATGGAGCGACTTGATAGCCACTCGGGATCCGTCGGTGACTCGCGTGGCCTCGAAGACCACGCCCATGCCTCCTTCGCCGATGCGGCGAACGATCCGATACTTCTCCTCGATGACCTGACCCGGCTCGATTCGCGAGACCCGAGTCATCCGCGTACCTCAGCTGCGCCGACTTGCCTCGTCGAGGGATGGACAGGCACAACCTGACCCAAGCATGCCTCGAAAAACGGGGCGCCGGCGCGCTGGCATGCGGCTGGCAGCGTCCCGCGCCGTGGCGAACGAAACCCGTGACCCGTGTCGAGCCCGCCCTCGCGGTTCGCCTTGGCTTCTCCTCGTCGCACTAGCTTCGGGGTGTGCACCATCGCTTCAGACTTTCGAGCCGGCCCGCATCGTACCCCATCGGCATCTTCAGTTAACCGCTTCCGGTGAGTACGCAGAGACCTCGGGGTCGGTGCGCGACGTGATCGACTCGCTCGAGGCAAACCCGATTCGCGGTCGGTGGAACCAGGCCAAGCTCGAACGGGCGGCCGACGCGGTGGGCGCCGCGGTGGTTCAACCGCCGGCGCCGGGGCTACAGATTTCGGCTGCGTACGGGATCCTGCCGCGCCTCGAAGTGGGCCTTCGCACGTCGGTCAACGCGCTTCGAGGCTGGGCCCGCTGGCAGTTCTTGAAAGTGCGGCCTGGAGTCTACGGCTCGGTGGGAGTCGGTGTGACGGGGTACCTTTACGGCTTTCCGGTACAGAACTTCACGAGCCGGGTGGAGGTGCACGAGTACCAGCGGATCGACTACGACATGCCCCTCCTCTTCGGATACAGCGGTCGATATCTGCACGTTTGGGGTGGACCCAAGGTGGTTCTCTCGACTTTCGACGCGGGCTTTCGAGCCTGCACCCACCGGGTCGATGGGACGTGCCGCGAGCAGTCCGAGGTCAGCCTGGATGGGACGGCGGCGTATCTCGGGGGACAGCTCGGCTTCGCGGTCGGCTACCGCCGGTTCTGGGTGGGGTTCGAGCTCACCATCGTTCGCCTCGGGACGGAGGCGGACCTCGCGCTTTCGTCCGGAGACGAAGTCGCGGAAGCGCGCTTCGAGCACTCCGGCATGGTGCTGCAACCCGCGATCGGGGTGATCAGCTGGTTCTGAGCCGGGGTGGGGCGAGCAGAAACTCCGCCCGAGCATTGCGCTGCGATGCGATTTGTTTTCGCCCTGGCTCCGTGTTCGAATCGCTCAGAACTGCAATTCCGATCACGGATTCAACACAATGCAGAGACCTGCTCCATAGGTGAGTGTAGGCGCTGTCAGTGTCTGTGCGAATCGGCATGAAATGCGGGGAAACTCGGGGGCGATTTGTAGCCAGTTTGTCGCCGATCGAGTTGCCCCTGAGCAACCGCAATTGGTATCGTCTGACACTGCTTTCTCCAGGGGGGAAACGACAGGATCGTGACATACACCAACTCTTCTTTTCGCTTTTCCCCTCTTTTTTGCCTCGCTGCTTCTTTTAGCTTCGCCTGCGGCGATGACGATCCCGCGTCCCCGGATGGGGGCGTAGACGCGACCGTGACCGACAGCAGCGTGGACGCCAACTCCGACACCGACGGTGATACCGGTACCTCTGGACCACGCTGCCCCTCCCACCTGGAGTTCACGACGGTGGGGGCGAACACCCATTCCGACCTGGGCTGGGCCGGCTTTGGACACAACCTCCGCGTCAATGACGAGTCGGTGTTCACCCTCGAGGTCGTGAGCTGCGACGACGAATGCATCAACTGCGCCGTGCAGGGGCCGGTGCCGAACGAGAGCGGTCCGAACATTCAACGATGCATCGACGATACACGCATCGAGTGCACCGGTGATGCCGACTGTCCCGGTGGCGGGAAGTGTCGCTTCATCACGGGTCCGCCGCTGTCGCTCGACACCCCGGGCCGGCCCGCCTGCTCCATTGTGTATCTCGAAGCTCCGGAGGGTGGCGATTGGGCGATCGAAGGCAGCGTGAACCTTCAGAGCGGCGAGGTGTTCTTCGACGTTGCGCGTTTTCGAAGTACGTCCAACCCCATGCCCGATGGGAGCCCTCGCGGCACCTGCATGGTCTGCCAGAACGATCCGACTCCCAACGACGGGGTCCAGGGAGGCACTTGCCAGGCGGGGGGTGGCCCGCTGCAGGACGTTTCGGCCTGGGAGGGCGAGCCTTGCGATGGAAACGGCTTTGGCGCGCTTATCGGGGGGACCTACAGCTTCGACTGCCCGCCGACGCTTCAGGTCCCTTCGCTCGATTTTGATCTGCGCGATTACACGACCCTCGGCGAGACCTGGACGATGACCGACACCCGGCCGGACTGTACCAACCCGATGTTGCCTGCCGGCACGCCGTGCTGGTGCGGCATCTGCGACGGCACGAGCGACCCGTGCGAAGCCGACACCGATTGTGCAGCGGGGGTGAGCTGCGGCTACCTTCCGACGGATGAAGGAACCGTACCGACGGCGCCAAGTGGCTGCATGACTCCGTGCATCTGGGACCCGGTGACCGCGCGCGGCTCCTGCGAGAGTGCCGCAATCATGGGCCTTACGGTGGGATGTTTTCCAAGCGACACGATGACGACTCCCGCCGGTGGGATGCGGATTGCCGACGGTGAGTATATTGCGACGCTCGGCGCGATTCAGTGCCTTGCCGCCTCCCCCGTGTTGTTGACGAACCAAGCCTTCGGGCTTCCTGGTCCTGCGCTGTACACGAACACCTATCGATTCACGACGCAGTTTCGCTGACCCGAACGAACACCACCATGCGACCTAGCGCTGCCCTTCGTCTCCTGCCCTCGGCTCTCCTCCTGCTGTGGGGCGGGTCCTGCACCAACTCGATTTCGCAGATCGTACTCACCGTGGACGTCACGGCGGGCGTGCCCTGCGATATCGACAGCATCGAGATCAACGCCGGGATGGTGATTCGCGGCGGACGGATCACCGCCACCGACCTTCCGGTTTCCGTCCCGATCGTGGCCGACGGACCCGGCGAGGTGCAGATCCTCGTGACCGGACTTCAAGCGGGAACCGAGCGATACTTTGCGACCTCGACTGCCCGTTGGCGCGATGGCGAGACGGTTCACCTGGCCATCACGCTGTCCGACCAGTGCCTCGACCCGGCGTCTCCCTGCGCGGTGGATGGTTCCGCGCTGCCAGGATTCACTGCCGTACCCGCGGCGGCGGGAACCGGTGACTGCGCGCCGTGTGTGCCGACGACCGAGGAGTGCAACGGCGTGGACGACGACTGCAACGACGAGATCGATGAGGGCGGGGTGTGCGACCAAGTGGCGACCTACTCTGGGGAGGAGGCTGCGTTTGTGCGCTTCCGCGACGCATGCACCGTCGCCGGCTCGATCCGCGAAGTGGTACTGCCGGGAGAGATGGAAGGGGAGGTCGAGGTACCGGAGTCGATTCGGATGGCGATCAATGACGCCGCGACGCCGTTCCGGTTCAGCTTCTACGGCGAGCAGATTCAGACGATCTGGGTGGGCGATAACGGATACCTCGGTCTGGGCACCGCGGCTCCCAACTCGATCGTTCCGATCCAGCCCGGCGAGGTGACGAAGACCGGGGCGCCCGCACCCGGCGTGATGGGGTTCTGGGACCGCCTCGAAACCCGGGCGGACGGAGTGTGTGTGCTCCTCCAGGACAGCGTGAGCCCTCGACGACTGATCTTCACGTGGAAGAACGCGTGCTTCAGTCCTTGTGACCCCGGGGACAACCTGAACTTCAGCATCTCGCTGACGGAACAAACGAACAAGATCGACGTGGCGTTTGGTGACATGATTTCCGCGGACGCCACCCGCGCCCAGGGATCGTTTGCCACGGTAGGAATCCGTGGACCCGATGTGCCGGCCTGCACGGTGGAGGAGTGCAGCGCCATGGGGGTCTGTGCGTCGGGGGCCAATATGGGCATGCCGTGCGGCTTTACGCAGATATTCTCGAACACGGCTCAGACCATGGGGCTCCCAAGTTACGAGTTCAGCCCCATCGTTGATACTGGGATGTGAGGATGTTCGAGCCGGGCAGCACCGTTCTTGATTTTGAGATTGTCCGAAAGGTCAAGGACGGGGGCATGGCCACGCTCTATCTCGCCCAACGGGGCGGAGCGCGCGGGTTTACCCGGCCGGTGGCGATCAAGGTGATGCACCCCCACCTCGCAGGGAAGGGGGACTTCGTTCAAATGTTCGTGGACGAAGCAATGCTTGGTTCTCACCTCTCGCATCCGAACATTGTTCACGTCGAGCAGTTCGGCGAGCACGAGGGCACCGCGTTTCTCGTGATGGAATACGTGGATGGCTGTTCGCTCTCCGAGCTCATGCGATTTCTGCGGACCAATCGGCGCCGACTGAAACCGCAGGTTGCGATCCACATTGGCATCAAGGTCGCCGAAGCCCTCCATGCCGCCCACGAGGCAACCGACGCCGACGGCCGGAGCCTTGGCGTCGTTCACCGTGATGTGAGCCCGGGCAACGTGCTTCTGTCTCGGAAGGGCCACGTCAAAGTCATCGACTTCGGCATCGCGAAGTCCGAAGTTCGGACCACGGAAACCAGCGGCTCGCTCAAAGGGAAGATTCGGTACATGTCGCCGGAGCAGGCCTTCGGCAAATCCCTCGACCGGCGCACCGACGTGTATTCGCTCGGACTGGTGGTGTGGGAGCTCGTCACTGGGCGCCGCGTATTCCGGGCGCCGCGGGACATGGCACTTCTCGACATGGTGCGAGATCCGAGCATTCATCCCCCCGGCAAGTACGCATCGATCCCCGGGGCCCTGGACGAAGCGATCCTGAAGGCGCTTTGGCCGGAACCGGAGAACCGCTACGAGAACGCCCGGGAGTTTCGACGGGCGCTGGTGAAAGCGATGCCGGATGCGGTCGCGCTCGAGGCGATCGAAATCGCCGGATTGGTTCGCGCGGTGCCGCCGTTTTCGGGTCAGAGTTCGGGTTCGACTTCCGGCAGCGCCTCGATGAAGTCAAACCTTGAAGAGGTCTCGCGGGCGTCCAATCTGCCGCCTCCGGCGCCTCCGGTGGTTCTCGCGGCCGCGCCCGACAGTGACGAAGGCGATCATGCCGACACCGTGGTGGCCCCACCTGGTCATATTCCAACGCCGGAGAGCCTGAACTCGCCCGAACATACCGGAGCGACCGCTCGCCTCCCGCGCAAGGTCCTTCCCTGGCAGTGGGTGGCCGGGCTTGGCGTCGGGGCCGTGTTGATCGGCGTGGGGCTCGCGGTCGCCGCAGGCGGTGGGGGAGACGAGCCGGAGGGAGAAATCACCGTCGGTGCACCGACCGAAGCGGCGGCGGCGGGCTCGTCGTCGGCGGAAGGGTCGGGCCCCGAGGGCGAAGCGTCGGAGGCAGAGACCGAGGCCGCGAGTTCTGACGAGGCGGGGAATCCCGAGGAGGCAGCCCCCGAAGAAGTTGCGGAGGCGCCGACTCCCTCTCCGATGACCGCGATGGGAGGTCGAGCGCCGAGGTACATCCCTCCGCGTTTCCGAAACTCGACCCGCATGGATCCCACAGTGTCCGTGATGGAAGAGGTCGCACCGGAAGAGCCGCCGGAACAGCGGGTTCGGGGGGTGCTTCTTGCGACTGACGAGGTGGACGACTCGCGCCCGACGATGGGCCGACGGGGTGCGGAAACGGTTCGCGTGGGCATGACGGTGCTTGCGGATGGTGATGACGACGGTCCGGTGCGTCGCCAAAACCGTTCCATGCGAAACAACTCGGTCCGCGCCCAAGACACGCTGCTCGCGGACCCCGGCGACTGAACGGCAAGGCCCGACTTCAAGCGCTGACTTCAAGGCCCGAGCCCGGTTGCTCTCTCGTCGCGGACTCGACGACCGACGGATCTTTTCGGTGACTGACGTTCGAGTTGCCGGCGTGAGCTTCGAACGACTCAGTTGAATTCGATCGCCGGGTAGGTTCCCTGGAACGGCTCTTCGTCTTCTTGAAGAATAAACGCGAGGGCGACGCCTGCTCCCGCTGCGAGCACCACCGCCGTGATCACCCAAAAAATCGGCGACGCGAACACGCTCCCGCCGCCGCCATCGTCGCCGTCATCGCCGCTGTTTCCAGCGTTGAGCTCGCCGTTTCCGCCCTCGTCGGGATCGAGCGCTCCGCTGCTCGGGTCCACCGTCAACCGAATGTTCTCGGTCTGGCCTTCTTCCACCTCGAACCGCTGGCGCGCGATCACCGCTTCGCCCCGGTAGACCTCGACGTTGTGGACCCCCGGGTTGATCGGCAGGCGTGAGCCGAGTGCTGCGTTAGCAAAGTCGTTATCGTCGAGGGTCACCCGGTCGCCGGCGCTGATGCCCTCGATGTCGATCCGCGCGTACGGAATGCGATCCTGCAGCGCCTCGCGGGACGACGCGGCCTCCCGACGAAACTGTTCGTGCTGACCGACCGACGTGTCTCGGAGGAACCGGCGAAAGTTCTCGTCGGCGTCGACCAGGCGACCGACGTTCATCTGCGCGGCGGCGAGATTGTAAAGGGTGAGGGGTCGTGGTGCGAGCTCGTACGAACGTTCGAAGAGCTCGGACGCGCGAGCCCAGTCTCCGGATCGCGCCGCTTCCACCGCGTCGGATCGAAGCTGGCGAGCGAGTGCCGCCTGACCGGCCTGCGCTTCTGCGATCGATGACGACGCTCCTACCGAGAACGCGCCAAGAACAAGAAATATCGCTGAAAATGCAAGCGATCGAAGAGGACGTTGCATGGTCGGGAGCCTACCATAATCAGGTTCGCGGCTGGGGATCTCCATCGAGTTCGAAGAACGCGGATCGGGTCGGCCGGTTCCGCTACCCTGGCGCGCGATGTCCCTCCCTGTCGTCCAGGCCGATCCGACACCGAACGAACGCACCGATTGGCGATGGCAGGCTCGGCATAGCGTGCGAGACCTCGCCGCGCTCGCGGAGGTGCTCACGTTGAGCGACGCGGAACGCCGAGGCATTGCTCGCGCGATGGCGCAAGGCTTTCCCATGGCGGTTACACCGTACTACCTGAACCTATGCGATCCGACGGATCCGACGTGTCCGATTCGTCGTCAGTGCATTCCCGTCGCCGACGAGGGCCTCCGGGTCGAGGGCGATCTTCGCGATCCTTTGGGAGAAGAAAGCCATCAGGTCGCCCCCCACCTCGTGCGACGTTATCCGGATCGGGCGCTGCTTCTCGTGACGGATCGTTGTGGCGTCTATTGCCGGTTCTGCACTCGTTCGCGAATGGTCGGAGGTGGAGGGGGAGCGCGGGGGCTTTCGGAGCTCGCGCCGGCGTTGGCTTACCTCGAAGCGAATCCCGATGTGTCCGACGTGATCGTGAGCGGCGGCGATCCGGGGCTCCTTTCCGACGGTCGAATCGCGGAACTCCTGTCGCGTCTGGCGGCGATTCCGACGGTGAACACAGTTCGCTTTGCGACCCGTACACCAGTGACCCTTCCGCAGCGTGTGACGTGGAGTTTTTGTCGGGCGCTTCGGTGCCACCCCGCAACCTGGGTCATGACCCACTTCAACCACCCACGCGAGCTCACCACCGAAGCGACGGAGGCATGTCGCCTCCTCGCCGATCACGGTCTTCCAGTGATGAATCAGACGGTGCTTCTCCGAGGAATCAACGACGATCCGGACACGCTCCGCACCCTGTTCCGGGGTCTGGTCCGACGTCGGGTGCGACCCTATTATCTATTACAGGCAGATCCCGTTGGGGGAACTGCTCACCTGCGGACCCCTTTGGCCCGCGGGCTGGAGATCATGGAGGCGCTCACGGGGTTTCTGAGCGGAATCGCCCTGCCGAAATTCATCGTCGACACCCCGGGGGGCAAGGGCAAGGTCGTGATCTCTCCGTCGGCGATCGTCGACGAAAAAGACGGAGTGACGAAGCTCCGCACCTTTCGGGGTGAACTCGTCGACTATATCGACCCACCGTTGTAAAACCGCCAGTCATCATGTCCAAAGTCGTATCGCTACCTCAGACCACGGTCGGGAAGAAGGTCATTTTGGCGGTGAGTGGAGCCGTGCTCTTCGGCTTTCTCATCGGCCACCTTCTCGGCAACCTGCAGGTCTATCCGATCTTCGGCGGGGCCCAAGCGCTGAACGAGTACGCGGCCTCGCTCCGCAATATTCCAGGGGGTCTGTGGCCGCCCCGGCTCGTTCTCCTGGGGGCGATCATCGCGCACATCTGGGCTGCCGTCGCGCTTGCATGGCGGAACAGCGACGCCCGCCCGGAGCGGTATCAGTACAAGCGTAAGGACCAGGTCACGAACTACGCGGCGCGCACGATGATGTTCAGCGGGCCGATCGTGGGCCTCTACATCGTGTACCACCTCCTTCATCTCACGATCGGAATGGGCGTGGTCGGCGGCTACGACCATCAGAACGTGTACAACAACGTAGTCTACAGTTTCGCCGACTGGCAGATCAGCCTGGTCTACATCGTGGCCAACCTGATGCTCGGCACCCATCTCTTTCATGGCGCGTGGAGCTGGTTTCAGTCCCTCGGGCTCAACCACCCTCGGTACAACGCGTACCGGAAAGGGTTCGCGATCGGCTTGGCCGCGTTCCTGACGATCGGGAACGTGAGCATCCCGATCGCGGTGCTCACCGGCATCGTCGAGCCAACCGACGAACAGTTTTGCTTTGAGGAACTCGCCAAAGTCGAAGGCGAGTGCGACGGCTTTTCCAACTGAAGGTAGTTATGGAACTTCTATCTCACGAGCCCGCGGGCGATATCGAACAGCGCTGGGACAAGCACCGCTTCGACATGAAGCTGGTCAATCCTGCCAACAAGCGAGGCTACGAGGTGATCGTCGTTGGTTCGGGGCTGGCCGGAGGGGCTGCCGCCGCGACGCTGGGAGAGCTCGGCTACAAGGTCAAGTGCTTCTGCTTTCAGGACAGCCCTCGTCGCGCCCACAGCATCGCGGCCCAGGGCGGGATCAACGCGGCGAAGAACTATCAGAACGATGGCGACAGCATCTACCGGCTGTTTTACGACACGGTGAAGGGCGGAGACTTTCGGTCCCGCGAGTCCAACGTCTACCGACTCGCCCAGATCAGCGTGAACATCATCGATCAGTGTGCCGCCCAAGGCGTTCCTTTCGCGCGAGAGTACGGAGGCCTCCTTGCGAACCGGTCCTTTGGTGGAGCGCAGGTCTCGCGCACGTTCTACGCGCGTGGGCAGACCGGGCAGCAGCTTCTTCTCGGCGCGTACCAGGCGCTTGCGCGCCAGATCGAGATTGGCACGGTCGAGATGCATTCGCGGACCGAGATGCTCGACCTCATCGTGGTAGAGGACAAAGAAGGCAACCCGCGAGCCCGCGGTATCGTGACGCGGCACCTCTTGACCGGGGAGGTTCGATCGTTCACCGCCGACTGCGTGGTTCTTGCGACCGGTGGATACGGCAACGTGTTCTACCTGTCGACGAACGCGAAGGGCTGCAATGTCACGGCGGCTTGGCGGGCCCACCGAAAGGGTGCGCTTTTCGCCAACCCATGCTTCACGCAGATTCATCCGACCTGCATTCCTACGGCCGGCGAGTACCAGTCGAAGCTCACGCTGATGAGCGAATCGCTTCGAAACGACGGTCGAGTATGGGTTCCGCGAAACGCCGAGGACGCCGAAAGGCCCGCGAAGAACGTTCCCGAAGAAGACCGGTTCTACTATCTCGAGGAATGGTATCCGGCATTCGGAAACCTGGTGCCTCGCGACATCGCTTCACGTTCGGCGAAGAAGGTATGCGACAAGGGCCTCGGAGTAGGGCCGATGGTCGGCGACGAGCGGCGCGGTGTGTATCTCGACTTCGCCGATGCAATCAAGCGCGACGGTGAGCAGAAGATCCGGGAGCGCTACGGCAATCTGTTCGACATGTATCAGCGGATCACCGGGGACAATCCCTACCGGGTGCCGATGCGCATTTACCCGGCGACCCACTACACGATGGGCGGGCTCTGGGTCGATTACAACCTGATGACGACGATCCCGGGACTTTTTGCCGCGGGCGAAGCGAACTTCTCCGACCACGGATCGAACCGGCTCGGCGCGTCGGCCCTCATGCAGGGGCTTGCCGACGGCTACTTCATTATCCCTTACACCGTGGGCAACTACCTGGCGCGGGCAAAGCAGTCGGATGTCGACGACGACCACAGCGCCGTCCAGGCCGAAGTGGCGAAGGTAGAAGACAGGATTCAGAAGCTGATGCACGCGCCGAACCCGAGCAAGAGCGCCGAAGCGTTTCATCGGGAGCTCGGCAACATCATTTGGACCGAGTGCGGGATGGCTCGCACCAAGGAGGGCTTGGAGAAAGCCCTCGAGAAGATTCCAGCGCTCCGAGAGGAGTTTTGGGAGACCGTGAAGATTCCTGGCGACACGGGGAACCTCAATCAGACCCTCGAGAAAGCCGGTCGGGTCGCCGACTTTCTGGAGCTCGGGGAGCTGATGTGTCGTGACGCCCTCGACCGAGAGGAATCGTGCGGCTGCCATTTTCGCGAAGAACACCAGACTGAAGGCGGGGAAGCGAAGCGCGACGATGAAAAGTTCTCCTACGTCGCGGCCTGGGAATGGTCGGGCGACGCGAGCAAGCCAGGGCTTCAGAAGGAGGCACTCGAGTTTGAATACGTGAAGCCTTCGCAGCGGAACTACAAGGACTGACGATGGAGACCATCAATCTCAAGCTGCACGTGTGGCGACAGGCCGGCCCCAACGCGAAGGGCGAGTTTGAAACCTACGAGGCAAAGGACATCAATACCCACGCATCGTTTCTCGAGATGCTGGACATCGTGAACCAGCGGTTGATCGAGGAAGGTAAGGACCCGATCGCGTTCGACCACGACTGCCGCGAGGGGATCTGCGGATCCTGTGGCATGGTGGTCAATGGTGTGCCCCACGGGCCCCAGCGAGGGACCGCGACTTGCCAGCTCCATATGCGGAAGTTCTCCAACGGTGCAGAGTTGTATCTCGAGCCGTGGCGGGCCAAGGCGTTTCCCATCATCAAAGACCTGGTGGTCGACCGGAGTGCGTTCGACCGGATCGTTCAGGCGGGAGGCTACATTACGGTGCGAACGGGAAGCGCGCCGGACGCGAACGAGATTCCGATCGCCAAGGAGAGCGCCGACCTCGCGATGGATGCGGCGGCCTGCATTGGCTGCGGTGCATGCGTCGCCGCGTGCCCGAACGCGTCGGCGTCGCTGTTTACCTCGGCCAAGGTCTCGCATCTCGCGCTCTTGCCCCAGGGGCAGACCGAGCGGGCCGAGCGGGTCCGGCAGATGCTGGCTCAGCATGACGCGGAGGGTTTTGGCGGATGCACCAACCACAAGGAGTGCGAGGCCGCTTGTCCGAAGGAAATCAGCATCGACAACATCGCGCGAATGAATCGTGACACCCTTCGCTCGATGGTTGGTTCGCGCAAAGCGCTGGAAGCCCGCAAGGGCGGACCGCGGAGCTAGAGCGGCGATCGGTTTGAATCCTACGGAAACACGGCGCCTTTCACCGTTTGCGCGGCTTACCTCCTCACTTCTCGCTCGAAGTGCCTCAAGCACTCCTCGCTCCGAGGCTGTGGGGGCACTCGCGCATACGGCGAA
>JBCCZL010000186.1:0-15531 GCA_039187775.1 Myxococcota bacterium
GACCGGCACGACCGGCGCTCGCACCGTACTGTTGTGGTCGAACGCATCCAGGACTTCCGAAACGGAGAGCCCTGGCGTCGTGGCGGTCTCTTCGTCGTCGGGCAACGGGGGCGGCACCGAAGACGCGCGATGGACCGCGCCCGGGGGAAGCGCGTCCGGAGGCACCGAAATTGGCGAGCGACGAACCTCGGTCTGTTCCTCTTCAAAGCTCGTTGTGGCGAGCGGTGCCGGGGGACCTTGCGGTGCCGGGGGACCTTGCGGTGCCGGGGAAGCTTGCGGAGGCGGGGGTGGACGCTGGGGCGCCCGCTGAAGATCGGCCGACGACACCCGCTGAAGCCGAACTCGTCCAAGGGCCCGACGCTCCTTGGGCGCGGTCAGGGCGTTCCCCTGAATCGCCGCCCCTTGGGCGACCACCAGGTCCGGGTCGATGCTCCGGAGCGGTTCGCGTCCAAAGTAATCCGCCACCATTCGCTGCACGAGGGGGATGCGGGTCGAACCACCGACGAGGATGACATTGTCGAGCTGGGTGGGGCGTACCTGCGCAACGCGCATCGCATCTTCGCAGACGTCGAAACAGCGACGAAAGAGCGGCGAGGCCATCGACTCTAGCGTGCTCCGGGTGAGCCCGAACGTCAGATCGAGGCTCCGCCCGCCGTCGCCGTAGGCGAGCTCCTCGACCTTGACCTGCACTTCGTCTTCGGTCGAAAGCTGACACTTCGCCCACTCCGCCGCCGCACGAAGGCGCTCATAGGCCTGGCGATCTTCCCGCGCGTCGTAGCGATGATGCTTGAGGAATGCCTCCGCCATCTGGTCGGCGACGAGGATGTCGAGATCGTCGCCCCCGAGATAGGTGTCGCCCGCCGTCGCAAGAACCTCGAACACGTCCCCCGACAGCTCGAGGATCGTCACGTCGAAGGTCCCGCCCCCGAGATCGAAGATCGCAATGCGCTCTTTCGACCCACGGCCGTAGCCATACGCAAGCGCGGCCGCGGTCGGCTCGTTGAGAATGCGGAGCACCTGAAGCCCCGCAACCCGACCCGCGGCTTTGGTGGCGCTCCGCTGAAGCTCGTTGAAGTTGGCCGGGACGGTGATCACCGCTTTGGTGCACGGCTCTCCGAGCGCCGCCTCCGCCACGCTCCGCACTTCGCGAAGTACGAACGCACTGATCTCGCTCAGCGTGTACGCGTCATCTCGCGCCTTGACGAGCACGCCACCGGTCGGCCCGGCCTGAAGCTGAAACGCGAAACGCTCCTCGGCCCGCCGAACCTCCGGCGAGCCGTAGGGCCGACCGATGAGGCGCTTGACCGAGTAGATCGTGTTTCGAGCATCGATGAGTCGGCGCTCCCGCGCCTTGTGCCCGACCAGGATCTCCCCGCTCGGATGAAATGAAACCACCGATGGAACCAGGTTGCCGTCGGAGGACGGAAGGACGCGGGCCTCGGTCCCATCGGAGACCGCCACGACCGAGTTGGTCGTACCCAGATCGATTCCTAAGACCCGACCGCTCACGGCGCGACTCTACCAAACCCCAATGAAAGAGCGCAGCAAAGCTACCCTTTCGACCCCTGCGTAAAATCGTCGTCGGCGTCGGAACCCGACCGGGTGCCCTCCGCACGGAGCTCATCCAGATGGCGTCGAATCCAGCTGCGGACCTGTCCCGGAAACGGCCACATCCACCCATATGCTGGCCCGGTAAACTGAAGGACGAGGTGGTCGAGGAACGGATCCGCCTCGGCCGCGGCGGGGCCCAGGATTTCGAAGGTGGCGGTGATCGTCTCCCGATACGCCTCCCACTCGAGGCGCGCGCGCCCGATCGCCAAGCCGAGCGGAACAATTGGAAGGAGATAGAGCAAACTCATGCCCACGAACGTGTAGCGTCGAAACTGCCGAAGGTGCACCGCTTCATGCCGCATCGTGATCAGCCGCGACGCGGCCCCGCGCTTCGACCAGCCCGCGGGTAGGTAGATCCGCTGCCCAAGGGTGGTGACGTACGTCGTCATGTAGGCGGACTGACCGCCGAAGGTGATCGCGCGAAGGGCCCGGTCGATGAGCTTCGACAGCCAGTCTTGTTCCTTGTCGATCAGCCGAAGCCGTGGAAACTCGCGACGAAGCTCTTCGAGATAAGCGTCGTAATCGACCGTCGTCAGCGTTCTTCGCCCTCCGAGGACCCGGACTCTCCGTTTTCCCCGTCCGATGCAGAGTCGCCCGAGCCAGAGTCGCCCGAGCCAGAGTCGCCCGAGCCAGAGTCGCCCGAGCCTCCGGCGGTGGAGCCTCCGGCGGTGGAGCCTTCTGCCGTAGAGCCATCGGAGCCGGACCCCATCGCTCCGGATTCCGCCAACGAGGCGCCCGTGTCCTCCCTGCCCGCTTCGCCGTCCACGGCGTCTGGATCCTCTTCGTCCACCTCGAGCGGCTCGACGTCCACCACCCGCTCTCCGTCGCCGAGGCGAATGATGCGCACGCCCTGCGCGTTTCGACCGGTCTCGCGGATCTCGCTCACCCGAGTTCGAATCACCTGCCCCTTGTCGGTGATCACCATCAGCTGGTCCTCGGGAGAGATCAGCCGGAGCTTGACCATCCGACCGTTCCGTTCCGATGTGTCGAGAGCAATGAGCCCCTTACCACCCCGATTTTGCACCTTCCACTCCGACACCGGCGTCCGCTTGCCGTATCCGTTCTCGCTGACGGTGAGCACCTGTCTCTCTTCGTTGTCCACGATGTCCATGCCTACGACGCGGTCCTCTTCGCGAAGATCGATGCCCTTCACCCCGCGCGAGTCTCGGCCCATCGGTCGGACATCGTTCACGTCAAAGCGAATGGAGAGGCCGTCCGCAGTGCCGAGGAGCACCTGCTGCCCGGCATTGACCACGCGGGCCGCGAAGAGCTCGTCTTCGTCGGCGATCGCAACGCCGATGATCCCGCTCTGGCGAACCTTTTCGTAGGCTCTGAGGGCGGTTCGTTTCACGCGGCCCTTGCGAGTGCAGGTGAGAAGAAACGAGTCGTCCGAAAACTCCTGCACGGGCACCACCGCGGCGACGCGATCCCCCGGGTCCATGCCGACCAGATTCACGATGTTTCGCCCCTTCGCGGTTCGCGACCCTTGGGGGATCTGAAACACCCGTTGGAGATACACCGTCCCCTTGTCGCTCAACACCAGGATGTGGGCATGCGTATTGGCGATGAACAGATAGCTGACGAAGTCCTCATCGGACGCCACCATCCCCTTGGTGCCCTTCCCACCTCGGCTCTGTTCCCGGTACTCGCTGATGAGCACCCGTTTGATGTAGCCCTTGTGGCTCACCGTCACGACCACATCCTCGTCCGCGATCAGGTCTTCGACCGCGATGTCGCCTTCGGCGTGCACGATCTCGGTCCGCCGCTCGTCGCCGTAGCGTTCTCGGATCTCCGAAAGTTCCCCGACGATCACTTCGAGGAGGCGGGTTTCGCTCGAGAGGATCGCCTTGAGCTCGGTGATCCGCTCGCAGATCTCACCATACTCGCCAGCGAGTTTCTCTCGCTCCAGGCCAGTGAGCCGAGCGAGACGCATGTCCAAGATCGCCTTGGCCTGCCGCTCGGAAAGAAAATAGTCGCCGCGCTCTTTCGCCTCGTTGATCTCCTCGTCCGGCCGACCGGCCCGCCGCACGAACTCTTCGAGACCCTTGAGGGGAAGCTTCATCAACCGGCCGCGCGCTTCCTCGGGGTCCTTTGAATCGCGAATCGTCTGCACCACCGCGTCGACCTCAGTGACCGCCATGCCGAGGCCTTCGACGATCTCGCGCTGGGCCTCCGCCTGCCGAAGCTCGAACGCGGTGCGTCGCGTGACCACTTCGCGCCGGTGCTGAATGAAGTGCTGGAGCGTTTCCTTGAGATTGAGCAGCTTCGGCTGTCCACCGACGATCGCGAGGCAGTTGACGCCGAAGGTCGTTTGGAGCGGCGTCATTTGGTAGAGCTGGTTCAGCACGACTTCGCCGAACGCATCGCGTTTGAGTTCGATGACCACCCGCATGCCGGTTCGGTCGGACTCGTCCTGAATGTGGCTGATGCCTTCGATTCGTTTTTCGCGAACGAGACCCGCGATCTTCTTCAGCGTTTCCGCCTTGTTCACCTGATAGGGAATCTCGGTGATGATGATCTGCTCCCGACCGCCCTTGTTCGGCATCTCTTCGATCGTTGCCCGGGCACGCATCACGACGCGTCCGCGGCCCGTATGAAACGCCTGGCGGATCCCCGAGGTCCCGTAGATGAAACCGGCCGTCGGAAAATCGGGCCCGGAAACCCCGAGCCGACCCGAGTCGGGGTCATCGACCATGAGCTGATCGATCGTGAGCTCCGGATTGTCGATCAGCCGAATCGTCGCGTCGACGATCTCACGAAGGTTGTGCGGGGGCACGTTGGTGGCCATGCCCACCGCGATCCCTCCCGACCCGTTGATGAGGAGGTTGGGAACCCGGCTCGGGAGGACCAGCGGCTCGCTCTCCGAATCATCGAAGTTGGGCCCAAAGTCGACGGTGTCTTTCTCAATATCCGCGAGAAGCTCGGAGGCCAGCCGGGCCATCCGAACCTCCGTGTAGCGCATGGCTGCAGGGCGGTCCCCGTCGACAGAACCAAAGTTCCCCTGACCGTCAACCAGGGGGTAGCGCATGGAGAAGTCCTGGGCCGTCCGCGTGAGGGCGTCGTAGACCGCCTGATCCCCGTGCGGGTGGTACTTTCCGAGGACGTCACCGACAATTCTGGCACTTTTTCGGTAGCTTTGGTTCCAAGTGACCTTTTGTTCATGCATCGAATAGAGGATTCGACGGTGCACGGGTTTGAGCCCATCACGAACATCAGGGATGGCGCGGCCGATGATCACCGACATCGCGTAGTCGAGGTACGACCGCCGCATTTCGTCTTCGATGGTGACTGGAAGCTGGTGGGATTGGGCCATGGGGCTTTCGGGGCTGGGCTTGAACCGCGGCAAGCGATCCAGGCGAGTAGGAGGCGCGACAGTACACTATCCTTCGCGCGCGCGCACGCGCGCGGAGAGAGGTATTCCGAACACGAAATGGGCTCTCCCGGGACTCTCTCGACATATCCGACAGCTCGGTTATTTGACTACTTTATCCTACATATGGCACGTCAATCCTCGGAGGTTTCCTCGATGGAAAGCGGCATGCGGGATTTGGAGCAAATCCAGGAGCAAGAAGACAACGGCGGCCGGCGCATTGTCACCTTGATGATGGCGGCCCTCGCGACGGTCGCGCTCGTCTTGGCGATGGGCGTGATGCTCGGCCAAAGCTCGGAAGCAGCGCGGGAGGAAGACCCCCTCGCGATTCTGGAAGAGCTCGAGGGCCTCGCACTCGAATCCGAGAGTCCGGCCGAGGAAGAGCGACCGGAAGTGGACCGAGAAGCGCTCACGTTTCCCGCCGCTCTCGGAACCTATGACCGGCGCCCGGAAGTGGAGGCTGCCGTCGCCGCGGCGGCCGCAGAACTCGCCCACCCGGACCCGATAGGCTCCCCCACGGCAAATCTCACCGGGGGCCTACCCGTTGGCTTTGGGTCGCGCGCCCCGAGTCTCCCGGTCGAAGCGGCACTTCCCGCGCACCTGCCCGCCGCTACCGCAGCAAGTCATCTCGCGGACACCCTTCACCATCAGCGCCTCACCGATCCGATGGTGTCCGACGCGCTCCCCCCCGAACCCCCTCGGCAAGCCCCTGCGGCGCCTGGCTCCGACGGTCGCTACACCCTGCAGGTTATCTCGTACCAGAACCCGACCGAGGCCGAAGCGTTTGCCGAGGCGCTCCGGGCGCGTGGCCATTCCGCCTTCGTCGTGAGCGCCGACATTCCGGACCGGGGCATGCACTGGCGCGTTCGAATCGGCCCCTTCGAGACGATGCGAGAGGCCGAGAGCTACCGGCAAAGCTTCGAAGCCGACGAAGGCATGAACACCTTCGTCGTGCGACGCCGCGACGACGCCTAGAAAGACTGGCGGAGGACTGCCGCACAGCCTTCGCCGGTGCAGGCCATGCTCACCGCCGGGTCCTCTTCGCTACCGCTCGAAAGCGTCAACGTGAGCACCAGTCCTGCGACGGCCGCGGCAAGTCCTACCCCGAGGAGGATATCCGCGGTGAGCGAGAGATCCCGCATCGCGTCGTAGTCGCCTTGGAGGCTAGGATCGCATCGGTCGAGGTCCGGACACTGGTCTTCGATGTCCGACGCCTCGCCGAGCGAAACGATGCCCGCGATCGCGCCGCCGATGAGAAGCGCGCCCCCGACGCCCATGACGATGGGGCCGACCGGAGAGATGCCGCCAGACTCGGATTCGGGAGTCGGGGCAGGACCTGGCGGAGGCGGCACATCGGAAACGTCGGGGTCGGTCGTTTCGGCCGGTCCGATCCGGGCGTTCAGCTCGGTGAGCTGCTCGAGCGCATCCGACCGCCAGTCTCGAACCTGGGCGTCTTCGGTGAGGGTCGTCGAGTCATCGAGAAATCGCTGAAGCGCGTCGCGGGCGTCCACTTCGCGGCCGGGGATCTGCGCGAGCGCTGCACCCGCGCTGTAGAGCGCGACGGGCGCCCGCTCGAGGCCGGCCTGGCGCATCACTCGGTGCATTTCGAAGTAGCTTTCTGCCGCCATCCCCATCCGGCCCTCGGCCTCGTGCGTCTGGGCCTCTTCGAGGAGGCGCCGCGCTTCCACCCGCGCGCCTTCCGAAGGGTCATCCTGAGCGGCCGCCGATGTGCCCATGGCGAGAAAAAACGCGACGCTGAGAAGTGAAACGGAACGAAGCGAGACGAAATCAAGAAAGCCGACGCGGAGCGATGCCAAACGGAGCGTGTGCGCAGATGCGGTCATGAAGCCTCAGGGCGGGACTATAAGCCAAAATCATTGCCGGATGCGGGACGAACTCCGCGTTGGCGCATCGTCATCGCCGGTTCCGATGGGATCGCCGGCGGCGGCATCGCCCGAACGCGGTCTTGGGGTCGACGGTCGCGCCGGCTCCCCCTGGACGCCCGACCGCCCGACGATCGTTCGGCCAAATCCATGTCCACGGCCGCCTCGAGCTCCATCCGCGATTCTTCGTCCGCCGGCTCCGATGGAGTCTCCGCCGGTCCCTCGGCGAGCTCTTCCACGGCAGGGTCCTCTTCGGCAGGGTCTTCTACGGCAGGGTCTTCTACGGCAGGGTCTTCTACGGCAAGGTCAGGTGCCGGATCCCTCTCTTCGGTCGAGGCATCGGGGGGAGCTGTTTGGAGGTCACGCCCTTCGGCTTGGGCAGGCGGCGCGGCAACTCCAGGCTGCTGGACCGCGGTGCCATCGCCTTCCGGCGTCGAGCCAGTCATGGCCACGATCACGAGCGCAAAAACCGCAACGACCACGAGTGCGGCGGCCGCACCGCCGGCGAGCAAGAGGACCGGGCTCTTCGTCGATGGCGCGGCGCCGGTCGGCACCTCCACTACCGCGGGACCGGTGCTTGGAGGTTCCTGGCCTTTGACCAACGAGATGGTGTTCGGGATGGGAACGGCCAGCTGCTCGCGGTGCGCCGGGGGTTGGGTGCCGAGCGGCGGCGTGCCCGAAGCCCCAGGCGGAGTGCCGGGAGCCTGCGCCGCGTCATCATTCGACGAAGCACCGTTCGACAAAGCACGGTTGGACGAAGCACCGGTCGACAAAGCGCCGCTAGACGAAGCGCCGCTAGACGAAGCCCCCTGGGCCAGCGCAGGGTTCGCCCCCGAATCCGCATGCTCGGTCGCGGCCCGTTCGACCGCCCGCTTTCGGCTCGCTTCCCTCAGCTCGGCGATGATCTTTCCGAGCTTTCGCGCGGTGGTCGGCGGAGGAACAAAATCGACGATCGCATCGAGCACATCGCCTGCGGTCTGATAGCGGGCGGCGGCATCGGAAAGGAGGAGCGTGGCCACCACCTCACGAAGGGCCGCTGGCGCTTCTGGAGCCGCCTCATCGAGGGGGACGAACTGACCTCGGCTGATGTTGAGGAGCGTCGCCGTGTCCGTCGGCCCGTCAAACGGGCGTCGTCCCGCAAGGAGCTCGTAGAGCATGACGCCCACCGCGAACAAATCCGTTCGTCGGTCGACCGACTGCCCCATCGCCTGCTCCGGGGCCATGTAGGGGATCTTTCCCTTCACCGAACCGGTCTGCGTGGCGTTTGCCGTATTTGTGGCCTTCGCAATGCCAAAGTCGGCGAGCTTGATCTCGCCGTGGGTGCTGATCAACACATTGGACGGCGTCACATCTCGATGCACGAGGCCCGCCGGTTTTCCGTCGAGCTCGAGGTCGTGCGCGTACGCGAGCGCCGAAAGAAGCTCGTAGATGACAAAGCCGACAATATCGAGAGGCACCCGCTCGCCGCGCTTTTTGAGACCGGCGATGAGGAAGCGAAGGTCGAGTCCTTCGACCAGTTCGAGGGCCATGTAGTAAGAGCCCTCGTGCTGACCAAAGTCGTACACCTGGACCACATTGTTGTGACGCATCCGCGCCGCGAGCCGCGCCTCATGAAGGAACATGTCCACGAAACGCGCGTCCTCGTTGTACGCCGCAAGCACCCGCTTCAGGCAAACCGTCTGCTCGAAACCGCCCGGCCCGCGCCGCACCGCCACCGAGGTCTCCGCCATCCCCCCAACCCCCAGGGGACGAACGATCTCGTAAGGCCCAAATGTACTACCCCTCGACACAGAACGACCTAAAAAATACCAGGCTCAGCCACCAGATGCACCCCATCTGGCACAGCGCTCACTCAAATCGAGCCACCCACACATCCGAGATCCGATCCGCCTTCCGGTCTTCCCAAACCGCCACCGCACGGCCCGAGGCGTCGACCGCAAGAAACGGCGCCGCACTGGCCGATTCTCACTTGTCGGCGTGAGCCACCCAGAGTTGCTCGACACCCATCGATTTGTCCCCCTGCCATGCTGAAGAACAGAAAAAGGCCCGGCGAATGCCGAGCCCTTTTCCTCAACCTGGCATCATGAAGCTAAGGCATCGCTCCACCGGCGATCCAATCCCGAATGGTATCGATGTCCATGGTGTCGAGGGCCATGCGCCCGCGCGGCATCCGCGTTCCGCACATAGTCCCGTTCACCTTCTGGAACAGCGCGCTTCCAGTTTCGTTACCAGGGTCGACGAGGGGCACGGCGCACTGGTTCGCCATTCGGTTAAGATTCATCAGCGCCGCGGAAGGGTCCGGCGCGAAAGTCAGGCCACCCGCGTTGCTGTTGGTGGTCTCGAGGTGACAGCCAGTGTTGTTTCCGTTTCCGCAGCTCGCCGTGAGTATCGGGTACACGTCGGTTTCGAAGCTGAGGGCCATGGGCATGGCGTCGACCATGGCGTCGACTTCGGCATCCACCTCGGCATCTACGTCGGCATCTTCGACCATCCCGTCGGGCACCATTCCGTCGGGCGTGACCATTCGGTCGGGGTTCGTCATGGCGTCCCCGGTGGACGCGTCCATGCCGGTCATGGGGTCGTCGTCGTCGCCGCAGGCACCTGACCCTGCAAGCGCCGTGACCACTGCTGCTGTTTTTAGTAAGTGATTCATCATCCGTCTCCCTTGGATAAAGACGTAAAAGTCTACCCAGAGCGCTTCTCTTAGGGAGGTTTTTGCGCCTTTCGGCAGTCCGCCCCTCTCGACTGCCTCGTCACCATTCCAGATTTTCCCGCTCTTCGACTTCGTCGGCCCGGTATCATCCGCGCATGGATGAGGCCACGCTGCATGCGCTTCTCAAGAAAGGCCAGCAGCACAACGCCAGCGACGTGCTCTTTAAAGTCGGCCAACCCCCGGCGTTTCGGGTCAATGGCGAGCTTCACTACCTTCAAGGCGAAAAACTGAAGCCCACGCAAACCCGCGCGCTCGCCGATGTCGTCCTGACCCGGGCTCGCTACAAGCACAATCCGGAGGAACTCCAGCAGTACGACACCTCCTATGGAGTGAGCGGCATCGGCCGCTACCGAGTGAACATTTACCGGCAGCGGGGAACGCTCGCTCTCGCCATGCGGGCGATTCCGCTCCGGATTCCCACCTTTGAGGAGCTCCGGTGCCCCGCGGTCACCGAGTCCCTCGCGGACACTGAACGAGGCATGATCCTAGTGTGCGGCGCCGCCGGAAACGGCAAGAGCTCCACCCTCGCGGCGATCGTCGGCCACATCAACCGCACGCGCCGTGTCCATGTCGTCACCATCGAAGATCCGATCGAGTTCATCCACTCGGACGAACTCGCGTCGGTGTCGCAGCGCGAGATCGGCATCGACTGCGACGACTTCGGCACCGCGCTTCGCTCCGCCCTTCGTCAGGACCCGGATGTGATCCTCGTCGGCGAGATCCGCGATGAAGAGTCGATGGACATCGCCCTTAAAGCCGCCGAGACGGGTCACCTCGTCCTCAGCACCCTTCACACCCCCGACGTTCAGCGCACCGTCGGCCGGGTGCTCGCCCTTTCCTCGCACGGCGACACTCAAGAAACGCGCGAACGCTTCGCCGACAACCTGCGCGGGATCATCGCCCAGCGCCTTTTGCCGCGGGCCGATGGTCATGGCCTCGCGCTTGCCGCAGAGGTCCTCGTCGTGACCGGGACCGCGCGTGAGTCGATCCGCAAGCCCGACACCAACCTCCCACTCAAAGACGTGATGGAGCGCGGCGTGCACCCTTATGGCATGCAGACGTTCGAAATGAGCCTTCGCGATCTGGTGAAGGCCGGCCTCGTGGATGTGGAGGTCGCCCGCGCCGCCCTCGCTTAGCTCGCCTCTCGGTATCCGGACCGGTTCGTTCTCGCCTTCGGTTTCTTTCTCCAACACTCCGAGCCTCTTTCTACTTCCTGCATTCAAAGGTGTTCCGATGGCCCATCCGTGGCACGACCTCCCGAACTACGCCGAGACCGCCCACGAGTGGTTTAATGTGGTGATCGAGATTCCTCGAGGATCGCGAGTGAAATACGAACTCGATAAGCCCACCGGTATGCTTCGCGTCGACCGGATCCTCTACAGCTCCGTCCACTACCCGGCGAACTACGGCTTTGCCCCCCGGTCCTACTGCCCCGATGGCGACCCGCTCGATGTGCTGGTCCTCGGCACCGAACCGGTGCAGCCGCTCTGCATCATGCAGGCTCGCGCCATCGGGGTGATCGCGATGGAAGACGAGGGGAAAGAGGACAGCAAAGTCATCGCGGTGCACATCAACGACCCGGCGGTCCGCGACTATACCGACATCGAGCAGCTTCCCCGCCACACCTTCGCCGAGATCGAGGGGTTCTTCGAAGACTACAAGAAGCTCGAACACAAAAAGGTGGTGGTCGAGCAGGTCCAAGGCGCCGCCCACGCGCTCGAGGCGGTCAAAGCAAGCTTCGAGCTGTACCGACGTCGCGAAAACGAACTCCGCGGCTGGTAGTTCCTCGACCGCCTGAAACCCGCGACGCCCGACTTGACAGCGTCAAAATCCGCTCCAGACACTGTCTACTAGACATCGTCTCGCCGCCGAGGCGGCGTATGGAGGGAATTTATGCGCGTCATTCTCACTCTTATTCTGCTGGTGAGCGGATCCAGTGCGTCCAGCGCCCAAGACACACCGACCGATGGACCATGGACGCTCACCGTGACCCTCCGGGGCGTCGACAGCGAACGCTCCGGCACCATCGGCTGTGCGCTCTACCGCCGCGCCGCTGGGTTTCCCATGGACCGATCGCGCGCCCTGGCCGTCGCCGATGCGCGAGGCCGAGGCAGCACGCGCACCTGCGCCTTTCGATTGCCGGGACCTGGCACCTACGCCGTTGCGGCCCTTCATGACGAGGACGGAGACGAAGAGGTCGACACGAACCTCTTTGGCGCGCCGACCGAGGGTTGGGCGACTACGCGGAATGTCACCCACACCTTTCGCGCCCCATCGTTTGAGGAGTCCGACTTCGAGGTCACGGCTCGGCGCTGGCGCATCGCGATGCGCATGCACTATTAGCGTGACTATCGGAGTAGCGTGACTATCGGAGTAGCGTGACTATCGGAGTAACGTGACTATCGGATCAAGTACTCGCGAAGCGCTTCACGCGCGAGGTAACTCGCCTTGATCCGCCAGCGCGGCGTATTGACAACCAGCGCCGCCACCGCGATGCGAGGGTCGTCGGCCGGCGCAAAGCCCACCCACCACGTGTAACCGCGATACGGGTCGGTGCCACTGAGCGTCCCAGTCTTTCCTGCGACCCGGATATCGGGAAGGAACGGCCGGCCCTGATTGTCGTGAAACGTCCGCCGTGACGTTCCGTGGCTGACCGTACGCTCCATCATCCGCCCGACAGCGCGGGCGGTCCGGCGAGGAATCACGCGCCGATACGTTTCCGGCCGGTGCGTAAGAAGCACCGTGCCGTCGGGGGCCACGATCTGGTCGATCATGCTCGCCCGCGGCATTTCTCCGTCGTTGGCGAAGGTTGCGCCAATGAGCGCCCCGTGAAAAGGCGACATATGCATGTGCCAAAAACCCGCCGAGGTTCGGGCAAACTCGAGCCGGTCCGACTGACTGTTGGGCACTTCGCCGGGGCTTGGTTGCGTCGGCACATCGAAGGGAAGCGCATGGCCAAACCCGAATGCACTCGCATAGCGCTCGAGGGTTGGGCTATCGAGATTCCTCGTCGAGAGCTTCGCGAAGATCGCGTTGATCGATCCGCCCACCGCATCGGCAAGGGTCGCGCAGCGGTTGTCGCGGTCGGTGTCCTCGAGGTCACCATCGCGCAACCGGCTGAACCCGCCGTGGTAACACACTTCGGTGTCCCCGGAGACGCCCGCGTCGACCAGAGCGGCCGCACTGATGATCTTGAACACGCTCGCCGTCGGGGGCGTCGGGTCGAGCGCAAGGTCAGCGCCGTCGGGGTTCGCCGAGGAGTGGCTCACATAGGCGAGCACGCGGCCGCTTTCCGGCTCGATCGCCACCAGCGATGCAAACGGAACTTCGTAGTGCTCGAGCTGACTCGTCACGTGCTGTTGGAGCTCCGGATCGAGGGTCAGCACTGCGGTTCGCCCCTCGGCAAGCTCGGCGACGAACCGGTCGCCCTCGAGGCGATGTGCGAGGGGCGAGAATCCCTCGAGGTAGTTCGGCTCCTGCTGCGCGCTCGCCTTGCCCTGTTCGCCGCTCGCGCCGAACCCCATCGCCCCCAAGATTCCGCCGATGAGAACGGCACCAACGATCACCGTGAGACTCGCGCTGCGCGTAGGGGTGGTCATGGCCCGAACCTAAAGGCGGGTCGGAAACCGACCAAAAAAATGGCAAGCCGCACAAGAGCGGTGGAGTAGTCTCGCCGCCATGACCTTGCCGCTCTCGATCGACTACACATTGGCTATGGAACCCGGCGTCGGGCCCCGCGGCGGACTCCCCGACGAGGCCCTTGCTTCGGAAGAGGTAGCGGTCGATCGGGCGGTCGATGCGGTGCACGGCCAGGTCGCCGACGGAACGCTTGGCTTTTGGGACCTACCGAAGGAGCGGAGCGCCCTCGAGGCGTGCCGGGCGCTCGAAGCCAAGCTGCCTTCCGCAGTCACGGACGTCCTCATTTTGGGTATCGGTGGTTCGTCGCTGGGGGCCCGCGCGGTCCTCCACGCCCTCGGCGGTCCGCCGGGCCTCGCATCGGCGGGTGCAGGTTCGCTGAAACGAAACATCCACCTTCCCGACAACAGCGACCCTTGGCTCTTCGGCCGACTGCTCGATCACCTCAAGCCGGAGCACACCCTGGTGGTTGCGATCAGCAAGTCGGGCGGCACCGTGGAAACGGTGGCTCAGCTCGTCATCGCGCGGAAGTGGCTCACGGACGCCCTTGGCACCGATGCAAAGGCCCATCAGGTGTTCATCACCGATCCCGAAAAGGGCGCGCTTCGGCCCCTCGCCGCCGCCGAAGGGATCCCGACCCTCGCCGTGCCTCCCAACGTGGGCGGTCGATTCTCGGTCCTGAGCGCGGTGGGCCTCTTTCCTGCCGTGCTCGCCGGCCTCGATGCGGAAGGCATGCTGAACGGCGCGGCCGCGGTAGCCGACGCTTCGGGGCGCGCCTCGCTCCGCGAGAACCCGGCCGCCCTCGTCGCGGCGCTCCACGTGCTTCACCACCGGCTCTTTGGCCGATCCATCCACGTGATGATGCCTTACGCGGATGCCCTTCGGCCGTTTGCCGCCTGGTACGTCCAGCTTTGGGCGGAAAGCCTCGGAAAGCGCGTCGACCTTTTGGGGCGGCGGGTCGAGTCCGGGCCGACGCCCCTTCCCGCCGTGGGCGCCACCGATCAGCACGCGCAGGTCCAGCTCTTCATGGAAGGGCCGCGGGACAAGCTCATCACCTTTGTTGCCGTGGATCGCCCAGGCCACGATCGGACGATTCCCGAGGCCGAGGGTCCCTTCGCCTACCTCGCGGGCACTTCGCTCCATCAGGTGCTTGAAGCCGAGCGCCGGGGAACCGCCCTCGCGTTGGCGGAAGATGGACGCCCAAGCCTGACGATCCGAGTTGGAGAGCTCGACGGCCGAGCGCTCGGAGGCCTGTTTTTCTTGTACCAAGCCGCCACCGCGATCGCGGGCCAGCTCTACGGCATCGGCGCCTTCGATCAGCCCGGGGTCGAGCTTGGCAAGAAGCTCGCCACGGGAATTCTCGGGCGGCCTGGTATGGAAGACTACGGAAAGCGGGTCGGCGAGCTAGAGGCTCGCCTTGCGAGCGACTATCGGCTTCCAAAGAACTAGCCAAAGTCTCCCCAAAACCGACCGCTCCCGATAGACTCGCTCCACGATGTCCGAAGAGGACGCGACGACCAATCCCAACAAGACGGTCGTCACCGTGATCAGCCAGGCACCGCAGCGGCGGGACCTCACCGATGCGTGCCTCGTGGTGATTTACGGCGATGACTTGGGTCGGCGGGTTCCGCTCGGCACCCAACCGACGATCGTGGGTCGGTCGTCGAAGTGCGATGTGCAGATCGATCAGGAGAGCGTGTCCCGGAACCACTGCCGGGTCTCGTTCAACGGCAAAACGTACAGCATCCGTGATCTCGGATCGACCAACGGGACCTACGTCAACGACGACCTCGTGGACGAGATCAACCTTCGGGATGGCGATCAGATCAAGGTCGGCCGGACGATCATGAAGTTCATCACCGGCGGGAACATCGAAGCTTCCTACCACGAAGAAATCTATCGACTGATGACGATCGATGGTCTCACCGACGTGCACAACAAGCGTTACTTCCACGAGATGCTCGACCGCGAGGTGTCCCGGTCCGAGCGCTATGAACGGACCTTCGCGGTGGTGATGTTCGACATCGACCACTTCAAGAAGATCAATGACGGCTTCGGTCACCTCGCCGGCGATGCGGTCCTTCGCCAGCTCGGGGCCCTCGTCCGAACCCGCGTTCGCCGCGATGACATCGTGGCTCGGGTGGGAGGCGAAGAGTTCGCGATTCTTCTCCCGGAAATCGGTCGGGAACAGGGCGCCCACACCGCCGAGAAGCTCCGCGAGGCGGTTGCGGGAACGCGGTTCGCCTTCGAAGGCACACCGATCGAGGTCACGATCAGCCTCGGAGTCGCCCAGTGGGACGAGTCGGTCAAGGATGGGC
>JBCCZL010000187.1:0-15527 GCA_039187775.1 Myxococcota bacterium
CGTTGATCACCTGCTCGGCGATGTCGTGGCGGACCCCCATGCTGTCCGCGATCGCCGCGGTCATCCGGGGCATGTCTCGGTTGACAAGGCTATGGCCGATGAACAGCACCGCCGCGGCGTCGCGCGGAGTGCCCGGTCCCGGTGGAGGCGGGGGTGGGTTCACCGACCGGTCGGGCTCCGCGTCCGGGATCACCTCACCGTCGGCTCGCACCTGGGCGTCGTCGCTTGGGCCCGCTTCCGGCGTTGGTGCATTGCCGCTGTCTCCGGCCGAGGCGGCACGGCGGCCCGAACGGCCCGAACACGCGGCCACCATGGCGACGAGGAGGAGTGTAAGAAAAGTCCGCATACCTACCCTCATAGCCCGACCTCGCGCCGGGGCAACGAGCTAGCTACGTCGAAGCGCCGCAAACCCTTCCCTGCGAAGCCGACGATTCCCTAAAAAACCAATCGATCACGGGGACCTATACGATTGATGAGCTTCGGGAGGCCACCCATCCATCTTCTTCCCCATGGGAAGACGCAGCACAGGAACGAGGGCGAGAATCTGCTGGTGTGGGCTCCTGGCGCTGTCGAGCGCCTGCAGCGGACTCGTCGAAGAGAACGCCGTTCCCTCCCGGCATCCTCCGACGCCACTCGATGTCACGCAGCCGGCCGTTTGTGATCCTGCCGCCGCCCGTCCCCTCCCGGCACGGGTGTGGCGTTTGGGGGAACAACAGTGGATCCGGTCGGCCGCGGCCCTCCTGGGCCTCGACAATGTGACCTCCGAACTCGGGGAGGACCCGGTGGGAACGGCGTTCTCGGGGGAGGTCGCGGTCCTTCGGGTCCGCGACGGTGAAACCGCAGCCCTCTGGCGCGACGGCCAAGCCCTCGCCGAACGGGCGCTTCGGGAGGGAAGCGTGACCGAGCGCTATCCGTGCATCGAAAGCCCGGATGCGGCCTGCGCCGAGACCTTCGTTCGCGGGTTTGGCCGAGAAGCGTTTCGACGACCGCTCCGAGACCATGAGACCACCCGCTACGTTGAACTCTTCGAACTCGCTGAAGCCGAGCTCAACGAGGGCGCGCAGGCGGTGATTCAAGCGATGCTCCAGTCGCCACACCTGGTCTATCGCTCGGAGCTCGGACCCGAAGGCGACCGCGGCATCGTGGAGCTCACGCCCTACGAACTGGCCTCGTCGCTCTCGTTCTTCTTTCTCGACTCGCCGCCCGACGCCGAACTCACCGCGCTTGCCGACGCGGGCGAACTCACGGGCGACGCACTATCGGCGCAGATCGTCCGCCTCGGTGACGACCCCCGCTGGATGGAAAAGAAGGAACGCTTCGTACGAGAGCTTCTCGACCTCACCCACCTGTCGGACGTCGAGAAAGACACGGAGCTCTATCCGGGCTTCGCCGACCTCCAGGGGAGCTTTCAGGCGGAACTCAACGGCATGATCCGGAACGCATTCGAAAACGGAAGCGCCAATCTCGACCTGATCTTCAACTCTCGCGAGACCATCGACGACCCGGCGCTCGCCGAGTTCTACGGCGGCGCCCTTGGCGTCGAGCGGCGAGGCCTCCTCACCCGTGGCGCCTTTCTTTCGGCGCACTCGGGCATCGGCATCACCTCTCCGGTGACCCGAGGGTACGTCATGCGGACCCGAATCCTCTGCGACACGATTCCGGACCCGCCGCCGGGAGCAAACACCGGCGTGCCCGACCCCGAACCAGGCATGAGCCAACGCGACCTCATCGATTCGGCGACCGCCACGGGAAGCTGCGCGGGGTGCCATTCCCGCATGAACGACCTCGGTTTCGCATTCGGCGGCTACGATGCGATCGGGGGGCTCCGGGACACCGACGACTTTGGCGTCGACCTCGACCTGAGCGGCGAGCTGAGCGACACGCAGGACGTCGATGGAGAATTTGCCAACCTCGATGAACTGCTCGACCGGCTTCGCGGCAGCGATCAGGTCGCCCAGTGCATGAGTGTGCAGGCATTCCGATTTGCCGCGGGGCAGGACGCGAGTCAGTCCGATACCTGCACGACGATTGCGATGCTCGAAGCCAGCGGAGCAGACGTGAGCTTTGACGCGATGCTCCGCGCCTATGCCGAAGCCGATTTCTTCCGCCAGCGGGAGGTGCAGTGATGCGACGACGTACGTTCCTTCGGGCCTCGGCGATCGGTGGCGCGGCCCTCCTTTCACCGATGCTCGCGCGGCGGGGCCCGGCCGAGGCGCAGTCCGGCGCTTCGCCGAAGCGGTTCATCTTCATCGGTTCGTCGAGCGGCTGTGTTCCCGCTCAGTACTGGCCGAGTTCCGACGGCCGCTTCAACTACAGCACCGAGCCCCTCGAGCGCCATTCCTCCGACCTTTCGATCTTTCGCGGCGTCACCATGCCGAACGGCGGGGACCACAAGCCCTACGTGATGACCACGGGAACCCGAAGCCAGGGGAGCGCGTCCTTCGACCAGCTGGTCGTTCAGGAGATGCGGGCGGCGGGCTATGACCAGCCTTCGCTCACCCTCTGCGGGAACTCCAAAAACCAGAACCATCGGGGCTGGCTCAGCTTCGAGCGGGACGGTTCGCCGGTCCTTCCGCAAAAGGACCCGATCCGCGCTTTCAACGATGTCTTCGGCCGGGAGCCGATGGCCGGTTCCGATACTCCGCCGATGGACCCGGGCGGCCCCAATCCGCGCAACGTGGTCGACCGAGCGATCCTCGAGACGGTTCGAGGGGACCTGAGTGCCCTCGAACCGCGCCTTTCGCCAAACGAGCGCGTCCGCCTCGTCGAGCATCGGGAGGCGGTGACCCGTCTTCAAGCCACCTTCAGCGACCAGCCGTCACCCACGCCGACGTCCGGGGCCTGCGGAGAGGGTGAAGACGTGTTTCTGAGCGCGCCAGACGGTTATCTCAACCGGTGCCTCCGCCACATGGATCTCATCGCTCTTTCCTTCGCCTGCGATCGACGTCGCGTCGCGAGCTTTCTCATGACCCCGCTCGGCCACGACAGCATGGGCCGAGGCAACTATCGGGGCTCGGGCTACACCGGGGTGATCCCGGGGCTCTCCGCTTCCGATGAAGTCGACAGCAGTGGCCCGGGCGACCTTCATCAAACCGTCGCCCACGGCTGGAAAGACAACGGGCAACACGCCGAAACGATCGCGCGGATTCATCGAGCCGAGGCGGGAGTCGTGGCGTACCTCATCGATCGGCTCAAGGGCATTCCCGACGCAAGCGGCACGGGAACGCTGTTCGACCACACCGCGATCTACTGGACCAATGAACACGCAGGACCCAACCACGGTGTCAAAACCGGGCGCTCCGACTTTCCGACGGTGGTGATCGCGGGAAGCCAGATGGGACTCCGGGTCGGCCGCTATGTGGACCTCGACGGCGGGAACAACATCCACGGCGAAATTCTCTTGGCGATCGCGAATCGATTGGGCACGCCGCTCTCCCGATTCGGGGACTACAGCCAAGAATACGCGGATATTCTAACGTGATACGGTGAGGGCTGTGGGCGGTTCGGAAAATGGGACCAATGTGGTGTCTCTGGTCGGCGCGCTCACCGACGCCGAGGTGGTCGTCGCGGCGCAGCGCGGCGATCGCCACGCACTTCGGGTGCTCTATGAGCGTCATGCGCCGACATTTCAGCGCGTGGTCCGCCGCATTATCGGAGAGTCCGAGAGCGCCGACGCCCTCCAGGAATCCTTCGCCGCAATCTTCCGAAACATCCGTCGGCTTCGGGATCCTGAGCGCTTTGCCGCATGGGCGATGACCATCGTGGTCAACACCGCGCGGGCGCAGCTCCGGCGACGCCGGGCACGCCGGTGGCTGTCCTTTCCCGGCGACTCCGAGGTCCCCGAGCTCCCTGTGAGCACCCCGCTCGATCCTCGGGAAGCGCTCCGGCGATGCCTGCGCCTCCTCGACCGACTCCCCACCGATGAACGGATCGCATTCTCGCTCGCCCACCTCGAAGGCATGGAGCTCGCGGACGCCGCGGGCGCGATGGGGATCAGCCTCGCCACGTACAAGCGTCGCCTTCGACGCGCCCGGGAACGAATGGAGGTCCTCGCGCAGCAGGATCCGAGCCTCCGCGCGTTTGTCACCCCCGGCCGCGACGCCGACCCCGAACGATCACTGGTAGGTTCGCCATGACCCAAGACGTAGAGACCAACCTTTCGCCGCCCCTTCGCCAGCTGGTCGAAGCCGCGGCCGAAGCCGAGCTGAGCGATCCGCGCGAGCTTCGCGACGTTCAGGAGACGCTGTTTCGTGAAAAGCCACCCGCGCGGCGACGCATCGTCGTCGGAGCAGCGCTCGCCGCCGCGGCGGCCGCAGGCCTCGCGATCTATCTTGAACGCGATCCTGGCCTCGAGATGGCGATCGGGGAAGCCCCGGTGGAAACCGGCGAGTGGGTTAGCGCAACCGCAGAGCCGCTGACCCTCCGCTTCTCCGACGCGAGCGAGGTTCGGCTCGCTCCAACCTCGGACCTCGTCGTGACCGAAGTCCACGCCAGTGGAGCCGAGGTTCAGCTCGCCCGAGGCCAGATCGCGGTGGACGTCACGCACAAGGACAGCACCGATTGGAACTTCGAGGCTGGCCCGGTGACCATCGAAGTCGTGGGAACCGCCTTCGAGGCGAGCTGGGATCCCAACGAGGCCTACTTCGGGCTCAAGGTCACCGAAGGCGAGGTGATCGCCCGCGGTCCGATCTTCGGGCGGCCGGTGCGGGCAGGCGAGGAACTTCGGGCGTGGCTTCGCGAATCCCGCGTGGAGATTCGACGCACCGCGGAAGAGCGCGCCGAACTACCCGCGGCGCCTCTCGAGCCAGCCCATGATCCGTCGCTGGCCGTAGAAGTCGTCACCGACGAATCCTCCGATGAGGGCGACCAAGCCACGGTTCGGGAACCGCGTCACCGGGAGCTTCGAGGGGCTCGGCCCGTGGAGTCGGCGGAGCCGCCCGCATCTCCTGCGGCGCTGGCCCGGGATGGCCTGTTTACCGAGGCGGTCGCCGCAGTTCGTGCGCAAGGGGTCGGGACCACGCTCGCCAACAGCAGCCGCGCCGACCGGATCGTCATCGCCGATGCGGCGCGTCACGCTGGCGCCTACGATCTTGCCCGCGAAGCCTATCAGTCCGCTCTCAGCCGGGACGCGGCCGGCGCGCGCGCGGCGTTTGGTCTCGCGCGCACCGCGCTCGATACGGGCGATCGACGGGCGGCCACCCGCTGGCTTCGCGACTGTGTGTCGCGGGCCCCATCTGGACCGCTCGCGCGAGAAGCCCGGGGCCGCCTGATGGTTCTCCTCCATTCGGCGGGCGACGAACCGGGAGCGCGCACGGTGGCGAGAGAGTATCTGGAAAGGCATCCGGGCGGACCGCAGGCGGAGCTTGCCCGCCAACTTCACCCGTGAAAACGGCCCTTCTCGCACTCCTCGGACTGGGGTCGACCACCGCAGCCGCTCAGCCGGTCACGATCGTGAGCGGAAGTGAGACCCCGCTCGTGCGCTTTCTCGAGGCCGAACTCGACGGAGTGGCCGAGGTGCGCCACGAGTCGATGACGACACCACAGGTCGATGCGGTCGACGCGGACGGCGCGGCGCTCTTGGTGTTCGCCGACCGAGCCATCGAAGTCTGGTGGCTCGATCCGCAACGGCTGGTAGGCCGGGTCGAAAGTTCCGACGTCGAAGGCGATGCTCCCCATCTCCTCGCCCTTCGAGCCGTCGAGGTGCTGAATGCCGCGCTCACGGTGGTCGACGCCATCGAGGAGGAGCGGGAACCCGACGCGGCGCCTGACGATCCGCTCTCCCCTCAGGGCCCGCTCGGAAGCATCGGCCTCGGCGTGTTTTGGCTTGGCAGTCTCGACCTCGAGGGTCCGACCACCGGACTGGAGCTCGAGGTCGCGTTCCGTCCATGGCGATCGATCGAAGTGGCGGTGGGTGGGTGGTCGAGTCTCCTCGCCCGAACCGCGCGGTTTGCCGAGGGAGAAGCATCGACCCGGTTCGCGGGCGCCCGCGCTTCCCTTCACGCGCTCGTCGGCGATGGATGGTTTCGCGGACGGCTCGGAGGCGGCGCGCTTCTCGCGTGGTTTCGAAGTCAGGGCGAAGCGGTGAGGGCTCCCAATCAAGGAGCCACCAGGCAGGCCGTCACCGTCGCTCCTTACCTCGAAGCCGCAGCGCTGCTGGAGCTTGCGTCGTGGCTCGAAGCGGTCGTCTGGCTGCGCGCAGGACATTTTCTTCCGCCGGTCGCGGTCCGAGTGCTCGGCGAGGACCGAGTCACTTGGAACGGACTCTTTGCCGCCGGACTCACACTTCGGGTTCTGTTCGGAAGCGGTCCCTGAGACGCGCTATCCTGCGTTCGGAACTCATGCGTCACCAGGTCCCCACGAGCCAACGTCGCTGCATGGTTGTGCTGATCCACGGACTTGTGGCCCTTGCGGTTGGCTGCAGTACGCGAGGCCTCGACGCGATCGTACCTGGCGACGATGCGACGACCGAACAAGGCAACGCTCCGATTCCCACGCCGCTTTACTCGAATGACTTTGACCAAGACATCGAAGGATTTACTCCGACGGACCGATCGACGCCGCCGGGCTTTCGAGAAGCTTCTCCGGGGGACTTTGGCGGCATTTTCGACGAGTGGTGGAGTCCCGATCTTGGCGACGGCGACCGCGTGTTGACCGTGTTCCGCTCGCAGAGCGCGGATACAGTTCGCTGGCGGCTTCGCGTCGAAAACCGCACCGGTGCCTCGATCGAAGGAATTCGGCTCACCTACGACGCCCAGGTGGTGTGGGCGCGGTTTCAGGCCGTGGATATCGAGTCACCCGAGTACGGAGTCCGCGCCGACCACATCACCTGGTTCGAAGCTCGGACCGAGGAAGTCCTGGCCCGCGCGCCGGATTTGGTGAACTTTGACGTGGGACCAACGGAGCTTCAGCGCTGGCTCAACAATGAAGAACAGGAGGCGCTCGGACTGCTCGTACGGAATGTGCAGCATGATCTGGCCCTCGGCGCCGCGCCGGGAGAGTCGATCGAAGTCGACTGGGGTCTCGAGCTCGGAAACGACGAAGCCGAGCGTCACCTCAATATCGGCATCAATAACCTGGTCGTCACCCAGCTTCCCTGATCTGACGAACCCCCCGACGGCAACGAGCGCTCTAGCCCATCAAGGAGGACTTCGTCCTCCCCAATCCGGCGTGAAACGCCTCCACGGGTTTCCGCGAACTCGGCTCGCGCGTCGCGTCTTCGGCCCGCCGTCTGCCCAGCACGCTCCGAAATCCTTCGGCTTTCGTCGTAGCTTCAGTTCAGAGACGACAGTCGTCACCGTGTCCGGTGCAGCACTGGGTGCCCGAGCAACTCGTGCGGAGCATGTTGACGAGGACGGCTCCGCTGTTGTTTCGGCTCCGGAAATGGCCGACCCCGTCGATGTCTCCGCCCCCCGCGTTAAAAAACCGTCCAGTCGGAGAGATCGAAATCGATCGAAGCCGCGGTCGAGCCGTAGCCGATCTCGAGCTGGCTCCGGACGTTGGAGTAACCATCGAAGAGCGTAGATCGATCGCAGCCAGAAATGAAGCCGGCCGTAGCGCAGAGAATCTGGTCCTGGATTCCCGCGCGGATCGAGTAGAACTGCGTGGACTCTCCCCGCGGAACATCACGAAACCCACCGTTCCCCATCCGCGGGTTTCGGATCCAAAAGCTCGATGGGTAGAAGCCGAAGACGCCGGAGTTGAAGACGTTCTGACTGCCGCAGACCGGAGCGGCGGGATTCGCGTAGCCGGTTCCCAAGAACTTCATACCGCCACCCGCCCTTTCGTGTTCACCGTAACGAGCCGTCGAAGGTCCGCCAAACGGCACAGAAAAGTACCTTCCAATCAAACGGTGGATATCGCCAGGCAGGGCGACGGAGGACAGGGGCCTTGCGTCACGCATCGGCTTGGCTCACGGTAGGCGGGCTTGAGGGTGACCGGCGTTTTGGAACGTCGGGGGAGAATGTCCCGATGTTCGGGGCGTTCGACAGGGAAGCCGGTGTGATTCCGGCGCGGACCCGCCACGGTGAGTGCGACGCACGAGCCCGAAACCTGCCTTCGAGTCGTCCCAAACTCTCGCCTCGGGGATGGCGGTGGTGGAAATCCGATCGTCGAATCTACTTCTCGCGTTTCTGGTCGCCTTGGTCGTCGCCCCCGCGATCGGTCACGCCCAATCCGGTGGTGAGTCGAGCCCACCGGAAGACGCCCTGCCGGAAGACGCCCTGCCGGAAGACGCCCAGTCGGAAGACGCCCAGTCCGAGGACGCCCAGCCCGAAGACGCTCCGTCCGAAGACGCTCGGTCCGAAGACGCAGCGTCGGAAGAAGCCCTGCCGGAAGGAGCTGAGTCCGAACGAGCTCAGTCCGAACAAGCCCCGTCCGAACAAGCCCCGTCCGAACAAGCCCCGTCCGAACAAGCCCCGTCCGAACAAGCCCGGCCGGAAGAGCTCAATTTTGGTGCCACCGCCGAAGTCAAGCAGCCCACCGCACGCACCAACCGACTCGACGCCACCGCCTCCGGAACCGAAGTCTCGCTTCGAGGTCGCCCTCCTCTCACCGACCCCGCCGCGGTGCTCCGCGAAGTTCCGGGCGCTCGGCCGCTCGTCACCGGAGGCCTCGGTGCGTTTCAATCGGTCAGCCTGCGCGGTGCCGAACTCCAGCACACGACAACGATGCTGGGAAACATTCGGCTGGGAAGCCCAGACACTGGCGCGTTTGATCTGTCGCGCATTCCCCTCGGTGCCCTCGACCGGCTGACCGTCTATCGCGGCGGCGCGCCGGCGTGGCTCGGCGAAGGCGCGGTGGGTGGAGTGGTGCATTTGTCTCCCACCTCAGACCGAGATTCGGCGATGGGCGCGTCCGCTGCGACCGGAAGCTTCGGCACCTACAGCGGCGACCTCTACGCGTCGGTGTGGTCGCCTGGAGCGCAAACGTTCGTGCTTGCCGGCGCCACCCATTCCGACAATCGTTTTCCGTTCGACGACGACGGAGGCACCGCGTTCGATGGCTCGGACGACCGGAGGCGGGACCGGCGCAACGCGGAGTTCACGAGCTCCCGCCTGCTCGGTCACGCGAACCTCGCCCTCGGCCCGGGCAATCTTCAAGTGTTGCTCCTTGGCGTCGGATCGATTCAAGGCGAACCGGGCCCCGCGTCCGACCCCAGCCTCGTCGCCAACCGGCGGCGAACCGACGGCCTGGTGGGACTTTCCTACGAGATCGTCCGCGATGGGCCTCTCCCCTACCGCATCCAGGCGAGCGCCAGCCTCCACCACCAGCGTGATCGCTTCGACGACCGGCTCGGCGAGATCGGAAATGGCGGGCCCCGAAGCAGCGACGACGAAGTCTGGGCCGCTGACGGTCGGCTTGCGGGAACCGTCTCGGCCACCGACTGGCTGGACCTCACCGGCGTCGGAACGGTGCGTTTCGACCGCTACGTCCCCGAGATTCGCGGCCAAGGCGTGAGCGCCACATCGGAGCGCCTCTCCGTCGGAGTCACCGGCGAGGCGCGGCTCCACGGGGACCTCGGGCCGGTTCGGGTCGAGCTTCGGCCGAGCGCTCGGGTCCTTTTCAGTGAGGCGGACTTTGCCTCCGCAGAAACCGACGTGGTCGCTCCCACGTTTCGGGTCGCCGCCGCCGCATCACCGGCGTCGTTCGTCACCTTCTCAGCCTCGATCGCGTCGGGACAGCGGCTCCCGTCGATCATCGAGGTGTTCGGGGACCGCGGCCGGCTTCAGGCAAATCTCGATTTGGTCCCCGAACGGTCCATCAGCGTCGACGGAGGCGTCGTGCTCCGAGGTCGAACCGAAGCCCTCCGCGGGCAGCTCGAAGTGCGCGGCTTTCACCTGGCGATCGACGACCTGATTCGATACCGACCCACGAGCCAGTTCACCGCGGTGGCGGAGAACATCGCCCAGGGCACCGCCACCGGACTCGAGGTGGGCGGCGCGGGATGGCTCGGCCGTCACGTGGAGGTGGGCGGCTCGCTGACTCTTCTCTCCACCGACAATGGGGCCGGCCAAAGCCTTCCGCTGCGACCCGGCCTTCTCGCCTACGTTGGCCCGTGGCTCCATAGCGGCGAACTCGGGAGTGCGATCAGCGACCTCGCCGCAGGGGCCACCCTCACCCACACCGGCAAGAACTTTGCCGACCCCGCCAACCTGGTCGAGCTCCCCGAACGCACCTTCTTTGGTGCAGTCATCCGAGTGGTGCTCTTCGACCGGCGGCTTACCATCGACGCGACGATCGAAGACCTCGCCGACCGCGGAGGCAGCGACCTCCTGGGGTTTCCGATCCCGGGACGCCGGTTCCGCGTCGCCCTGTCCTACGAGGAGCTGCTCTGATGCGATGGATCGTGCTGCTCTTGGTCGCATCGACCGCCATCGCCTGCAGCTCGGATGTCGCCCCGACCCCTGGCGGTCTTGGCGAAGGTTGTCCGGGCGCGCCCGCCCTCGCGGAGCTTTCGGCCCCTCCCGCATTCGCGGTCGTGCTAAGCGACTTCAGTTCCACTGCCATCGCCATCCTTGATGCCAACGGCCAGGTGCTGAACGACCGATGGCTCGACTCGGGAACCCGACCGCCGGGTCTCGTGGCCGCCCTGTCTGGCGACGTCGTGTTCCCGTCGACTGGCGTCGATGGCTCGCTCCTCGTCATCGATCGCTTTCGAACCGACGTGGTGAGTCGGTTCTGTCTGCAGGACGGCTCGATCGTGGGGCAGCTTCGAACCCATGGCGAAGCGGTCACCGGTGGCTTCTCCTCGAACCCGCAGGACCTCCTTGCCCTCGACAACACCGCCTGGGTGAGTCGCTACGAGTCCAACCTGCAAAGCGGCGTCGACGCGATCAATCGGGGGAACGACCTCTTTGAACTCGACCTTCGCACCATGACCCACACCGGGCGCACCGTCGATCTCACCTCCCTCAACGGCCGTGCGATGAACCCCGCCGGCGAGAACCTCTCCGCGCTTGCCCGACCGGTTCGACTCGTTCGGACCGCGAGCGGCATTGCGGTCGGCCTCGATCGGCTGAGTCCAGCGTTCGACGCAGCGGGCGAAGGCGCGCTCGCGCTGGTCGATCCCGATGCCCAAGTCGTGTCATCGGTGACCCTTCCGGGGTTTCAGAACTGCGGGCAGATTGTGCCGGCGCAAGATGGGCGAGTCCTCGTCGCCTGCGCAGGATTTGCGTCCGACTTCTGCGACGCGGGCGCGCGCAGCCAGACTGCAGGGCTTGTGATCGTCGACCCCGCCACAGAAAGCATCGAACAGGAATGGCGTGCTTCGGGCACTTCGATTCCCACCGTCGAGCCATTGGTGTTGCCCGATGGCTCGGTGCTCGCGGGCGCCGCAGGCGCCTGCGATGGCACATCTCCGGATCGACTCGTCCGCGTCGACCTCAACTCCGGCGCCGAGACCGTGATCTATGAAGGCTCAGGCTCGTTCACCCTCGGACGCACGGTGTGGCAAGACAATCGTGTGCTACTGCCCGACAGCGAGGCCGGGGTTGTGGCGTTCACCTGGACGGGGACGGACCTCGAAAATCAGGAACGCATCGTTTCAACCGACGCGTTCTTGCTCCCTCCGCGACAAATCGGTGTCCTTTCGCCCTGATCGAACGAAGGCACCAAACTTTTTCGCCGAGAAGCCGTCTATCTCCCTGTAAGCGCGAACGAGTGGAGACGTTCACGCCACAAACCAACAGTGAGCAAAACCCGGAAATATTGTTGCCTCGAGATACGTAGATCTCGGTGAGACAGTGGGGAAGGCTTGGGAAACCTGGGGGCAGGTAGTATGACCACCGACACAACAGAGAACGCCAGTACGAAACGCTCCGAGAGCCCGTCGACCGCCGATGTAAAGCACCTCATGCTCTACGCCTATGCGGTCGCCGCCCAAGACCGTGATGCCGCCGCCGCCTGCTGGGCCTCGCTTTCCGCTCCGATGCGCGACCGATTTGCGCGCTATCAAGCGTTCGCCGAGCCAGCTCTCGCCAAAGTCTGAGCCGGCTCTCGCCAAAGTCTGATCCGTCGAAGCAACGCCTTTCGACGTGGGGTTTTCTGCGCCGAGTCTATCGCCACAGTTCGTTCGCACGGATCGGCTATGCGCCCGGACCGCAGTCGAGATCGTGGGCACAAGGCTTCGGAATCAGATTCATCTGATAAGACGCGGAGCGAAGGGCGGTCCGAATCCCCTCTTCGATCACCGGGTGGTAGAACGGCATCCGGAGCGCCCGCTCCACCGTCATCCGCTCGCTGATCGCCCAGGCAAGAAGGTGCGCCGTGTGCTCGACGCGCGGACCAAACATCTCCGCTCCTACCAGCGCGCCGTCCTCCTTTCGCGCGTAGATTCGGACCAAACCCTTGTTCTTTCCCATCACCCGGGCCCGTCCCTGGTCGTCGTAGGACACCTCGCCGATCACGATGTCGTCCTCGTGAAGCTGCCTGAAGGGCGTCCCCACGGTCGCGATCTGCGGGTCCGAGAACATCACTGCGAGCGGCGTCCGACGGATGTGAGCCCGAACCTCGGGCCACATGGCCGCGTTCGCTCCCGCGATGCGCCCTTCGTCGGCGGCCTCGTGGAGGAGCGGTCGATGTCCCGTCATGTCCCCCGCCATGAACACGCGGCTGTCGCCGATCTGGGTGGTTCGCGGATTCCAGCCCACGGGCCGGCCGTGTTCCCCAAGAGAAATGCCCGCTGCCTCGAGGTTCAGCTGGGATAGATTCGGACGGCGACCCGCCGCGGCGAGGGCTCGCTCATAGGTCGCCTCGAAGGGCTCGCCGTGCCGATCTTCAAACCACACACGAACGCCATCGCCCGCCGGCTCGACCCGGAGCTGAGACACGCCGAGATGAAGCCGGAGTTCGTTTCCGAAGACCTCTTCGGCTTTCGCCTTCACCTTTGGGTCGCTGAGTGGGCCGACCGCATCGAAGGGATTGACGAAGTCGACGCGCACCCCGAGCCGATGGAGGGCCTGGCCGAGCTCGACGCCGATGATGCCCGTCCCGAACACCACGATCGACTTCGGGAGGTCCTCCAGATCGAAGACGTCATCGTTGACCATCACCCGATCTTGAACGTCGTTGAGGGCGTCGGGAATCCAGGGAGAAGACCCCGTCCCGAGGATCACCGTCTTGGCTTCGACCCGGGTGTGGTCGTCCACCTGGAGGGTCGTGTTATCGAGGAACTTGGCTTGGCCCCGAAGGACCTTGCCCTCTTCGAGCTTGTCGGTGGATTCGAGCACGAAACCGACGAAGCGGTCTCGCTCTCGCCGGACGCGATCCATGACCGCCCGCCCGTCGACGGTGACTCCCTCCGGGACTCGAACGCCGAACATGCCGGCCTGGTGGACTTCGTGGGCGGCATCCGCCGCCGCGATCAGGAGCTTCGAGGGCATGCACCCGACGCGAGCGCAGGTCGTGCCAAACGGCCCACGCTCGATGAGAACATAGTCTCGGCCCCGGAGCTCGACCTCTCGGCGAGCGCTGAGGCCCGCGGATCCGGCACCGACGATCGCGACATCCACCTTCTTTATGTTCATGATTCCTCTGTTCCGTCCCTCTGCCCCGCTGTACGCGACTATTGGACGACGGTTACCAACCGCAACCCTCGCGCCGCTCGCCTCCAACACCCAGCGTTGACGGCCTTGAAGTCGTTCTTACGTTTTCGAGGTGATCCCTCTCCGCGACAACAACCCGGTTTCGCAGGTCCCGGTTGTCGTCTATCTGCTACTGGGAATCAACGCTCTGGTCTGGCTCTTCCAAGTCTTCCTCTGGCTGAGCGAAGGCCTTGGCGGAATGCACGCCTTTGTTGCGGAATGGGGACTCACGCCGGCGGCGTTCATCGACGGGAAACCGGGAGCGTTCCTTACCCCGGTCACCAGCATGTTCATGCACGGCGGCTGGTGGCACGTGATCGGAAACCTCTGGTTCCTTTGGATCTTCGGCGACAATGTGGAGGACGCGCTCGGCAAGGGCCGCTTCGTCGCGTTCTACTTGCTCTCGGGTCTCGCGGCTGCGGCAACGCAGATCGCCATCGACCCCTTCAGCTCCGTTCCAATGGTCGGCGCGTCCGGGGCGATCGCGGGAGTGCTCGCCGCCTACGTGGTCCTCTATCCGAAGGCGCGAGTGATCACCGTGATCCCCTTCCTTGCGCTCGCTGAAGTGCCCGCCTTTCTGTTCATCTTCGTCTGGTTCGGGCTTCAGCTCTTGTCGGCGTACGCTTCGCTGGGGACGATCGGAGCGAATGTTGGCGGCACCGCGTTCTTTGCGCACGTCGGCGGGTTTGTCGCCGGTCTCGGGCTGCTGTTTGCTCTGCGGCCCTCGAAGGCTCCGCCGAAACCCGAGCCGGCCCGCGAACGCCGCTGGGCGAACGACCGATTCCCCCCACCCCCCGTCTGACAAAAGTCACGAGCCGTTCTCTCAAGCGTGTGCTAGTCCTTCACCCGCGTGACATTGCTCGCCCTCGCGACGGAACCACCACCGTCCGCCGCCCCGACCGCTTCGCTGCCTCCTCGAAATACCTCGGGTATTCCTCGTCGGCTCGGCACGACGGCCGGCGGCGCCTCCACCCCGATCATCGACCAAGCTCACGCGGGTGAAGGACTCGCACCGCTTCGATGATGAAGTGGTGTCTCCTGGGGCTCGTGGGTTGTGTGATCCTCGCCGGCTGCAATAGCTCGCGCCGGTCTGCGGGAGGTCGAAGCGGCGACAGCAGCGTCACCCGGGACGGGACGACCGGCACGGACGCGACCGTGAACCCCGACTGTCCGCCGACCGTGTTCGATGGCCTGACCTGCACCGGATCGACCTTTGGTCTCCAGTGCCCCGGAACCGTCAGCTGTCCCTGCGGGTCGCTGCCGACGACCTGCCTTTGCACCGAAGGCGAGGTGGGGTTTCAGTTCAGCTGCAACAACGACTGCTCCGCCTGCTCCATGGAAGACGCGGGCACCGACGCCCGCCCTGACGCATCCTCCGGCGTCGACTGCGGCCTCGTCTACGACCGGATCATGGGCAGCGAATGTCCGCTGCCGGCGGAGGTGAGTCGAAACGTGTTCGAACAGTTCATCTGCGCCGACATTCGAAACCGAAGCCCCGACTGCGCCGCCGCTCTCGACGCGACCTTGGGCTGTTGGCTCGACGCGCCCCTGGTTTGCGAGGACGGCGTGGCCACCTTCCCCGGCTGCCCCGACCTCCCGCCGGGTTGCGAACCCGCGATCTGAGCAGCGCGAAACCGCCACTCGCTAGAGCCGGGGTCGACCCTCCTTTTGCGGACGCGTTCGGTGCACGTCGCAACCTGGTAGACTCCGCCGAATGCGGGCGGCCGACTATCTGCTCCCCGGGGGAATCCTCGCGCGGTCGATTCCCGGCTACGAGCACCGCATAAGCCAGTTCGAGATGGCCAACGCGGTCGAAAGCACGCTCGCCGAAGATGGAGTGCTGCTGGTCGAGGCGGGCACCGGCACCGGCAAGACGCTGGCATATCTGCTTCCGGCGATCGCAAGCGGGCGGCGAGTGGTGGTCTCGACGCACACCAAGGCGCTCCA
>JBCCZL010000188.1:0-15432 GCA_039187775.1 Myxococcota bacterium
GATGCATCGAAGTGATCGAGACCGTGGTCTGCGATGAACTGCCCCACCGGCCACTGAAGCCAGCCGTCGGTCACCGCTTCACAGTCGGGAAGCGGATCCGGCAAGCTGGCGGTCAAAATCCGGAGGGCCATTTGTGGGTCGTCGGGAAGCGTGATCCGAAGCGCATCCGAAAACTGCTGCACTCGCGCTGCGAACTCGAGTTCGGCCAAGCCCTTGGTCGAGCGCCGAACAAAGGCCTTCTTGTCGAAGCGCTTGTGCGCCACCGCCACCTGATCGGCAAGCGCCTGAGCTGCCTTCTTATCGAACCAGTCCTTGAACGCCGTCCGCTGTTCCTGATCACTCACGCGGCAGAGTCTAGCCCTGTTTCATGCAAGTGCCTGGCGGATTACTTCTTTGCCTCCCGGTCCTCCGGGGAGACTGCGGGCATCTCGTGATAGGTATGCTTCCCATCCCCGGTAGATCGCGCGTACCGCGCGAGGAAGACGTAGGTCAGGACAAAGTAGGGGAGCACGCCCAGGTGAAAGCCGAAGCCCTTGAGCGTCCCATGGAGCACTGAGGGAAGGACCTCGAGCTCAACCAGCACGAAACCCACCGCACTGATGGCAAATAGATTCCACGCTGCCATCCATCTCGGGAGCAGCGTCGGCCGGAGCAGTACCGCGAGCGAGTACCAGACCGATCCGACGAGAAGCGCAGTCACGGGGATCAAGGTCATCACGAGGGTGTACGTCTCAAGGGTCGTCCGCAACGCTTCAAGATCCGCTGAAGGGGCGGATCCGGAGGAGGAAAGCAGGGACTGGTGGACGCTGTAGAGCGCGAAATAGGAGCCGTGTCCCGCCGACCCGAGCGCGAGAAAATAGCCCAGGAGTACGGCAGGTGGAGCTGCCCACGATCGGCCCGCAGGCCGGAGCGCAACATATGTGGGAAGAAAACCCAGTCCGGCGAAGGCGAGACCCGCCGACCCTGCCCAGTAGGCAAGGTTCAGGCCCCACTGTGGCCAGTGTTCCAGCTCGCCATGACCATAGAGCGTGGTGTTGCAGATCACGACGGTCAGCGAGCCAAGCATGCCAGCGACGAGGAGCCGACGCTGCATTCGGAAGTCCACTCGGACCTCCAGCCACGGGTTCTCAGCAGTCATCGGTCACCCGCCCTCATGGTCAGACAAACCATTCCATCAGTCTCCGTTCGCCTCTGAGGAGCTCGGCCGAACGTTGTCCCTCATCGAACGTTCGAAGGCCGGGCGGGCATCCAGCACGATGAAGCCATGGTCGGGCAGATCTGCGCCGAGCGTGATGGGGCGCACGCTGGCTCCCGACAGGAGGAGCACGCTGGATGCTGGCCGAGTTTCCTCCGCCCACGCCCCCGAGGACCACCGCCAACGGCGGGCGAGCACTTCCCCCGACAAAGCGGCGTCCCCCACCGAAAGGTCCGAAGCGAGCGGCGGCCCGAGGAGCTCGGCCGCATCCTCGGTGCTGAGTGCGTCTGCAAGAGCATCATGCAAGACAGCTCCGCCTCGAACCGCGGTAAGCACGCTGGTGACGACTTCGAGTGCTCGAGACGTGCCCACAGTGTGGGCCCACCCAAACACTGTAAGGGGGGCATAGTCCTCCACCCAGCGCGCATCGCCGGCATCGGAGAGCGACTCGACCGGGGCGGAGAGCGAACCAAAGGCCTGTACGATTCGTTCAGACATACGGGTCACGAGCGCGCTCCACACCCCTTCACCATCGAGGCGACGCACGCACTCGAGTGCGACCCATCCCGCCACACCGTGCTGGAGCCAGCGAGACCCGGGCTCCCGGCGAAGTGCCGCGCGCTCGGCGAGATAGGCCGATACCACTAGTCGACCGAGGGTCCAGCGCCGAGCGTGACGCCCCAAACCCTCCGCCTCGACGTCCCAGCCCTGATCTTCGGGAAGCCAAAGCAACCCCGCATGGAGATCCAGCGAGTCTCCCCGCGGCGCCTGCACGATCTCGGCGGGCCTCGGGAGCTCCCAACCCGTAAGCGTCGAAGCGCAGTGGTGGACTTCCCGAACGTCAACGATGATCTGCTCCGCGGCAGCGCGATGGCTCGGGCCGTGCCACGCGGGAACACCGCCCCGCTCCAGCCGAGACGGGGCATCGGGTCGCCACACAAACGCAAAGTCCATCGGTCCGTGGATCTGGCCTTCAGAGGAAGTACTCCAACCGGCCTTTCGGACTACAACGGTGTACGACCACTGCCCTGGAGGGGCGACACCGGCGGCCGAAACCATCGCGCGCGCAGCAACCGATGGCGCACGTATGGGGAGTCCCTGCTCCCGGCGCCTCGCCGGTGCGCGCAACGCCCGTTCGGGGTCGACACCAAGCCGAGGAAGAACGTCGTCTGCGGTCATCCACACGTACGAACGATCGATCCAGGGCGTCGTCCCGTCCGCAGGCCAGCCGGTCCTCGTCGCCTTAATGTCCAGGACAACCTCACACCCTTCTTGGGCAGCGCATGGTCCCAAGGTAACGGCCGCATGGTCCTCATTCGCGTCGACTGGGGTGGGTTGGCCGTTCACGGTCGCGGCGACGATCGAGGTGCCCGGCGGTAGCTCGGCTTGGATCCTTGCTCCGCGGCTTCGCACGTCCTGAAGATGCCATCGGGCGTACGCCTGGCGTTCGGTGGGATCGAGCTCGATCGCCACCCGGCCCCCCGAGACTTCGAAAGAGCCTGCTCCCGCGAACCAATGACGCTCCCAGGCGGCATCGCTGGCTCGGGCAGCGCTGGCGCTGGTGTAATCCCCGCGGACTACCAGCTGCTCGTGGAGGAACCATCCCGTAATTCCGACGGCGACGAGGGCAAGACCCCCCAGCGCCCCTCCGCGTCCTCGGATTCGATGCCACACTTGACGAAACCGCTCGCTGCCTCGGTCTACACGCCCGCGCGGCCACACTATCCACGCCGCCGCGACACCGAGCAGGCAAACGCTCCACTTGAACGCCGCCTCCGCAATGACTGACGACCACCAAGGAGCGAGGCCCACCAGTTCGGAGAACGTCACGGTAAACGGAAGACCGACCTTGGCCGGGGGATAGGTGGTCAGGCGAAGGTCCGAGTTGAGAACCATAACGAAGACCACCAGCATCGCGACTGCATGCGCCCCGCCGGCTCGGCGGATGAGCGCGTGAACGAGAATCGTCGCCACGCATACCTCGAGAAGGGCCGGGACGTAAACGAGAATGCCGTAGAAGAGGGGCACGCTCAGGTCCGGGCTCGGCGTTCCGGTCAATGCGATCAGCGCGTACCCGGAGGCTACCGGGATCAGCCCGAGGCCAGCGGTCAGGGACATTGCCGCGAGCGTGCGTCCCACGAGGCGGGTCCCAAGGGGCGCCGGCGCGGCGTCGGCCACATCTTCGAAGCCCGGAAGCTCATCGCGCCGCATGAGTACGCCAACGAAGCCCGCAACGACGAATACGAGCATCAGGTACATGAACTCGGCGAGGAGCGGCGTCAGAAGCTCGGGACGAGGGACGAGCGGCCCTTCCGCATGACCGACGATATGGACAAACGGTCCGCCGATTCCCACCGCGAACAGAAGCCCGCCAGCCAGCGCGGTCGTCCAGGACCGAAACGAACGCTTCAAGTGCCAGCTGGCCTCGAGCAGTGTCGCGCGGGTCCAGGAGGGCGCTTCGGCCGGCCCTGGACTCGCGTTCGCCGCCGAGCGCTCGTCGACACGCCTGGGTGCGGACGCGCGACGCCCGGAGCCTTGGGCGCAGGCGAGTGACTCGCGACGCAACCGCGAAATGGCCAGCGCAAAAACCGCTAGCGGAAGGAGTCCCCAAAGCGCCCGGTTCAGAACGAGAGGAAGCGTCGGGGCAAGAAGCCGGCGGACCTTCTCGGCCGGCGTCCACGCATCGGCCTGCGCCTCGACCTCGGCGTAGCCGGTGGGGTCGACCACGGAGGCCAGCTCGACCTCGATGTGGCCTCCTCGGAGCACGATCATGGACGCCATCCAAACCCCGATGAGCACCGCAGCGAGGGCGAATGGCCCCGCCGCGTTGCGCGTTCTGAGGGCAATGGTCAGGTAGAGCGCACCCAGCCCCGCGGCGGAGACAACGGGAAACAGCACCCAGCCGTGGGCCATGGCGGCCCACGGAACCGGCCCAACTGCGTCTGCGTCGAACACACCTGCCGCCGCCATGGGATGCACGATCAAGAACGCAAGGGGCATCGCCGATCCCAGTAGCGCGGCCACACCCACCGTGCCGAGGTAGCGAGCGACCATCAGCTGCGGCAGCGAGACCGGCGCCGCGAGCACCACTTCGTGGAGGTTGGCGTCTTGGTCCCGCGTCACCGCGCGCGAAAAGAGCCAGGCCCAGGCAAAGAGTAGCCAGGCCGCCTGGCCGGCGGTCATCAACAGCACGACGTTCGCGCTGTTCCGCGGCACGTTGGACGCGCCCATGTCCTGCAGCGCCTCCGCATTGACGAGGACAATCGCCAGATAGGCGAATATCCCGATGTAGACGAGCGGGAACATCGGACCCCGGAATCCGGCCCGAAACGTATGAAACGCCTCCGCCGCCAAAATGCGAATTGACTGCGTCACGACGGTTCCGCCAGGGCGCGGTGGTACACATCTTCGAGGCGTGGCGAGCGTACCTCGAAGCCATCGGCGGGCGACTCGGAAGCGATCACGATCACTCTTGTGCCATGTGGTGCAGCGCTGGAGTGAAGTACCTGGGACGGCAGAGATTCGCCCCGCGGCACCACTCGGGTCCAGAGGCGCCCTTCGAGCGGCGCGCAGAGCTGTGCCGGGGTTCCTTCCGCGACAATCTTTCCCTTGGCAAGAACCGACAGACGCTCACAGAGGTTTTCGACGTCTTCGACGATGTGGGTCGAGAGCAAGACCACCGAATCGGAGGCGACCTCGGCAAGCACCTGATGAAACCGGTTTCGCTCGGCGGGGTCGAGGCCCGCGGTCGGTTCGTCGACGATGATCATGCGCGGTCGACCCAGCAGTGCCAGCGCGATGCCGAAGCGGCGCAGCATCCCCCCGGAGTATGTGCTCACTCGCTGTTCGGCAGCGTCTCGAAGATTGACGCGCTCGAGCAGCTCGGACACCTCGTGGGCGCGTTCTCGACCCGACGTTCGGCCCTTGAGCCAAGCGAACCGGTGGAGAAGTCCCCGTCCCGTTACCCCCGGGTACGTACCAATGTGTTGGGGCAGATAACCGAGGCGGCGGCGAATCCCGTCGGGGTTCTCGAGCCCGTCCAGTCCATCCAGCCGAAACGTACCCGCATCGGGCTGCTGCAGCGTTGCAAGAGTTCGCATGAGCGTGCTCTTTCCCGCACCGTTCGGGCCGAGCAGCCCATACATTCCAGATTCGACCTCGAGGTTCACTCCTATGAGAGCGCGAATCCCGTTTGGATACGTCTTGGCGAGCCCCGCTACTTCGAGGCCCCGTCGTGCGGCCGAACTCCTGGTCGTCGGCACGGTCGGTTCCACCATGTTCACCTATTCGGTTTCGCGCTAGCGAAGACGAAGGATGTTGAACGGCAAACCCGGCGTCGACAGTCCTGCCGTCGGGGGCCCGGATGCGTTCGCCCTCGAAAGCGTCGTCTGGCCGAAGTCGAGGGTCGATGAGTTTTCATAGACTGCGTCGTCCACGATGAAGAATGCGATTCCTCCAGGAACCGCCTCACGCACGAGCTCCGTCGCCCTCGTCGCTCCCGCAGCCGGACTCGAGGCAAGGGACCAGGTATTCCATGCGGGGAGGCCGTAGATCTCCAGCGGTGCGAGAGGACCCTCCGGGAGCCGCGTCCGGTCCAGAACGCGCACGAGGAACGACTCACCATCGGTCGGGATCAGGCCTCCAGTAGGCGCCTGTGTCAGGTCGTTCAAGAGCACCGGCTCCCCGACGACCTCTCGCGTACTGCCCGACACCCGAACCATGCAGGGGGCGGGAGCCCGGTCCGCAGCCATGTCATGAATCGCGGCGACGAATGGATCCGCCGCAAACAGCAGATCTCCGCCGCTCATCTCCGCGCCGTATAGCAAACCACCGCAGGGGGCCTCGAGCACCTCGAGCGCACCCGTCGACGGGTCAAAGAACACGATGTTCGACGTGGGGGACACTGTCTGCTCCATCAGATCGGTTGCGTAGCTGGCCGCGACGAGACCGGTGTCGTGTGGGAGAAAGCGCCCGTAGCTTATGAACGTCGGGAGCGTCGCGTCGGCGAGCGAAGAGAGGTCGACAAGCGTGCCGATCTCCATCGTTTCGAGGTCGACCTCCACCGCCTGGAGCGACGGGAGATCGAATAGATAGCCACGATCCGGACCGTCAAAGATGACGAATGAATCCAAGAAACGAGTGATCCCCTCTCCGGCAAAGCTGACTCGTCCGAGTTGACGCAGCTGGCCCTGCGCAAACCGATACTTCGTCATCGTGCCGCGCTCAGTCGCCGTGACATAGAACTCTCCGGCGCCCGCAAGTCCCCACACCTGCCCTCCCCCCGGAACTTCGAGCGCATCGTCGAGTGACAATGCTCCACCCGTGAGATCCTCCGTGAAGCCCACAAACCCTGTCTCTCCGGAGAAGTCCGCATCGAACACCCGAAGCCCCACCGCATAGGTGGGCGTACTCGGGTCGATCGCGTTCGGGTCAGGACCCGCATCGTCCTGGCACGCAGCTGTGGACAGCGCAGTGATCGTGAGAAGAGAAGTGACGCAGCAATGTGGTTGGCTCATGTGAGGTCCTCCTTTGAATTGACGAGGCGTTGGAGCTCGTCGAGCTCAAGAAAATCGGAAGGCTTTGGCGCCGGATCCTCGTTGCGCAGCACATCAGCCGGTGCGATGGCACGCCACATCATCTCGACCGCCATCGGGCCGACCCGACGGACCGCCGATGCGGCACCGTTCGCATCCGCTTCGTCGAAGAACCACCGGTCGGCCACGGCGTCGAGCGCCTCCATGAGCTCCGCACATTCCTCGGGACGAAGGTCCGATCGCACACACCCGAGCTCCTGACCTCGCCGCGCGACCATCGCGCTGCTCGCGAGGCTCTTCTCCCGAATGAGTCGCGTGGGACCTGCATCACTGAGCGCACGCCACTGACGCTCGAACCCTCGCCACAGCCTCAGATCGACCGGGTGTTCGAGAAGGTAAAGGCCGCCGAGCATCCATACCCGAGCAAAGGTCGACCAAAACGTGTCCCTCGTAACACCGTCGAGGGACGCGTGGGGAAGGATGGACGCCCACAGCTGGTTGAGCGCGGTCTCCAGTACCGCCACGTACAGGCCCTCCTTGCCACCAAAGTGGTGATAGAGCGTCCCCTTGCTCGTCTGCGACGCGGCGATGACCTGATCGAGCGACGTGCCGCTATAGCCCTGATCGGCGAAATGCCGCTTTGCCGCCTCGAGGATTTGACTCTTGGCATCGGGCACGCCCATCGACTGGACCGCTGGTCTAGACTCTCGGTCTACTGACATTTCTCGGGTCTTAGCAACTGCCAACCGGCATGGCAACGAAAATCGCCTCGGTCCGTGGATCACCCGGGGTGGAACTCGGAGTCAGCTGCCAACCAGGCCTCCAAGACGGAAACGCAACCTCCCGTCTGGAGACGGCGCTCCCCGAGCGGCACAACGGCGCCCGGCACGCGGCTCCGCGTCGGTCTCTCGCGCTCGACCTCTCGCATTGGACGCAGCCCTCGGCACTCACGAGGAGACCGGCGCAAAACCCTCGGCGATCATCTCGCCGGAATCATCACCCCCAATGTCGCTACCGGCGTTCGAGCAGTCGCCCCGACCTGCGAGCAGGGCGTCTCAGCAGCCCGGTCATCGACTACCCAACGGCTCCGAGGATCCGCTTTGGCGGGACAGGCCGAACATCACGGGATGCGAGCCCAAAGTCTGCCAAGGAGTATTCGTGGCGCCCATGCGCGTGCTGAGGTTGGCGCTGAAGCTCGAGGGAGAGCGCCCGTTCGTGCGCTTGACGGATCGGGATGCCGACTCGCCGTTGGATCTTCCGAACGATCTGCGTCGGCGTATTCACGAGCTCCTCGTATTCGACATCGACGATGTCTGCGGAGATGAGCGTGCGATCGGCGGCGTTCCGGCGCGCCATGGATTCAAGAAGCTTCACACAGGAGGCGCCGAGGCGGCGCGGTTCCATCTCGCTCGCGACCAGTCGGTGCGATTCGTAGATGAGACTTGCACTGCTAGCGCATACCGTCGCCGGGTTCCGATGGGTGTGGACGACTCGAGCCTCCGGCACGTTCCGGATCAGTGCGGCCAGCGCGTCGGTGTGTGCCGGGGCCTTAAGCACGAGCCGCTGGGCCGGAGTTTCCGACTGCCAGAGCTGCAACAGGTCTCGGTAGGTCTCGTATTTGGCGGTTCGATCGCGCTCCAAGTACCAGTCGAGATAGTCGTAAAGTGGCGCAGCCACCCAAAAGAGCAGGCTCTCGAAGGTCATGCCGAGCGCGAACATGCATTCCTCCGGCGAGTCGGCGCGCAGATAATGAACTCGGTCCATCTCCGGCAAGAGGCGTCGTCGTAGCGCCACGTTGAATGTGTGTGTACGGAGCCGACGGTCGCGTCGACGGCGAGCATCGGGAAGAACCTCGACGAGGCGATAGTAGGGCACCGCTCGACAGCCCGGGGTTGCGGTGAGAAGCCGGTGCAGAAACGTCGTGCCGGATCGCGGAAGACCCATCACGATGATCGGAGGCAGGAGCGGCGCGCGAAATATCGCCGGCTGCTGTTTTTTCTTTTCGGTGAGCCGCAGCCGGTTGATGAGGGAGAGCTCGGCCAGGCCGTGGAGCACCTGCTGGCCAAACGCGGTCAGGGGTGCGTTTCGAGCGGCGCGGCACAGGACGTCCAAGCCTTCCTGAAACGAGGGTGCGCCAAAGTCGTCGAGACCGGACTTCCTGGCCGCCGACGCCATCAGCGCGCTCGGGTCGAGGGGGCATGCGCCAAGCCGGATCACTGCCGCGCCGAGGGTTCGACAGTACGCCCGAAGGAACCACGGGAGCTGGGGCGAAGTCGAACGCATGTTACGCGACCCTTTCGAAGGCGACCTGAAAGTCGGGCTTCGGCCGAAGTGAGATCAGTGCCTCCGTGCCGATCGTTTCGTCGGTTGGTCGTGTGATCCGAAACCGGCGGAGGATCATCGCGAGGGCCACTCGAAGCTCGAGGCGCGACAGGTGGTCCCCAATGCAGTGCCGAGACCCGGCGCTGAAGGGAAGATAGGTAAACGGCGTGGGCTTTTGGGACTCGAGGAATCGCTCGGGTCGAAACGTCTCGGGGCTCTCCCAGTAGTCGGGGTGCCGGTGAAGGGAGTACGGGGACACCATGACGGTCGCGCCCCCAGGGATATGCGCCGCACCGAGCTGGTCGGCGGAGATGGACTCCCGTCCGATCGACCACACCGGGGGGTAGAGGCGCATCGCTTCCTGAATGACGGCATCGGTGAACCGCAGGTGTTGAAAAGCCTCCGGAGCCGGCGTGCCTTCCCCAAGCTGCTCTTGGCATTCCCGCTGTGCGCGCCGCTGAACTTCCGGGTGGGCATGGAGCAGGAGGAGACACCAGGAGAGTGCGACGGAAACCGTTTCGTGGCCAGCCATCAGGTAGGTGGCGAGCTGATCCCGAAGCCACGTCACGCGGGCCTCATCGTCCATGTGTGCACTGGCGTCGATGAGCACGCTCATGAGGTCCACCCGATCGCCGGAATCGGCGAGTCGCTCTTCGATCCAGCGGTGCATGATCTCGTCGAAGCGACGCCGTGCGCGACGGAACCGGATGCCGCTTATCGTCGGCAGATAGGCGTCGATATCGATCGGCGCGACCAGCCGACGATCGAGATGCCGAAGCGCCACGCTGACCGTGCCGAGGATCTCGGACTCGTCGGGCGAGACATCGCGAGACAACATCGACCGGGCGAACATCCGAAGGCTGAGCGAGCTCATCGTGGCGCCGGCGAGGACCGGAGCGTGCCCGGAGAGACGGTCTTGTTCGAACCGATCCACCTCGCCGATGATCGACTCCGTCAACGCCCGAATCTTCTCTCGGCCGAAGCACGGGGTGACCGCCCGACGGGCGTGGCGCCAAAACTCGTCGTGAGTCGTGATGAGTCCGTCCCCGAGCAGGCTCCGAACGATGCGGTAGTCGAAGCTTCGACGGTAATTCTTGTTGTTGCGCTGAAGAACATGTCGCGCGAACTCCGGGTGCGTGACGAGATATAGCGGTTTTCCCGGAACCGGCACCTTCACTACGCCGCCGTAGTCCAACCCGATGTGACGGAGAGCCTCCGCGCGGTCGGTCATCAGCGAGGGCAGACGGCGCAGGAAATCCATCCAGGGGACGGCTGGGGTGCTCGACCGCAGAGCGAGGGTGCTGGTCTTTTCGCTCAGAGGCCTACGGGCGAGCGATGACATGGCGATTCCTTCCGTGGAGGCGTGATTGCTTGGTCGCATGGCGGAATACGGCGATGGAGCGAACGATCCGGCTGTGCGGTCCGATGGTCCGATCCAACACATAGCGAACGAGGATCGCGGTCCAGCTCCGTTGGCTCTCGAGTCCGTCGTAGTGTTCGGCGAGCATTGCTCGGAGCTCGGGAAGCCGCCATCCCGGCACGTTCATGAAGTCGTGGTGCTCGTAGTGGTAACCCACGTTGAACGTCACTTTGTTGAGCGGCCCGTAGTACGAGTAGGTCTCTTGGCCGTCTTCCCAGATGTAGTGCTCATGGACAAAGTGCGCGGCGACGGGGTGAACGCTGTGGCCGACCCAGAACGAGAGCGCGAGGTAACCGATCGCGACCCAGCCCATGGTGGAGACGAGCAAGACACACACGCCCACCTGGATCGCCGCGTTCAGTACTTCGAGTCGGTTCGGCTTTTTGCAAAACAGGAATCCGCGCACGATGTAAAGCGCAGGAAAGAAGAGCAGCACCAGGAACTTTCGCCAGCTCGAGGTCCCGATGAGGCCAAGCTCGAACGGCCGAGCAAGATCGGTGTCGCTTTCATCAACGCCGAGATAGGTGTGGTGGGCGATGTGATAGCGATGAAACGACATCGCGCAGGGCAAAAGCAGCGGCACATTGGCGAGCATCGAGATCGCTCGATTCGTGGATGCGCGCTTCGCGCTCAGGTTGTGCGAACACTCGTGAATGCTCATGGAAAGCCAGTGCGAGAGCACCGCTCCAACGAAGACTGCGGTCAGTGAAATCACCCACCAGGCGCCGATCACAGAACCACGGTCGGCAGCCCACTGGAGGCCCCCGGCGATTCCTAGCTGCGCAGCAACCACTCCGACGGTGACGTACGCGGTGCGACGGTCGAACCCGAACAGGTTCCTTATCTCTGGATGCTGTCGAAGGAGGGCGACCCGACGCTGAAGGTGCGGCTCTCCGTAGTCGACGCGGGTGAACGTGCGTTGTGTCCCGGCCATGCGACAAGGCAGTGCAATGCGTATGCCCTGTAGGCGAAGGGAGAGATCGCTTGGTGGACCGCGACTTTCATCGCGGCACCGGCAAATTCATACAGCGTATTGTGGGGCCGTGTGGCTTCAGTCACCGTATGGTTTGCCGACGCAGCCGACGACGTCTGAAACCGCTCCATTGCGGCGAGCATCATCCGGGTCGGCTAGCCCCAGCGGAGCCGAGCTCCGAGGGGAAGATCGACGTGGTCAGCGTAGGGAAGGACCTCCGACCCGGAAGCGCTGAAGCACTGGGGGCACGAGCGTTCCATCGGCGTTCGAGCCTTCGCGGAGTCAACGTTCAGAGCTGCCTCACTTCGATCGCGTCATAGGCCTGAAGCTCTAGCGTCTCCAGACGCGACGCATCCGTATCGGCCTTCTTCCAGGCTGAGATCAGATGATGGACGGCGACGTAGTCGGCGGGCGCATCGTCTTCATCACATTCGATGTACAGCACATCGTCCACTTCGCTGAACCCGCCTTGCCACACGGGGGTCGCGTCGTAACGCGCGCATACGCCGAGGAGTGAAAACCCGTCGCGATGCACTCCAAGAAACGCGAGATCGTAGGTCGGCGGCCCTTTGATCGTGACGATCCGCCCGCCATGGGACACGTGGATCTCACGAAGCTCCGCGGAGGCCAACGAGACCATTGGCGTGGATTCGCCATCGCGGAAAAGCTCGAGTCGATCGCGGGTCGCCGCCACGAACCCCTCGGAGGTCGCGCCATGGCCGATCAAGGCCCTCCGCAGCAGGGTCCGGACTTCGCCCGACTCGAGGTCGAGGCAGTAGAGCACGGGTTTCTTCAGATCGCGAAACGCGTCGGTGCGGTCCTTGGCGAAGCGACGGGGATAGAGAAGGACACTTCGCTCGTCCGGTGCAAAGGCGTAGCGAAAGGTCGCGGCATCGAGTTTCTGTGAGGTCTCGCGCTTCGATTCTCCCCGAAGGGCCCAGACCCGATACGCATAGGCTCTGCCGCGAGGCTGATACTCCAAGCCGAACGCGAAATCGTCCGCGCCTCGAGCCGCCCAACCATAGTTGCCTAGGGCCGCGAGCGCTTGGGCCGATACGGCTCGATCCGTCTTCGGCACGTCGCCGAGGCACTGCTCGACGTAGAGCCCACCGCCTTCCAAGCGATCGCTCCGCGCACGTTCGACCGCGGCCTGGAGCTCTTGATCCCGTTGTCGCAGCGCCGCCTCCACCGCGTCATCGTCGACCGGCTCGGCATCGAACCGAGCGACTCCATCGATCGGCGCAAGTCCTTCGGCCCAGCCCGGTCCCGGCACCGGGGAGTGGTGGTCCACGGTCCAGGCGGCCCAGCGATCACTGGGGTCGTGGGTCTGTGCATCGAGCGGCCAGGCGACAAAGCGCGCGAGCACGAGAGGCGCGACGCGATGAACCGCGCGGGCACCGGCGGCCACTGCGTCAAAGAATCGGTCCCGTCGCAGCATTCCCTTGCCATCGTTGGCCAGACGGACAAGCCCCCAGGAGGCCGCCCAGCGCCAGGCCGGACCGGTTTGATATCCAACCGCGCCGACCGTCGCTTCATGGAACGCGACCGCAATCTTGATGCGCGTCGTCTCGTCGGGTTCCGACGCGAAGCAGAACTCATAGTCGACGAACGAAGCGTCGTCCGGCAACAAGGGCCGTGGGCACCAAAATGGAAACGGATAATCCACGGCCGGGAGGCTAGTCGCCGGCGGACGATGGATCCACTGCGAGGCTAGGCTTGAGGTTGGCGCGAACGGGCAAGCGCTAAGAACGCCGGCGCCGGGTCAGAAGGCCGAGACCGAGGAGCCCGAGCAGGACGGGAAGGGGCCCGCTTCCTGCGGCTACGTTGCAACCGGAGGATCGACTCCGAACCATGGGACGACCGGATGCATCCGCCGTCGCGGTGGCATCGAGGGCCGAGGAGTCGGGCCTGATGTTCGCGTCGGGAACCCTTCCGTCCGGCATGCTCCCGTCGGGGATACTGCCGTCGGAAACGGACCCGTCCGGAACCCCACCCTCCATTCCACAACCGGGAATCGGCATATTGGCGCAACCCGTGGCCGCCACACAACGATCCATGGTGCAAGCGTTGTCATCGTTGCAGTTCAGATTCATTCCGGCCGCACAGACACCACCTGCCGCACAGGTTTCTGCGCCATTGCACATATCGGCATCCGCACAGCTCGTTCCGACGGGCACCGGGTTGTTCACGCAGAGACCACCCGCGCAGTCGTCGGTGGTGCACGCATTGCCGTCCACGCAGTCGGCGGAGACCGAGCAGCCGCCATCGACCATCGTGGCGGTCACCCGGAAGTTATCGAAGGCCACCTCGTCCCGGCTTCCGGATCCCGCCGCATCGGCGAGAGAAAATCGAACGAAGTAAAACGCCCCGTCACCCACCATCACGCCCGAAATCGTCTGGTCCACCGGAACCCGAACCCACGACGGCGAGAGGTCTGGCGCGACGGGCGTGGTCTGACTGATGACGTCCGTGTAACTCCCGTCCGTCGCGCTGTGCTGAAGCGTCAGGGTCGTGGACCGGGACTGGTCGTTGTAGATGTAGAGGTCGAACTCGACCCGAAGCTCGGTGACTGCGCGTCCCACCTGATTGCGAAGCCGCAGCACGACGCCTCCCGGGTTGAAGTCGCTTCCCGTCGACTGCGCACCGAGGGCTGGATTGCCCGCGCCGGCGGCGTCAAAGGCATAGATGCCGCCGGTGCTCACACCACCGGGGGAGGCGCCCCGGGCGTAATCCCCCGACGTACCGGTGCCTCCGAACGCCAACATCGGGTCGCTCGCTCCGGTGACGCGCCAAGTGTCGGAGTCGAGCTGGCCCACTCCGGGGCTTGGGGCGAACCCGGTCCCGGAGAAGCCACTGAAGTTCTCCGTCGCGGCGACCCCTCGCGCGGTGAGATCCATCTGAGCGTGAGCCCCCGTAGCAAAGAACGCCACGCTTCCGACGATCCACAGCCCGCGCATGGCCGTTTGTACGCTCATCCCGTTCAGTTCTTCCATCCGCATCCTTCCCGCGCCGAGAGCCTACCGCGAAACCCGCCCCCCGGGTTGCGCCCACGCCAATTCTCGGCAACGTGATTTCCAGTAGTTACCGATCGTGGTGGGGAAAAAAATTACCTCGTCCCCGAGGGTTGCGTTAGAGCAAACGAATCCCGGAGCCGATGGCGGAAAATAGGATCGCGATCGGGAAGGAGCCGACGGCGGAGCACCACATGTGACGCCAGAACGGGACCTTCCGGGCACCGGCCGAGATGTTGACGATATGGAGGCCAAACGGCATCCATCGGCCGGCGATCAAAAACAGTGGATGCTCGACGGGGAGTCGTCGAAACCAGCGCGGAAGCCTTCGGTGCAATGCGTCGAAGTCGACGTCTTCGGCGCTTCGCCGAACGAGCGCGTACTCGACCGCGGAAGCGAGCACCCACCCAACGGTGCCCAATGGAACCGATGCATAGAAGCCAAACGTCGCGCCCTGCGCCACGACGACCGCCTCCCCGGGAAGCGGCGAGATCGAAATGATGGCGTGAATGGGAACGGAGAGGACCGGCGCCCACATGCCATAACGTTCCATCAGCGCCTCGGGGCCGCCGATCGACTCCACCCATTTCGCGAGCACGACTCCGAGGATGATGAAGATGATCGAGGCGATGCAGCCTGGCGATCGAAGGGCCCGAAGTGCGACGGTCCGAAACGCGACGGGTTCTGCTTCCTCGGCTTCGTCCTGTGGCTTCTCTTCCGTCACGGGTATCGTTAGGGTACGTACAAGGTATGAGCGACGACATCCACAAGTTCTCAGGAAAAGAAGTCGATGTGCTGTGGGATCGGCGCCTCTGCATTCATGTCAGCGAATGCGGCCGTGCAAGTGGCGACCTGTTCGTCGGTGGTCGGAAGCCGTGGTGCCAACCCGACCGGGTTCAGCTCGGTGAAGTGCACGAGGTAGTCGAACGGTGTCCCACTGGTGCGATCACTTACATCGACAAGGACGGCGCTCGGAC